>DASPTY010000080.1:0-2350 GCA_035623175.1 Candidatus Limnocylindrales bacterium | reverse complement strand
GTTGCAGCATGCGAGCCGCGACGTCCTGGCACGCATGAAGCGCGGATCGAACGGCGACGCCTTCCTGAAATTGCTCGGCCGCATGCGCACCACGATTCCCGGTGTCGCGCTGCGCACCAGCTTCGTCGTGGGTTTCCCCGGGGAGACCAAGGCCGACTTCGAGGAGCTTTACCAATTCGTGGCCGCCGCGGAACTCGATTGGATGGGAGTGTTCGAGTATTCCGACGTGGATAATGCGGCCAGTCACTCGCTGGAAGACAAGGTTGATGCGGAAACCATCGCAGAGCGGCGCACGCGATTGATGGCGCTCCAGCGGAAAATATCGCGGAAGAAGCTGCGCGCATTCAAGGGATGCACGCAGACCGCGCTCGTCGAGGGACCGTCGAAGGACAACCCGCTGGTGTGGGAAGCACGGCTTGAAAGCATGGCGCCGGATATTGACGGGAAGCTGTACCTGACGGACATTGAGCTGCAGAATGGCGAATTGGCGATGGCGGGAGATGTGGCCAGGGTGGAGATTACGAAGACAGATGCGTATGACCTCATTGGGCGCGTCGTGGAGATTCATCCGCGACCGGCGCTGCCCGCTCCCGGCTTTGCGGCAGCGGCCCCGACGGAGAAGCTCACCCGCATCGCGACGGGTGCGCCGCTGCGGGTCCTCGGGTAGTTTTGCAGTCTTTGCTCTGTGCTCTCAGTGGTCTCTGTGGTAAAACTCATTCTTCGCGATGAAGCACAATTGTCCCATCTGCAAGACGCCCACCGATTCGGAGAAGAACGCGGATTTTCCGTTCTGCTCGGAGCGCTGCCGGTTGCTGGACCTGGGCGCCTGGTCGGCGGAAAAATACGTCGTGTCTGAGCCGATTTTCGACGAGGAAGAGATTCTCGAACCGGAGCGGCGCGCGCTTCGCGAAGGTTCGCACAAACCAGATGAATCCATCCACTAAAGAATCCGCTGCGCCCACGGTGGGGAGACCGCGGTTCGCCTACGCCATCGCCACGGCGCTTGGAGCGGGCTACCTGAAGCCTGGGCCCGGAACGTGGGGCTCGCTGGTCGGAGTGGCCATCGCCGTAATCTCGCACCCATTCAGTTGGTTCATCTGGGTGGGCCTCTTGGTGGGAAAAGGTCTTACTTTTGGCTTAGGTGTGGATGCACCGTTGCTGTCAGGTACGGCTGGGACCGTGCTCTTGCTGGCACCTTCTGCGGTGGTATTGCTGACGTTGGCTTTTCTTGGGGTGAAGGCGAGCAACGAGGTGGCGCAACTCGCAGGCGTGAAGGATCCCCAGTATGTGGTGATTGATGAAGTCTCCGGCGTGCATTTGGCGCTGCTCCTGGGGTTGGTTCCACTGACCGCTCCTTCCACTTTCTTGCATGCCCCCGATGCCGAGATGTTTGCGCTGTACACCGGCATGAGCCTTTTGAACTGGAAATACCTGCTTTCCGGATTCCTGCTGTTCCGGCTTTTTGACATTTCGAAACCCTTCCCTTGCCGGCGGCTGGAGAAACTCCCAGGCGGCTGGGGCATCATGGCGGACGACTGGATGGCCGGCGTGTATGCTGCCATTTGCCTGCGTCTCGCGTTACACTTTCATTTGCTATGAAATTGGGTTTTGGAAGCACGGCTGAGAAGAACGGCGTGCCGCACATCGAGCGAATCGAGCCGGCGGCGGCGATTCCCGGCGGGGAAATCACCATCTACGGCAGCGGATTTACCTCGCGGCATGGGGCGCGCCCGGTGGTGCGATTCGGGGAGACCGACGCGCCATTGTCCCTGTCCAGCAACAACCGGTTGGTGGCGCGGGTACCGGAAAATCCTTCGGGCAACACGCTCCAAGTCATCAATTCGAAAAGCGAGAGCCAGCCATTTCCCGTCGCGGTCGCGTATCAGATCGCAGACAACCTGCATCCAGTATCGAATCCGGCCGTGGACGCCCAGGGGAATATTTACGTGACCTTCAGCGGACCGCGCGGGCAGCGCGTCCCTGTATCGCTTTACAAAATTGGCCCCAACTACGCCGTAAAACCGTTTGTGACTTCACTTGTGAATCCCACTGGACTTGCAATTGGAAAGAATGGCGACCTGTTCGTCTCCTGCCGGCACGACGGCACGATTCACCGCGTAGGACACGAAGGCCGGGTCGAGCAATGGATCGAAGGGATGGGCATTGCCACGGGATTGGCGTTCGATCGCACGGGGAATCTCTTCGTTGGCGACCGCAGCGGAACCATCTTCAAGATCAGTCCCACGCGCGAGGTTTTTGTGTTTGCAACGCTGGAGCCGTCTGTTGCCGCGTATCACCTGGCGTTCCATCCCAGCGGCGAGTTGTACGTGACCGGCCCGACGACGTCCAG
>DASPTY010000079.1:0-52132 GCA_035623175.1 Candidatus Limnocylindrales bacterium | reverse complement strand
CTACCAAGACGTGATGACGACGTACATGGAACGGTATGCGGCGAAGCCAGGCTCTGGGATACCTCGCATCATCGGCGGGCGCTATGGACTTTCGTCGAAGGAATTCACGCCGGCGATGGCCAAGGCGGTCCTGGACGAACTGAAAAAGGCGGCGCCGAAGAATCATTTCACGGTCGGGATTGTGGACGACGTAACGCACACGAGCCTGGCGTACGATCCTGACTTTTCGACGGAGGATCCGCGCACCGTTCGCGGCCTTTTCTACGGGCTGGGTTCCGACGGCACGGTCGGGGCGAACAAGAACTCCATCAAAATTATCGGAAAGGGCACCAGCAATTTCGCGCAAGGGTATTTCGTCTACGACTCGAAGAAGGCCGGCACGGTCACCGTATCACACATGCGATTCGGTCCCGACCCAATCCGCTCGACGTACCTAATCACGAAAGCGAACTTTGTTGCTTGCCACCAGTTCCAGTTCCTTGATCGGCTCGACATGCTTGCTGGGGCAGCGAACGGCGCGACATTCCTGCTGAATGCGCCTTTTGGCCCCAACGAAATCTGGAACCACATTCCGCGACAGGTACAGGAAACGATCATCAAGAAGAAGCTGCGCTTTTTCGTGATTGACGGCTACCGCGTGGCGCGCGAGGCGGCGATGGGCAGCCGCATCAACACCATCATGCAGACCTGTTTCTTTGCGATTAGCGGCATCTTGCCACGCGAGGAGGCTATCGCTGCGATCAAGCAGGCTATTCAGGATACCTACGGCAAGCGCGGCGAAGCCGTAGTCCAGAAGAATTTCGCTGCCGTGGATCGGGCGCTCGCGCACCTGCACGAAGTTAGGGTACCGGAGAAAGTTAGCGCGACATTCGACATGTTGCCGGCGGTTTCGCCTAAGGCACCCAAGTTTGTGCGCGACGTGCTCGGCACAATTGTCACCGGGAACGGCGATTCGCTTCCAGTCAGTGCGATGCCCATCGATGGGACGTTCCCCACGGGCACGGCGATGTGGGAGAAGCGCAATATCGCCCAGGAGATTCCGGTCTGGGATGAGGAACTCTGCATCCAGTGCGGCAAGTGCGTGCTGGTTTGCCCACACGCGGTAATACGCGCGAAGGTCTACGATTCCTCGCTGCTCAACAATAAGCCGGAGACGTTCAAGTCCGCGAAACCGCGCTGGCGCGAGTTTGAGACCATGCGCTACACGCTGCAAGTAGCGCCGGAGGATTGCACGGGCTGCAAGCTGTGCGTCGAGATTTGTCCGGCGAAGAGCAAGACCGAAGTGAAGCACAAAGCCATCAACATGGAGCCGCAAGCCCCGCTGCGCGCACCCGAAAGCAAGAACTGGGAATTCTTCCTATCGCTGCCAGAATTTGACCGCAACCGGTTGTCGCACGCGCAGGTGAAGGATTCGCAGTTGCTCGAACCGCTATTTGAGTTCTCGGGCGCATGCGCGGGTTGCGGCGAGACGCCGTACGTCAAGCTGCTGACGCAGTTGTTTGGCGACCGCTTGATGATTGGCAACGCGACGGGATGCTCTTCCATCTATGGTGGCAATTTGCCGACGACGCCATACGCGAAGAACGGAGACGGCCGTGGCCCGACGTGGTCGAACTCGCTATTTGAAGACAACGCGGAGTTCGGATTGGGGATGCGGCTCGCCGTCGATCATCAGAATCACTACGCGCGTGAGTTGTTGACCCGGTTGAGCGGGCAGCTTGGCGATGTGCTCGTCAAGGGCCTGCTGGAAGCCGACCAGAAGAAAGAAACCGGTATCCAGGAACAGCGGCAGCGAGTAGCAGAGCTGAAGGCGAAGTTGCAAAGCATCGCGTCACCTCAGGCGAAGGAGCTACTTGCAGTGGCCGACAGCCTGGTTCGGAAAAGCGTGTGGCTTGTGGGCGGAGACGGCTGGGCCTACGACATCGGGTTCGGCGGGCTGGATCACGTTTTGGGATCGGGGCGGAACGTGAACGTGCTCGTCTTGGATACGGAAGTCTATTCCAACACGGGCGGACAAATGTCCAAGGCCACACCCCGGGCGGCAGTGGCGAAGTTCGCCATGGGCGGAAAGCGCATGGGAAAGAAAGACCTGGCGATGGAAGCCGTAAGTTATGGCTACGTGTACGTCGCGCGGGTGGCGATGGGCTCGAGCGACACACACACGATCAAAGCGTTCCTTGAGGCAGAGGCTCACGACGGGCCTTCGATCATCATCGCGTACAGCCATTGCATCGCTCACGGCTACGACATGGTCTTCGGCCTGGAGCAGCAAAAGAAGGCGGTGCTGAGCGGGTACTGGCCGCTGATGCGCTACAATCCGGCCCTGCGCCTGGAAGGCAAGAATCCCTTCTTGCTCGACTCCAGGGCGCCGAGCATCCCGCTCAAACAGTATGCGTATCAGGAAGCGCGCTACACGATGCTTCTACGCAGCGATCCGGAAGCGGCGCGCGAACTGCTGAAGCTGGCACAGGACGACGTCGAGCGCGAATGGCGCGTATACGCGAATCGCGCGGCCATGCCGGGACGTTCCGAGACGCCGCATATCGCGCCGCAAGAACCTGAATCCTCGCCGGAACCCGTGAAGAAGGGAGGGGACGAGGAATGAGCGACCTTACCACAAGATATTTGGGCATGACTCTCAAGTGCCCACTGATCGCGTCCGCCTCGCCATTGTGCGAGTCTGTAGATAACATCAAGCGCCTGGAAGACCAGGGCCTTGCAGCGGTGGTCCTCCCATCTCTCTTCGAGGAACAGCTCCAACTGGAGAGCCTTTCGGTTGACTCTGACCTAAGCCGAGGCACGGAGAGCTTCCCCGAATCGACAAATTTCTTCCCCGACCTGCAAACGTACAACCTTGGTCCTGACGGTTATTTGGAGTTAATCCGGCAGGCCAAGGAAGGCGTGGGCATTCCCATCATTGCCAGCCTGAACGGCTCTTCGGACGGGGGATGGCTGCAGTATGCGCGGCTGATGGAAGAAGCCGGCGCCGATGCCATTGAACTCAACATTTATTCCATCGCCACGGACCCGGCGGTCAGCGGAAGCGAAGTCGAGCAGGAATACATTGATTTGGTGCGGCATCTGAAGCACAGCATCCGGATTCCCGTGGCTGTGAAGCTATCACAATTCTTCAGCGCGCCGGCGAACATGGGCGTGCGGTTTGACGAAGTGCGCGCGGATGGGATCGTTCTATTCAACCGCTTCTACCAGCCGGATTTTGACATCGATCAGCTGGAGGTCACGCCGACCCTGACATTGAGCCGGCCGGAGGAGCTATTGTTGCGGCTGCACTGGACCGCGATCTTGTTCGGCCATGTTCGCGCTGATCTCGGGATTACCGGGGGAGTGCACAGCTCGCGCGACGTCATCAAGTGCATCCTCGCGGGGGCGCGGGTGGCGTTCATGACCTCGGCGCTGCTGCGCAACGGCGTGCAACATGCCGCGCACGTTCTGTCCGAAGTGAACCGCTGGCTGGACGAACATGAGTACAGTTCCGTTCAGCAGATGTGCGGCAGCATGAGCCACGGCGCGGTGGCAGACCCGAGCGCTTTCGAGCGCGGCAACTACATGAAGGTGCTGAGCTCGTACACGCTTCGCGCCAACGTCTTCAACGATTAAGCGCGTAATCCGGGCGCGCAGGTTCCTCCCGGGGCCCGGCGGCTTTGCCGAACACCTGGTCGGCCAGGTGGCGAGCCGCCGCCAGATGGGATTCCAAGATACCCGCGTACTGTTCGCCCGTATAGCGGCTTGCCCGCGGAAATTTGTCGGTGAGTCTTCCCCAGATGAACTCAGGGGAAGCGCGCTCGTGTTTCGCCAGCTCGTAACCGTAGCCGAGGCCATTTTGCCAGCAGAGCTGATTGGCCGCCTGCACAACCACCGTGACTTCGTTGTTGGTTTTCTGGTCTTCCGGGTGATGATGGAATTCAATCGTTTCGGCCACTTCCAGGGGTAGTTTCCACAATTCGGCAGCAATCCGGCCGCTTTCCGCGTGCGTGAAGCCCATGACGCGCTGCTCGATCATGGCGACGGACGAATGTTCCTTGACGGCCTCCTCCATGACGTCGTGGAAGTCATCGGTGAAGAGAAGCGCGTTGATGAGAATGCCGATGTCGTGGAGGAGGCCGCAAAGATAAGTCTGCTCATTTGTCGAACGCGAGAAATCCGCTACCAGCTTCTGCGCCACCACGGCCGTTCCTAAAGCATGGCGCCAAAAAGCATCCTTCGGAACGGCACAATCAAGGCCTGCGAACATCAACGGCAAGCTGCACGAAAATGCCAAGTCGCGAATGCGCCAGAGACCGAGGGTGAAAACAGCATCCCGTACTGTCGTGACATCTCCTCGTTGGTGGTAGAGAGTGGAGTTTGCCATGCGAAGACACTGCGCCACGAGGGATATGTCGAAGGAGATGGCCTGAACCACTTTGTCGACGTCCACTTGCTGAGGGCTTTGGCTAAGAGTGTCGCAGAGGGAAGTGAGCAGCGCAGGCATGGCTGGAAGGTAGCCCAGCTGTCTAATACGCCGGGTCAGGATTTCACACGTGACTGGATTCACTTTTCACCGTGTTCCCGCCAGAAAGAGCAAGCTCGATTGCGAACTCGGATGAGCATCATAGATTCCGTGACAGTTCCTCGTGGCCGATAGACCTAGTCGAAGTGGTAGGAGCACGAGCTGTGCCAGGCCAAGTGATTGAAATCGGGACGCGCAGATTGCGGGTTTGTGCCAATCCTGAACAACACACTCATCTTGGATGCATATCCGAACATTTCCGCATGCCTCGCGCAACACTTTGCGTGGAGACTGATTCTTTAGACATGACACGAATCCAGATGCTTGGATCCCGTCGTGGGGTTAGACAGATTTGCGGATTCATGGAATCGTCCGGCAAGCAATTGGCAAGAGCCGTGCTTTCTCTCGATTGGAATTGCGTCCCGGGTGAGCTGAGAGAACACCTGGTTCCGGCGTGGACGGTGGGGCGTTCACTTCCCGGGTTCCGCAAAGACTTCTTCCGCGATGTGGAAAGCGTTGTTCGCGGCCGGCACGCCGCAATAGACGGCAGCTTGGAGCAGAACTTCCCGGATTTCCTTGCGGGTCACACCCGTGCTGGCCGCGGCGCGTAAGTGCAAACGAAGTTCTTCGGACCGATTCAAGGCCACCATCATCCCGATTGTGATCAAGCTACGCGTTTTGCGCGGAAGACCCGGGCGAGACCAAATCTCTCCCCAGGCATAGCGCGTAATGAGGTCTTGAAATGGGGCATTGAATTCGTTTTCGCGCGACTTCGCCCGCGCGACATGCCCTTCGCCCAAGACCGCGCGGCGCACCTTCATGCCCTTCTCGTAGCGCTTGCGTTCATCCATCGCGGGCTCCTTCAGGCCAAGAGAAATTGCAGGACGTGGCGGTTAAAATCCTCGCGCGCCTCGATGTTCGAGAGATGTGCAGCGGGTACCTCGGCGTATTTTGCGCCGGGAATATGTTGCGTCAAGAAGTGCGCATCCGTGGGCGGAGTCACAGGATCTTGCGCGCCCGTCAGAACGAGGCAGGGGACGCGAATCTTCGACAGACTCTTCCGCTGATCCATGTCGCGAACCGCAGCGCAACAGGCCACATAGCCCTTGGGGTTGGCGGTCTCCAGCATTGCCAGCGCGGCTTGCGTCGTTGCAGGGTGTGCGGACCGATAACTGGGGGTCAGCCAGCGTTCGATTACGCCACTCGCGACCGCTTTCATTCCACCCTTTTTCACTGTCTGAATGCGAGTATTCCAGGTTTTCGCAGTGCCGATTTTTGCGGCGGTATTGCAGAGCACTAACTTGTTCAGACGTTTTGCCGCGTTGGCACCGAGAAACATTCCAATCATCCCGCCCATGGAAAGGCCGCAGAAATGGATGCGGTCAATGTGCAAAGAGTCGAGAAGGCCGACCACGTCCCGGCCGAGTTGCTTGATGGAGTATGAACCAGGGGAGACACCGGATTGGCCGTGGCCGCGAGTGTCGTAACGGAGCACTCGGAAATGTCTTGTGAATTCTTCAAGTTGCAGGTCCCACATGTGCAAGTGCGTGCCCAAGGAATTGGAGAACAGAAGTACAGGAGAGTTTTCGGGGCCCGACCATTCGTAATACAGCTGGACATCCGGAAGTTTGGCAAAGGGCATGGTAAGAATCCTCTTGCGCGATCAAGAAACGCGCGGGAATTCGTGGACTTGGGCGAGCACCTGCTGCACAAACTTGTCGGCGCTCCCCAGATAGTTTCGCGCGTCGAAGAGGCTCTCCAAATCTGCGGGAGTAAGATGGCCGCGGAGCCCGGGATCTTCGCGCAAGATTTCCTTTAATTGGTGCTTTTCGGCTTGGGCCTTTTTGCAAGCGGCTTCGAGGAGCATGTGCGCCGGGATCTTGCCCATGCGGTCGGCGAGGGCCATCGCGACAGCTTCGGCAAAAATCAGGCCGCGAGTTGCGTCCAGGTTCTCGCGCATGCGCGCAGTGTCCACGACGAGATGCGGCAACATGTCCGCCAGGTGATGCAATGCTCCGCCGGCGAGGCGAAGAATTTCCGGCAGAGTTTCCCATTCGGCATGCCAGCCGCCCAGGCCGCGCTGATGCTCCTGAGGCATTGCCGTAAGCATGGTGCTAACGAGGCCGGGGACACCTGTCGAGGCCGACAGGACAATGGCACAGGTCACCGGATTCCGTTTGTGCGGCAAGGTTGAGGAGCCGCCGCGGCCCTCACCCGAAGGCTCGAACAACTCGGCAACTTCGGTCTGGGAGTGGAGCGAAATGTCGCGGGCGATTTTGCCAAGCGTGCCGGTGACAAGACCGAGAAACGTGGCAGCCTCGGCCATGCGATCGCGATGGGAATGCCAGGGAGCGGCAGGCAGGGAGAGTTTCAGTTCCTCTGCGAGCGCTTTGGCGACATCGGGGCCGCGGCCTGCGAGTGCCGCCAAAGTTCCGACGGCGCCCCCGAACTGCAGTGACAGGACGCGTGGGCGAAGCTCGATGAGACGGCGTCGGTGGCGGAGCACGGCATCCAGCCATCCGGCCACGATGAATCCGAAAGTAGTGGGGAGTGCTTGCTGCACCCAAGTGCGAGCGACGACCGGAGTGGCGCGATGCTTTGAGGCAAGGGCAACCAACGCATCGCTGAGGCGCTGCAAATCCTGTCCGAGCAACGCCAAGCCGTCCCGTAACTGGAGGATCATTCCCGTGTCAATGGCGTCCTGGCTGGTTGCGCCCCAGTGCACGAAGCGGGCCGCGTCCTTATCGTGTTTCGCGACAAGTTCGGCGAGCGATTTGACCAAAGGGATGGCCAAATTCCCCGCGTGTGCAGCTTCCCTTGAGAGCAGAAAAAGGTCGAATTGATCGGCACGGCAATGCTCGGCGATTTTGGCGGCGGCGCCGGGGGGAATCACGCCTGCGCGAGCTTCGGCCCTGGCCAGGGCGGCCTCAAATTCCAGCATCCCCTGGACGCGGGATTCATCGGAGAGGAGATGTTCCAGTTCCGCGTACGAAAAAAGTTCGCTCAAGAGAGTCATGTGCTCGAACTGCTCCGCGCTTAGGTCGTCAGAAGCGCAAGGTCCTTAATCCGCATGCAAGTGTACAACGCAAAGGGGCGTTTGTGATTGCGCAACCGGACAGCAGGCGATCAACGTTCGCTGTAGGCGTCATGAGCGGATTTCGATCAAACGCGCTCAAGAATCACGGAAATTCCCTGGCCAACACCGATACACATGGTGCAGAGCGCATACCGGCTTTTGGAGCGCAGAAGCTGATGGAAGGCGGTGGTCACGAGGCGAGCGCCGCTGGCGCCAAGCGGATGACCGATGGCAATAGCGCCGCCGTTCGGATTGACATGGGGCGCATCATCGGGGAGACCCAGTTCGCGAAGCACCGCCAGAGCTTGCGCGGCAAAGGCTTCGTTCAGCTCGACGATTTCCATTTGCGATAGAGTCAGGCCTGTTTTTGCCAGGACTTTTCGCGTAGCGGGCACGGGTCCCATTCCCATAATTCGTGGTGCAACCCCCGCGGCCGCGGCAGCGACAACACGAGCCTTGGGAGTTAGACCATGTTTCTTCGCAGCCTCTTCCGAGGCCAGGAGCAACGCGCAGGCGCCATCGTTTACGCCGGAAGCATTTCCGGCCGTGACCGTGCCCTCGGGCTTGACGACGCCTTTCAGTTTTGCCAGCGCTTCCAAAGTTGTGTCAGGCCGCGGGTGCTCGTCAACGCTGACAAGGACAGGATCGCCTTTTTTCTGGGGAATTGGCACAGGCACGATCTCTTCCGCAAGGCGGCCTGCTTTCATCGCTTCCGCGGTGCGTTGCTGGCTGCGAAATGCGAAGGCATCCTGGTCCGCGCGGGCCACGCTGTATTCTTCCGCGACGATCTCCGCCGTTTCGGGCATGGCATCGGTGCCGAATTTTGCTTTCATAATAGGGTTCACAAAGCGCCAGCCGATGGTCGTGTCTTCCAGCCTCATGCCACGGGAGAACGCGGCGTCCGCTTTACCCATCACAAAGGGTGCGCGAGACATGCTCTCGACGCCGCCGGCAATCACCAAATCGAGTTCGCCGCTCTTTATGCCACGCGAAGCAACCGCAATCGCATCCATGCTGGAGCCGCAGAGACGGTTGACCGTAGAGCCGGAAATTTCCTTCGCCAAACCCGCGAGCAGAAGCGCCATTCTGGCGACGTTGCGATTGTCTTCGCCAGCTTGGTTGGCGCAGCCGTAGACGACATCGTCGAGTGCGTTCCAGTCCACCTGTGGATTGCGCTCAAGCAAGGACTTGATGGGGATGGCGGCAAGGTCGTCGGTTCTGACGCCGGCAAGCGCGCCGCCGTACCTGCCAATAGGCGTGCGAATGGCGTCACAGATGTAAGCGTTTGTCATGGCTTGTGAATTTTCCTTGCCCTCAGTCTACCGTAAACGCACACCTGAAAAGCAAACCCGATGCAAGGGACGGCGGTCTGGGTTAGACTCGGCGAGTGCCAGATTGGCCGGGTGTTCCCTCAGCGACTATGCTCATCAACCGAAAAGAAATCCAGATTGAGTGGGGGGATTGCGACCCCTTTGGAATTGTGTTTTTCCCCAGATATTTTGAATATTTTGACGCCTGCACGATCGCTCTTTTCCATCGCGCATTGGGCATGAAAAAGGCGGAAATGCTGCGGCACTACAAAATTGCGGGGATTCCGCTGGTTCAGGCGAGTTGCAACTTTTTTGTTCCATCTTCATTTGGCGACGTAGTGCAAGTGGATTCGTGCGTGACGAAGTGGGGCAAGAGCAGCTTCACGGTGCAGCACAAGTTGTTTCGCGGTGACACTCTGGCCGTGGAAGGTATTGAGAAGCGCGTGTGGACGGTGCGTTTGGCGGGAGAATCTGGAAAAGCCAAGGGGCGACCGGTTCCCAGAGGAGTGATCGAGAAGTTCACGTAGGTACTCCCAGTCGGATCACTTGCGGATGGCAACTCTGCGCACACAAGTTGGAATCATTGGAGCGGGGCCTGCGGGGCTGACCCTTGCCCATCTGTTGCATCAGCAAGGTATCGAATCAGTCGTGCTGGAACGCCAATCGCGCGAGTACGTGGAGACACGTGTGCGCGCGGGCGTGCTGGAGCAAGGCACGGTGGAAATTCTGACTGGCTCGGGCGTGGGGGAACGTTTGCACCGGGAAGGCTTGCAGCACGGCGGAGTGGAGCTCCGCTTTGACGGACAAGGTCACCGCATTGATTTTCAGGATTTAGTGGGCAGATCAATCACGGTTTATGCGCAGCAGGAAGTCGTTAAGGACCTCATCGCTGCAAGGATTGACTACAACGCACCGATTTATTTCGAAGCAGCAGCCATGCAGATTGAAGATTTCGAGGCGCAGCCGCGGATTCGCTATCAATACGGAGGGGCTAGTCACGAGATCGCCTGCGACTTCATTGCAGGGTGCGACGGATTCCATGGCATCTCCCGGCCCACATTCCCGGCAGCACAATTGAAAATTCATGAGCGACATTATCCGTTTTCGTGGCTCGGCATTCTGGCGCGAGTGGCTCCTGCCTCAGAAGAACTGATTTACACCTATCACGAGCGGGGATTCGCCCTGCTGAGCATGCGCTCGCCTGAGATCTCGCGGTTGTATCTCCAATGCGATCCGGAAGAGGACATCAATGGTTGGTCCGACGACCGGATCTGGGAAGAACTGCGCAGGCGCATGGCCACACGCGACGGTTTCGTGTTGAAAGACGGCCCGATTATGCAGAAGGGAATTACGCCCATGCGGAGTTTTGTGGCCGAGCCGATGCAGATCGGGAAGCTGTTTCTGCTCGGCGATGCGGCGCACATTGTCCCGCCAACGGGAGCGAAAGGGCTAAATCTAGCGGTAGCGGACGTGCGCGTTCTGACGCGGGGATTGGTCGAGTATTACAAGAACAATCGGCGCGACGCCTTGGAACAATACGGGGAACGGTGCTTGCAGCGGGTGTGGAAAGCGCAGCGGTTTTCCTGGTGGATGACGTCGATGCTGCACCGTTTTCCGAACGAGGATGGCTTCTCGCACAAGATTCATCTTGCGGAGCTCGACTATGTCACCAGTTCGCGAGCGGCCTCGGCGACACTTGCGGAGAATTATGTAGGGCTACCCTTTGATACGCCGGGGCTGTTCTGACCTGGCTCTGGCTGCGATTTCGTCAGAAATCTGCAGACAGCGCTGCTTCACCTCTGCTAGGAACTTTGCTTTGTCCTCCTGCATCAAACGCACGAGCGCCTGATTGCCGGTATCTTCATGTGCCGCGGCCCAGAGGACCATCTCGGTAAGCACGGGCGCAAGTTCGATGCCTTTGGGCGTGAGGAAGTAATTCAGTTTCCGCCCGTCGGACGGATCACTCCTTGAGGAGATTATGCCGTGAGCTTCGAGCCGGCCCAGGCGGTCCGCGAGGATGTTCGTGGCAATTCTCTCATCGGAGCGCAGGAATTCCTTGAAGGTGCGGCACCCGCGCACCATCATGTCGCGGATGATCAGCAGGGACCAGCGGTCCCCAAGCATCTCCACGGAGGCGTTCAGGGGACACCCCGACCGGCGCCTGGATTTAGCCCGTCTTTTGCCCATGTTCCGAAGCTAACATATTTTGACTTGCATTTCACAAGTAATATGGCAGACTGTCTCCCGCCCGGATTGCTCTCCGCGAGGCTGTTCCGAGGGGCCGCAACTTTCGGCCAGTGACGATGTCCGGGCCGCGCGCGGCGAGATTACTGCACGCTCCTGCGGCGGTGGATGGATCACGAAGGAGAAGGAGAAAGCTATGAGTGGAGTTCGAGTATTGGTTGGGACACGCAAGGGTGCATTCATCCTGACGGCCGACGGGAAGCGGCAAAAGTGGGAGGTAAGCGGACCGCACTTTGCCGGTTGGGAGATTTACCATGTGAAAGGATCTCAGGTTGATCCGAACCGAATATATGTGTCGCAGACGAGTGGCTGGTTCGGTCAGATCATTCAGCGCTCGGATGATGGCGGGAAGACATGGACACAGCCGGGGACTCCGCCGGGCGAGCCGACAATGACGCCCGACGGAATGCCCAAAGGCGAGAGCAACAAATTCGTCTACGACACTTCCGCGGAAACCGGGAAGCCGCTTACCACGCATCAGTGGTACGACGGGACGCAACACCCGTGGGAATTCAAGCGCGTGTGGCATCTCGAGCCATCGCTCCATGACCCGGACACGGTGTACGCGGGTGTGGAGGATGCGGCGATCTTCCGGACGAAGGACGGAGGCAAGTCGTGGCACGAACTTGCAGGACTACGTGGCCACGGCACGGGACCGAAGTGGCAGCCCGGCGCCGGCGGAATGTGCTTGCACACGATCATTCTCGATCCCTCCGATGCGAAGCGAATGTACACTGCGATTTCAGCGGCGGGGGCGTTCCGCACTGACGATGGAGGGACGACGTGGAAGCCGATCAACAAGGGGCTGAAGTCGCAATATATTCCAAACCCCGAAGCGGAAGTTGGGCACTGCGTGCACCATGTGGCCATGCATCGTTCCAAGCCCGGCGTGTTGTTCATGCAGAAGCATTGGGACGTGATGCGCAGCGACAATGCCGGGGACCAATGGAAAGAGGTCAGCGGCAACCTGCCGACCGATTTTGGGTTCGTGATTGACGTTCACGCGCACGAGCCGGAAACGATCTATGTCGTTCCAATCAAGAGTGACGGGGAGCACTTTGTGCCCGACGGCAAGTTGCGCGTGTATCGTAGCCGCACCGGAGGCAACGAGTGGGAGGCGCTGACGAAAGGTCTGCCGCAGAGCGATTGCTACGTCAACGTGCTGCGCGACGCCATGGCGGTTGACTCGCTCGATTCCTGCGGGATTTATTTCGGAACCACCGGAGGGCAGGTGTATGCTTCGGCAGATGCGGGAGACAACTGGGCACCGATAGTGAGGGATCTCCCCGCAGTGCTGTCGGTAGAGGTGCAGACAATCAAATGATTCGAGTTGTGCTTCCGGCGCATTTGCGCACGCTGGCCCGCGTGGGGAACGAAGTGTCAGTAGAAGTGGCGGGCCAGCCGACGCTTTGTTCGGTCCTCAATGCCTTGGAGGACCGCTACCCCATGCTGCGTGGAACCATACGGGATCACGTCACGCAGGAGCGGCGGCCGTTTTTGCGATTCTTCGCGTGCGAAGAGGATTGGTCGCACGAGCCAACGGATATACCGCTGCCGGAGGCAGTGGCGAATGGCAAGGAACCCCTGTTGGTGATTGGAGCAATCGCGGGGGGATGAGACGCCTAGGTTCGTGTTCAGCGGAGCGGCCCGCTTCAGAAAACCCTACAAAGACAAGCTCATGAACTCGAAGTGGATCTTGTGCCACTGGGCGAGTTTGTTTGCACGCGGGGTCCAGCGTTGCTGGACCCCTATGCAGAATGGAATCGCTAAGCCTGAGGTTACCAGCCGGTGCGGGACTCGCGGCTGAGGTACTGATTGGCTTCAGGCACGTTGGTTATGCGCATGTTGGCGCTGTCGTATGTGAGCTTCTTGCCCGCCTTCAAGGAAACCACGCCAAGCAGCATGACTTCTGTCATTTCGGCGGCGTAGCTGAACGGGCAGCAAGCTTCCGTTTTGGCTTTCGCGGCATCCACCCAGTTCATTTCATGCTGTTCGCCGGGGATACGTGAGAGTTTCTGCGGCGGCTTGCCGACCGAGTCCTCGAGCGACTTGGGAAGCAGCCGCGGCTTCGCGCCATATGTGCTGTGCATCAGCTTACCCTTGCTGCCGATGAGAATCGCGCCGCCTTCCTTGATCAAATCCTCCTCGCCGAGCTCTTCTGGTTTGCCCGGCATCAGTCCGCCGTCGTACCAGGTGAGCTTCACGGGCGGCATGTTACCGCGCGCCGGGAATTCGTAGAACGTCAGCGTGGAGTGCGGGAAGGAAACGCCGTTGAAGGGCGTGGAAACGGTCTCGATGGTGGTGGGGAAGCCGAGATTGAGAGCCCACTTGGAAACGTCGAGCAAGTGCGCGCCCATGTCGCCGATCGCGCCACAGCCCCAATCAACCCAGCCGCGCCAATTGAACGGGTGATAGACGGGGTGGTAGGGCACGACGGGACCAACCCCAAGGAAGAGGTCCCAGGAGAGTGTCTCGGGGATTGGATAATTGCCGGCGGCCATGGCAGCAGCAAGACGCGCATCCACGCCTCCGCCATCCCATCTCGCAGCATCAATAGTTTCGGTTGTAGCCTTTGGACGCGGTACGCCTTGCGGCCAGAAACCCACGGGCCGGTCGGTCCAGATGTGAATTTCACGCACTTCGCCGATGGCACCCGACCAGACGTACTCGACGGCGGTACGAGCGTCATCGAGCGAATGGCCCTGGTTGCCCATCTGTGTGGCGACTTTCACTTCCTTCGAACGCTTGGCGAGCGCACGAGCTTCTGCGACGGACCAAGTGAGGGGTTTCTGCACGTAGACGTGCTTGTTGAGGTCCATGCAGGCTAGAGCGATGGGAGCGTGCATGTGGTCGGAGGTGGCAATCACGACACCGTCAATGTCCTTCTGCTGCTCGAGCATCTTGCGGTAGTCGGAGTAACGCTTGGCTTTGGGAAGTAAATCGTTCTTGAGGTGAAGAATGGCATCGAGACGCGCCTTGGTCTTCACGGGATCGACTCTCGGAGCGGCCTTGGCTCCGCCAGCAGGAGCGGCATCGGGGTGATCGATGTGCTGCTGGAGGTTGGCGGCGTCGGTGTCGAGGCGCGAAAGGTTTCTGTCGGTGTAGCCCCAGTCCACATCGCAAATCGCAACCACATTCTGGCTGGCGAGATTGATGAGATTGCTGCGGCCCATTCCACCGACTCCCACACAGGCGACGTTGAACAAATCGCTGGGCGGAGTGAAACCACGTCCGAGGACGTGGCGCGGAACGATCGTAACGACTGCACCGGCGGCTGCGGCTTTACTTATGAAGCTACGGCGGGAAATCTCATTCGTATCATTCTTGGCTTGCTTGTCGTTCGGTTCGGTCATTGAGGGGACCCTCCATCCATGGGCCATTATGCCGCGATGGTTTCCAGTTTGCGAATAATAAGTTAAACGAACCTGAAGTGGGCCTGTGACTGATCGCATTCAGTAGAGGAAATGAGCTTTGGCTCATGGAGCGGAAAGACGGAATCGTGGACGATTCTGTGATTGCGCACAAAGTGCTGACGGATGCGTTGCGCCCAAACCTGTCCCAAGGGCCCTTAATTGATTCAGCGTGGCCTGGCGAACCTGCATTGACATCCTCGTCTCTTGCGTTGAAACTTAACTTATCTCCCCTTCCAGAATGTGTGTGAGTCAGCGACCATGCGTCTCCTTGTGGCCGAGGCGGATCCCACTTTGGCCGAATTTCTTCAATCCAGGTTTCAGCAAGAAGGTTTTTCCGTTGAATTAACCTCGGACACGAAGCAAGTCTCCAAATTCCCGGAGGATGCTTCCTTCGATGTCGTTCTGCTGGATACAAGCTTTGCCGGCCCGGCGGGCAGCGATGCGCTTCGAAACATGGTGCGCCGTTGGCCGGACACTTCCGTGATTCTGCTCTCGGCGGAGTCGAGCGTGGAAGAGCGGGTGCGCGGACTGAATGCGGGCGCCGACGATTTTCTCGTGAAGCCGTTTGCGGTGGCCGAGCTGGTTGCGCGAGTCCATGCGGTCCTGCGCCGGCGTAGCCGCCCCGCCCAGGACGTCCTAATGTACGAAGATCTCGAAGTCAACCGAGTGTCCCACGAAGTGCGTCGAGCCGGCCGCGCCATCGAACTTAGCCCGAAGGAATACGCGCTGCTCGAGTATCTGCTGCGCAGTCCTGGCCATCCTGTCTCGCGCAACAACATCATCGAGGAAGTTTGGAAAATGCAGAGGGATTGCATCACTAACGTGGTTGACGTATATGTTAATTATCTAAGACGTAAGATTGATGCCGGCTCAGATCGCCCGCTGATCCGCACCATTCGCGGAGTGGGCTACCAGATTGGCGGCAACCACCATCCCTGATAGGCGACTTGCGCCATACCTGCGATTTCCGCATCTGCACAGCAGGGCTGGGAGCCTCTGTCGGCTCCCATGGAAAGATGGACGCGCTGGCCCAAGGCACCGGAGTCTCCTCGAGGCAAAGAACCAAAGAGAGCTATAAGTAGTGTACTATCAATGCGTTACTGGCGTGAGCAGCCCTGGCGCCTGGAACAGAAGCTATCAGACAGTGCGGCTTGAGCGAACCTCCGATGTGACACGGCCGTCGCAACTTGTTCGCCAATTTGGGGTTCTACCCTCCAGGAGTCGAATCCGAGCATACTATTGGTGAGGCTCCTTAGGCCCGGACCGACCTGGAGGGCCTATCAGGGGAAATGGTTATGAAAGCCTTAATGACCTACAGAAATCTGAGCGTTCTTCTTTCGAGTTTTGCAGTTCTGATGTTCATCCCAGCGCCAATGGTTCGCGCCCAGGCGCAAGAGCAAGGGCCGCAAGCCGACGTCTCGAATATTCCTGCCGTTGATGACAATATCACCGCGGATGATTCTCACGATCCACCCTCCCGCGTTGCACGACTTAGCGTGATTGATGGATCGGTTTCATTGCAGCCCGGCGGGACTGGCGACTGGGGCTCGGCTGTCAAGAATCGGCCGTTGACTGTTGGTGACAAGCTCTGGGTCGACAAGGATTCCCGAGCCGAACTGCAAACGGGGCAAGCCGCGATTCATCTTGGCAGCATGTCCGCGCTGTCCTTCCTCAACCTCGACCAGAACATCATCCAGATGCGGCTGCCCGAGGGCAGACTCAACTTCCGCGTTCGCGAACTTCGTCAGGGCGAGACCTACGAAGTGGACACGCCCAATATTGCTTTTACGGTGAAGGAGGCCGGCGCTTTCCGCATTGACGTCAATGAGAATGGCGATTTCACCAGCGTGACGGCGATCCGCGGGGCGGGTGAGGCTGCCTCTGCCGGCCAGGTTTATCCGGTAAAAGCGGGAGAGCGCCTTGATGCGACCGGAGGTGAAGGGAACGTGAAAATCACCACCGGTCCGGCTCGCGAGAGCGACGATCTCGATCGTTGGGCGCAGCAGCGCGATTCCGGCGAAGACAACTCCACTTCAGGGCGTTACGTGAACCGCGATACCGTGGGCTACAGCGACCTGGATGACTACGGCACGTGGAAAGAAGAGCCGGAGTATGGACACGTCTGGGTGCCAAACAATGTTTCCCCAGATTGGGCCCCTTATAGTGATGGTTATTGGTCCTACGTCGGCCCTTGGGGCTGGACGTGGGTCGGCTATGAACCTTGGGGCTTTGCTCCATACCACTACGGGCGCTGGAACTATTTTGGCGGCTATTGGGGTTGGTGCCCGGGTCCAATTTGGGGCTATCCGTATTACGGGCCGGCGTTCGTCGGCTTCCTGGGTTTTGGTTTCGGCTTCGGATTTGGCTGGGGCTGGCATGGCTGGTTCCCGCTCGGATGGGGCGAGCCGTTCCATCCGTGGTATCACGCCGGTATAGGCTATTGGCGCAACGTGAACATCCACAACACCTATATCCGCAACTTCAACGCCAACAGCTATCGCAATTACAACTACCGGTACGCGCACAACATGCATGCGGTAACCACGGCTTCGCACAGCGCATTCGTGAACGGCCAACGGATCAACCGGAGTTCACAGCATCTCACCGAAGCTTCCCTTCGCGGTGCGCAGGTGACCAACCGTGTCAGCGGCTCGCCGACGCGTGGCAGCTACTTCGGCGCGAGCAACATTCATAACAACGTGGCCACGCCTTCACAAAGCACTCAGAATCGCAGCGTCATGGCGCGCACTGCTCCAGCGGCCGGCGCTTCTCATATGCCGGTGCACACGATGAATTCGGCATCGGCTTCTCAGGGGCGTGCACCTGGTTCAACGAGCGGTCGACCCGGATTCAATGCGCCACAGGGGATGAGCGGGAATCGCATGTCCCAGCTTTCATCTAACCGCCCGCCCAATGCGGGACAATTCGGCACGCGCTCTAACGCACCGTCCGCCAATAGCTCCAATCGTCCCGGCGGCACGGGCCGCAGCTGGAATGCACAAGGCAACACGACCGACTCCGGACGCGCCCCGCAAGGGTTCGGCAGCTCGAATCGGCCGTCCAGCAACATGGCGTCGCCGCGCAACAACGCTACAAACCGGCCGCCTTGGGCAGGTTCCGGCAGCGGAGCTCCCCAGCGCAACACCGTGAACCGTCCGCCAACTTCGTATAACGGCAACCGTGGCTATTCCGCACCGCGTTCCTATAGCCCGCCCTCGTACAACGGGAATCGCGGCTATTCTGCACCCCGTTCCTACTCTGCGCCGCGCAGCTTCGGCGGCGGCGGAGGCGCCGCCAGCCGTGGCAGTTCAGGCGGTTCCCACAGCAGCGGTGGAGGTAGCTCCCACAGTGGTGGTGGCGGCGGAGGCGGCTCGCACAGTGGAGGGGGTGGCGGCTCTCACGGTGGCGGCCATCGTTGAGATTCAATTCTGGCATTTCCCCTGGCCCGCTCGGGTTCCTTCGGAGCGGGCCTTCTTTTATCCTCTGCAAGTGACCGTGCTCTTTTCGCATCCGTGGCGTTGCTTCTCGAAACTGTTTGGGCAGAGGCGTGTTACACGTAGTAGTGTCGGGGTTTCAGGTCAGGTATCCTAAGCGTAGGAATCCCTCGTCGTACGAAGTTCCCGCCTGACCCCGTACCTCGAGCCTTTCTGAGCGTCGCCGTCAATCCTCAAATTCAGGATTTCCGGTGCGACGCGAAGAGGGCTACCAGGAGAGAAGCGCAAAATGAAAACACGCTCACAGCATTGGCTGATTCTGTTCACCATTTTTTTGACGTTCGCTCTGCTTGCACCTAACCTCGCCGTTGCCGATGACGAAGATCCACCAGGCCGCGTGGCGCGGCTCGGGTTTGTGAAGGGCCAGGTGTCCTTCAGTCCTTCGGGAACGGATGATTGGGTCGCCGCCGTCGTCAACCGGCCGATCACCACCGGCGATAAACTCTGGACCGATCAAGACGCACGCGCGGAACTGCATGTCGGCTCCGCGGTGATTCGCCTCGGCGACCAGACCGGGTTTTCTTTTCTTAATCTCGATGACCGGATGATCCAGATTCGCCTCACCGAAGGCACCATGAACCTCCGCGTCCGGCGCCTCAACGAGGACGAAAGCATCGAAGTGGATGCCCCCAACCTGGCCTTTTCCGTTCTTCGTCCCGGCAACTACCGCATCAGCGTAAATGAAGCTGGAGACACGACTATCATTAACGTCCGTGAGGGCGAAGGTGAGGTTACCGGAGGTGGTTCCGCATACACCATTCATCCGGACCAGCAAGGTTACTTCACCGGCACCGATTCATTGAGCGCCGACGTCGAGCCGCTCCCGGATGAAGACGACTTTGACTCCTGGTGCAATCAGCGCGACCTCCGGGAAGAGCATTCGGTAGCGCGCCGCTACGTTTCCGATGATGTGATTGGCTACGAAGACCTCGATGACTATGGCGGCTGGCGCCCCGTGCCGGAGTACGGCACGATCTGGTTCCCGCACGTCACCGTCGTCGGCTGGGCGCCCTATCGCTTCGGCCATTGGGCCTGGGTTTCCCCTTGGGGGTGGACTTGGGTTGACGATGCGCCCTGGGGATTCGCACCATTCCACTATGGACGCTGGGTCTTTGTAGGTGGCGCGTGGGGCTGGGTGCCGTGCCCGCCTCGCGCCGTCGGAGTAGCCTACGTGCGTCCCGTGTACGCGCCGGCGTTGGTGGCGTGGGTCGGCGGACCGCACTTTGCCGCGGGCATCGCTTTTGGTGGTGGCGTCGGCATCGGAGTCAACGTTGGCTGGTTCCCGCTCGGGCCACGGGAAGTGTTTGTGCCCTCGTATCGCGTGAGCCGCACGTACATCAACAATGTCAACATTTCGAACACAACGGTCAATCAGACGGTGATCAACAACTATTACAACACCACCGTGGTCAACAAGAACGTCACGGTGAACAATGTGCGTTACGTCAACCAAAACGTGGCCGGTGCAGTCACCGCCACGTCAGGCCGTGCTTTCGCGTCCGCACAGCCGGTGGGCCGCAATATGGTCGTCGTGAACGAGCGTGAAGTGGCCGCCGCCCCGGTAGCGGTTCGCGCCCCAGCTGCTGTTCCCCCGAGAGAAGCTGTTCTCGGTGCCGGCGCAACGAGCAACGTGCATCCGCCGGCAATGGTGCAGAATCGCGGATTCGTGGCCAAGACCGCGCCGCCTCCTCCGCCTCCGTCTTTTGCGGCAAGGCAGGCAGCAATTGAAAAGAACCAAGGTCAGCCTCTATCCATTTCAGAATCGCGCCAGCTTGCGACTGCACAGCCGCACACGAACGTCGCTCCAGTGCGCATAGCTCCTCCAGCGAAGGCCGTGACCCCGCCGATGAATACTCTCAGGCAAGGTGGCAATCAAGGCAATGCGGGACCAGGCCCTATGAATCCGAACCGGCCTGCCACTGCCCCTCCAAACAAGCCGGCCTTTCAGGATCGACCGCCAGCTTCGCGGCCCGCGCAGGCGGTGAATCCGCAGCTCGAGCAGAAGCATCAGCAGCAAATCCAACAGCTCCAGCAGAAGCAGGACCAGGAATACCAGAAGCTTCAGCAGAAGCAGCAACAAGAGCAGCGGCAAATTCAGCAGGAAAAGACCAACCAGGAAAAGCAGCAGCAGATCCAGCAGCGACAGCAACAGGAACTGGAGAAACTGCAGCAGCAACAGCAGAAACAGCAGCAGGAGCTGCAGCAAAAGCAGCAAGCCGAGCATGAAAAAGCTGCCAAACAGTCAAAGCCGCCAAAGGAACAAAAGGACAAGCCACCCAAGGACGAGAAACACCGCTAACGGCAGGGCTTCCTACTTTGGCCGATCTCTTGTCGGACCGGTCGGTTAACAACTTCGAGGCACGCGCCACAAGGCTCGTGCCTCGTTCTCTTAGGCGGCGGGTTTGGCGCACCTGTAGGTAAGGACAGCAGCTAAGCGTTCGGAGGCGGTTCGAAGCATCACCCGACATTCATCGGCCACCACCAACGCCTCGCATTGAATTACATCTTAGTGTTCGCGGGAGATTCTGCGTGGTTTCGACCGGTGAAGTGCTCGCTTAAATCAACCCAGAACTGAAGACTGAAGACTGCATCTCCCTACCGTTCCGAGCTTCCGCTCGGCCGCGCGGGTTCCGCGGAATCGCCCAACTCTTTTCTGTGGCTCTTCACTTCGCGCAGCGCATAGATGGGCTTGTTTTGCGATTCGTAGTAGGTTCGCGAGCTGATCTCTCCGAGGAGGCCCATGGAGATGAATTGAATCCCGCTCAAGAAGGAGACTGCCGCCAACATCAGCAAGGGGCCGTGTTCCACGATGATGTCATTGTGCAAAATTAGTTTTTCTGCAACCAGGATGCTCCCCAGGATCACTCCCACGCCCGTTCCCGCCAGGCCCAACAACCCAAAGAACTGCAGCGGGCGCGTCGAATAATCGAGCAGGAACTTCACCATGATCAGATCGAAGAACACGCGAATCGTCCGGCCAATTCCATAATTCGAGCGTCCGGTTTTCCGGTCTGGATTGGAGATGGGCACTTCCGCAATGCGCGCTCCCGTCGAGCCAGCCAACGCGGGAATGAAGCGGTGCAACTCGCCATAGAGTTCGATTTCCTGCAGGATTTCCCGCCGGTAGGCCTTAAACGTCGTTCCAAAGTCGTGCAACTCAATTCCCGAAAGCTTGGCCATCATCCAGTTGGCCACGCGGCTCGGCAAGCGCCGCATCAGCCAATGGTCCCGCCGCTGCGCGCGCCATCCGCTCACCAGATCGTAGCCTTCCTCGATTTTTTCCAGGAAGCGCGGGATTTCTTCGGGATCGTGCTGCAGGTCGCCATCCATCGAGATTACAATTTCGCCGCGAGCGAAATCGAAGCCGGCTTTCAGAGCAGGCGTCTGGCCGAAATTCCTTCGCAAACGCACCACATTGACGCGGCGGTCGTGCTCGTAAATCTCTGACAGAACACGGTAGGAGTTGTCCTTGCTCCCGTCGTCGACAAACACCATTTCGTAAGGCTCGCCCACTGCGTCCATCACTTCGGTGATCTTCATGTACAAAGGTGGGATGTTTTCCTGCTCGTTATAGAACGGAACGACCACCGAATAACGAATGGGCGAGTCGCTGGCCATACGTCGGAGCCCTCTGCCTTTCTCTTGTGGGTTCCCCAGGTTGCTTTACTCAAGCCGCCTGCCGTTCCTTCCCGCCGCGGCTCAGACCAAATCGTGGCGCTGGTACCTGTTCACGCCACTTCCCCCATGACTTTATAGCTTATCAGGCGAATACCCTGGCTGGCGACTAGTTTTCTTATGTGCGCATTAGTTAATATCCGTAGCTCAAACTGCCGCGATTCCTGAAGTCTGGTAGGAGTTTGCCGCAACTCCTCATCGGCGTAACCCGGATGACACATGAACTCCGTCGCTCCCTCGGGCAAGATTTCCAGCATGCGCTCGACGCCTTCCAGCGTCACTGCGCCGGTCTGCGCAATTCCACAGAAGTAATCCGTGGTGACCACCCCGGCGCGCTCCGCCATCTCCCGGGCGTCCCGCGCCAGCAGTTTCAACCCGCGTGCCTGCACACCCTGTTTCAAGATCACCGCCTTTTTTTGGTCTTTCCCCGAAGCCAGCGCGGCACGCAAACTCGATTCTTCGTGTGCCACGCGAATTGCGCGAATCCTGTGTTTTCTCGCAAGTTTCAGAGCAATTTCAAAAAGTCCCGGCAACATTTGAACGTGCTTGTGGCCGTCCAGATGAGTTGGTTGAATATCGGATTCCATCACTTTCTGGATCTGCGCGTCCCACTCGCGCTCGACTTCAGCAAAATCCAAAGTGCGGCTGGCAATCCGGAGCAGCAAGCCTTCAGGGCCGGTCTCCAGGCAACCGTCCGCGCTGAGCAGACCGCGTACACCCTGCGGTTTCGCCGTGGGCGGACCATCACTCAGATTCAGGTGGACCCCGACGCCCAGCTCTGGGTTCCCGCGCACCACTTCCAAGGCCAAATCGAAGGAAGCTCCGTTTGCGAGCAGGGAAGTGCTCGTCACCAAACCCTTCCGGTGGGCTTCCTCGATTCCCCGATTGACCCCTGGGGTCCAGCCTAGATCGTCCGCATTGACGATCAGATTCTTCAATTCCTGTGTTCTCCTGTACCAAAGTACAGCTACTCTTTGGACGGCTCCCCGCTTCCGTACCATTGACCCAGTTTCCCTCTAACTCTAGCATGAGCTGTTAGAGGCATCGATGTCAGTTAACTTGCGCGAATTGAAGCAGGTAGGGGCGAAGTATAGCGAGAAGCGCCGCGGGCGCCGGATGAACTCGCGTGTGCCGATTCGCCTCGAGTGGGAATCGGGCAACGGGAAGCGCCAATCGGTTCAGACAAGTACGCGGATCGTCAACCCCTACGGCTGCATGGTGATACTTCCGGATTCGTTCGAGTTGGAACAGCGCCTTGCCCTGACGAATCTTGCTACGCAGGCAAGCAATGCGGCTGTGATCGTCTGGAAAGGCAATCAACAGCCCGAAGGTTGGGAGTACGGCGTCGAGCTCGTTGCGCCGGATATGGACTTTTGGGGGCTGGAACTGTGACACCTACGCCGAAACCGAATCCGCAGGTAGCCGTGGGAGCTCCGACGGTCAAGCGCAGTGCCACCACCGCCCGCCCGCAGACCAATGAGGAACGCCGCCGCGCTCAGCGTGTGCTTCTGCGCATGCCTGTCATCATCCGCTTGCCCAACAAGCCCAACCCGATCAACGGCTTTACTCACACGGTCAGCGCCACCGGCGCCATGATCATTTTGGCCGAAGGTTTGCCCACGGGGACAAAGCTCCTCATCGAAAATCCGAAGACTCAGAAGTCGGTCGAAGCCCATGTGGTCCGGCCGCCGGTGATGAATCCCGAGGGCTCGTTGATCCCCATCGAGTTCATGTCGCCTTCGCCGCAGTTCTGGAATATCTTCTTCCCGCCCGTGACGAACTGATAACACAGTATCTACTGCACCGTCAGGGTAACGTTGATTTGTTTCACGTCCGTGCTTGTGTTCGCATTTATCCAAACTCCCCCCGTCGTCCCCGTTACAACCTCGACCAAAGGAGTCAGCGTTTGAGATGCCAAGTTCTTTCCATCACCCGAGTACTTCGCGATGAGGCTGTGCGCCCCTACCCCACCGAAGGCGACTGAAGTCTGAGCCTGGCCGTTCACCAACGGCACGGTGCTTAGGCCAACGTTTGTCGTAGTGTCGAAAATCGTTACTGTCCCAGTGGGAGACTGACTCCCTGTGACTGTGATGTTAAAGACCAAGCTGGTATTGGTTGCTACCTTTGTGCTTGGCACGGAGAGGGAAACACTTGTAGGTGTCGGGTTCGTCCCCCCTCCGCCGCCTCCTCCCCCTCCGCCACCACCTGATCCTCCGCCACACCCGGCTACGAAACTAATAAGAGCAGTTGCAAACCACACGAAGGAAAGCCGGTGCATCCTTAGCCGGGAAGGCACCATCATGCAGATCAATCCCAAGAGCATCATGATTCCACTTGCCACCCACAAATCCCATCTGAGATTTGTTTTCGGCAGACGCCTCGCAAATACCACGGTGGTCGTAGTCGAAGAGGATGGCGCCGGCAAACTACAACTGAAGGTCGCCATGGCAGCCTGTTGCCCCGACAGGTTGACCGGGTTCGGGTTTACACCGCAATTCATTCCTGGAGCAGAGTTTGCAAACTGCTGAAGGCTAAACTGAACCTGGCTACTCAAATTCGTTGCAGGGATGACGGTGATCATTGTGCTGCCCGATTGTCCCGCCGGCACCGTCAGTGCCACTTGGGTCGGGCTGACACTGAAATCAGGGATGTTTACAGTGACATTCAACAGGGCAGCGCTTTGGTAGTAATTAGAGTCTCCCGCGAAGTTGGCGGTGTAAAACCCGGAGGATGGTGGAACCGTGGTGAGGACCGCGCGCAGAGCGATGTTACCGGAAGAATCCGTGAATGCAGTGTAGTTCACCGTGCCAGTAACCGAATTGTTGTCGAAGGAGAAGGTAACGAGCTGGCCGATGGGAGGCCCTTGCGAGACGCTGGAATCCACAATGGCAGTGAGGGTGATGCTGTTGCCGTATTGGACATTGGTGGCATCCGCAGAGAGCGTCGTCGTTGTGCCATTGTAAACTCTCGTGGTCATGGCCGCCGACGTGGAAGGAGCATAATTCGCATCGCCGTTGAATTTCGCCGTGTACGTGTGTGGTCCAACCGTCGCCTGTGAAACGGGAAACGACACATACAGAAACGGTCCGTTGGCCTGCCAGGTACAATTGGCCGATCCCGGCAAAGCGGTCGTCCCGTCGTAGAACGTTAGGTTGCAACTGGGCATCACCCCGAACACGTCCGTGGTCACGATTACTCCCAGGTCGAACGGTGTCGCTACCACGGGCGGCATCGGTGGGTTTGAGGGCAGAATGCTCGTTGCCGCGGGCGTTACCGTGAGGGTGGTCGTCGAAGACGTGCTTCCCGCGTAGCTGTTGTCGCCGCTGTACTGTGCCGCCAGGGAGTAGGTACCGCCACCAAGCGTCGGGTTAATATCGCGCGCATACCCCGCGTCGTTTAACGTGTAGACGCCGTTGGTCCCGTCGACCCCATTCCCATTGCCGGTCAGTAAAATCGTTCCGGTTGGACACGTCAGCAGGTTAATCTGGTCGCACGTATTACTTGGGGGACCGGACGGATTTGCTGAACCAGAGGAATTTGTAACATACATCCGAATTCTATAAGGATAGCCGTACGGCACAGAGCTCGCGTTTCCACTGATCAAGTTGCCTGTTTGAATGTCGTAAAGGGGCACGATGATGAATGTCTTGCTGCTTTCTTGTGTTACCGTCACCGTTACCGGACTCGAATCGCTCGGCGTATTCGTGCCGTCCCCTGCGTAATGCGCATACACCTGAAAGGTTCCGCCTGGCAGGCTGTTGGTGATCCCACTGAAACTCCCGCTCGTGTTCAGTGTGATCTGATCGAGCCCTTGGGTTGTCCCATCGGAGAACTTCGCCAGAAGTGCGACATCACCCTTCGCCGTCCCACTTGTCGGGATAACCGTGATGTTCACTGTCACATTCTCGTTTGTTCCATGGATGATTCCGGTCGCTTTTGAGAGTCCAAGTGTCGTTGTAGTCTGAATCGCATTCACGGTTCCCCATTTCGTCGCAAGATTGTCTATGTTGACGGAACCCAGTCCGGTAGCCGCATCGTACCCGGCCGTGGAGGTCCACGCGGGATTGTCCTTGGAGTCCACCAGAATGCCAATTCCGCCGCTTAGCGTCGAACTGCAGTTGGGCGCCCCGCCAGTGCAAGGTACAGAATTGTTGTTCTTCGTGACGTCGTAAAAAACGCAACTATTTCCCGTCAGCCCTGCGGTTGACGCGTTACACGCCGCCCCCGACTGCTTTGAGAGTGCGTATAGCACATAGTTCGCATTCCCCTGGCGAGCATTCATCTTTTGGTTGACCAGCGCCATAATCCCCGCAAAGGCTGGCGCTGCAGCCGATGTTCCGCCCACACCTTGGAAGTCGTAGCCTTCACTTACTAGGCCGCAAGGGGTTGGAGGAGTGGTTATATCGGCATGGCAGACGATGTACGCGCTTTGTGTCAGCCCGTTCCCCGAAAACAGAGAGACATCCGGTACTTCCCGATGACTGTCATTTGGCATACCTACAACGCCTAGCTGCCACGCCGGCTTTCCGTAGATGCCGCTTGGACCTCCACTGCCCGCGACAATATCCAGGAGCGAGCCCCCCGGTACACATCCGCCGACTCCTTGCACCGCGCAACTGTCATTCCAAGGCATCTCCGGTATATATCCCAGCGCTGATTCGTGAGTAGCCGGATCATTCGAACTGGCGTTGTTCCAGAATTGCGACCACTTGTTCGCCTGATCAAAATCGGTTCCGCCGACAGCCACGTTGTACGGCGTAGAAGCCAGGCCGCTTACCGCCAATCCGTGAGACGCGCTCGTGGCTGTGCTGAAGTTATCGCAACCGGCTGAACCGTTATCTCCTGCGGACACGACGGCGGTGATCCCTTGTGCCGCGGCTTGCTCCCACAGACTGTTGTAGAACGCATTGGCTGCGCTCCCTAATCCTGACTCGCAGCCTCCATAACTTTCGCTCATGACCCCGGCCAAGTTATGTTCGATAATATACAGGGCCGAAAGGTCAATCCCTGCCGATGCCGGGGTCGAGGCCGACACCACAAGGTTCACTGCCGCTCCCGGTGCTACTGCTCCTGACCACTCCACATCAAGATCAGCTTCCGTTTCTTCATCTACGCTCGTAATTCCGGGGTCGCCGCCGTTCAAAATCACATTGGCGCTCGTGAAATTCGCAGGAAGGTTGAAGAGGGTCCGGAAGTTCTGAATGTCCGACACATCAATGTTCGTCTCCCCTACCACTGCAATCGTTTGCCCTGTCCCGTCGATCCCCGTTCCATAGAGCGAAGTTGCGTTGTAGATGGTGGCGAAATCCGCAGGACCCACAAAGTACTCGCCGCCAGGAGCACTGTATAGCGGGCCTGGACCGCGTGTTAATGCAGGCGTCTTCGTTCTGGCCACTCGCACTACATGCGACTGCCGCGGGAAATTGTTCAGGGAGACGACACCCGCAACGACGGGTACCAGCGCCGCAGGGATTTGCGGATCATTCGCGTTCGCAAGGTAGGTTTTGCCATTCACCTCGTAATTCCGGATAACCGCCCCAAACGCCTCGCGCACATGCCCAGCCGTCCCCGAAAACTCGATGACCGTCTTCCCGCTGTAAACCCTCTCAATGCGGAAGCCTTCCGTTGTCAGCCACTGTGTCACCGCGACAATGTCTGCATCCGCCGGGCCGTAAAGTGCCCCGAATTGTGTCGGCGTCAACCAAACATGATAATTTGGCGAGCTTTTATCCAGCTGTTGCTCCATGTAGCTCTGCAGCGCTGTTTCTTGCTCGTCGCTGCGCTTCAGCAGCAGCAGGATTCGCGTCATCGGCTGCGCGTCGTCTGCGGCACCACGGTCAAACTCCGGGCGTGCCAGCGGATGCACGTTGCCCGCAAGCGCAACGCGGTGCGCGTTATCTACCGCCGCGACGACACGCGGACTCACCTGCGCTTTCACGTTTGTCAATTGGAAGAACAGGGAAAAGGAGAGAAAAAGCCAGACCTTACACAAACAACTCCGCTTGTGCCACATACTCCGCCTGGCGACCAGGAATTGGACTCCGATCGAACCAAAAGGATCAAGTTGCGCCGAGCTTAACACTGCGCAGTGACGCTGTCTAGAAAGTGAAGTCACGGGGCAAGCAATTACGCGCGGCTCCTTGTGACCTGCGACACTGCGCCCTGTGACGCGAAGCCTCGCCTGCCGAGCAACAAAAAAGGCGCCCCCCACCGGGACGCCCTTTTTTTTCTCTAAACTAACGCTTACTGGACCGTAATCGAAATGATGGGAGAGACAGACGACGAGTAATTCGTGTCTCCGCTATAACTCGCTGCGAGCGCCCGCGTGCTGCCCCCGCCTCCTCCGCCGCCACCGCCTCCGCCACCACAGCCGGCCACTACGCCGAGCAGGAGCGCAATCGCTAGCAATCCGGCATAGGCATAAACGCGCCGGCGTGTCCGTGGAATCCACCGCAATCCCAGCACAAAGAAGAGCACGCTCGCCAGCGCCAACACCAGCGGGATCAACGGCACCGGCGGCCGCGGCCCACGCGTCGGCGGCGGATAAACGGTCGAGATCGCCGTGGTCAGGCTTGCGATACACGAAGCAAGACCAGTCGTGCTCGTTGCGCCGCTGGCCGCGGTATACGTTACTGTCCCCGGCAAAGTTGTTCCATTGCTGGTGAACGTCACGGTCCCGCCACCGGCGATGCCGCACGGCGCCTCACCGTTGCTGTTGGTGTTGACGCTTGCCGTCAGAATCACGTTGGACCCGGCAATGACGGTGGAAAGGTTGCTCGAGACCGACGTTGTGGTGGCCGCCTGGGTGATCGTCAACGAAAAAGCGGGACTTGTGCTCGCCAGGTAGTTCGTGTTCGTCCCGGGAGGCGGTGCAAACGCCGCCACCAGGCTGTGGCTACCCGCCGACAATTGGATCGGCTGATCCTCCGCGATGCCCTGGTTGTTCAGCTTGGCGATGTTCGTCGCGTTCGCATTCTGTGCGTTCGGCCAATCGTTTAACGCGTTTCCCTTATCCGTCAAGGTGATTGTTCCGACGGGGCAAGGCGTGCCCGGTGTCGTGAGCGTGCCGTTGTTGGTGCAGGATGTCCCGCTCGCATTTGTCACCGCGATCTGCAAGATGTACGGGCTTCCGTAGGCGGCGGTCTGGGGCGATGGATTGAGAATGGGGTTGTTGTTGATGTCAAAAGTCACGAAGCTCAGCGTGGTCATGCTCGCCGGAGTTGACGATCCGCTGACTGTCAGCGCCACAAGCGCGGACTTACTCAACCCATGTGTCGTATCGCCACCGTACACTGCCTGAATGTAGGATGTACCGGGCGGCAGCAGGTTCGTAGTGATTGTCACGCTGCCACCGGTGAGCGTAAACGGTAGCCCGCTCGACCCGCAGCACCCCACTGACCCAAGAATGGTCGTCTGATCGCTAGCGAATGCGTTGAGAGCGACTCCACCCGTCGGAGTGCCCGAAGTTGAAGTGACCGTGACCGGCACGCTGAACGTCGTTTGCCCCGACGTTCCCGAGTTGGGGCTGACAGTGCCTAGAGTTGTGGTCGTTGTCGGCCGGGAGAATGTGCTCCAACTATTGAGCAAATTGCCAACGTTCACTGATCCGAGCCCCGTCGCGAGGTCGTAGCCCGGCACCGCTTTGAACGCCGGAATTCCGTTCCCGTTGTACGCGAGTGCGCTATCCACGATCACGCCGAAATTGGCGCCCGCCGCGTTCGTGCAGCTTAACGTTCCCGCCACGCACGCGACGGCATTATTCCCTTTAGTGATGTCCAGAAACACGCAAGTTGAAAGGGGCGCGTTTGCCGGGTTCGTGAACGAGCTCGAATTGCAGCTCGAGATCGAAGGGGCTTCATTCGCCGCGAGCCCATAAAGCACATAATTCACATTCCCCTGGCGCGGCGCAGGGTTTTGTGGTGTCGCCTGCTGCGCATTCACAAGCGCCACAATTGCGGCGAACGTCGGCGTGCCTCCCGAAGTGCCTCCTACACCGGAGAAGTTATGGGTTCCGGAGGTCGGGCTTGTGGAGAGATCGCAAGGAGCATTGTTCGGATTGACGTCCGATTGGCAGACGATATAAAAGCTTTGATTGTTTCCGTTGCTTGCAAAAAGCGAAACGTCCGGTATGTCTCTCACAGTATCTGCTGGCGTCAGGCTGGTCTGATAAGCCGGCTTCGGATAGCCCATGCAACCGGTCGGCGTCGGAAGAGCGCAACTGCTTGGGCCCCCGCTCCCCGCGCTAATGTCCCCGCCATTCGGATCTACGCTCGTGCAGGCTGCCGGATAGATCGCCGCGCAGTTCGAATCATTCCAGGGTATCTCCGGGATATAGCCTATCGCCGACAGAAATGTGCCGGGCGCGTTTGTAGATTTCCAGTAAGTCGCTTCCTTGCTGGCCTGGTCGAAGTCCGTCCCGCCAATCGCCACGTCGTAGGGAGTGGAAGCAATTCCGCTCACGGCCAATCCCTGCGAGGCAGCGTTTGGATTAACGGTAGGGTCGGGATCGCACGCAGCCGGCCCATTGTCTCCACTCGCGATCACCACCGTGATGCCTTCCGCTGCCGCCTGTTGCCACATCAAGTTGTAGAACGCGTTTCCCGTAGTCCCTAGGAAAGCCTCGCAAGATCCGTAGCTTTCGCTAAGGACTGCGGCCACGTTGTTGTCCACGATGTACAGCGCCGAGAGGTCCACCCCGCCCGTTACCTGGTTCGGGTTCGAGTCTGTGGATTGGGATGTCACAAAAATGACGTTCGCGGCGGGCGCCACGGCCAACGCCCATTCCACGTCCAAGTCAGACTCTCCTTCGTCCCCGCTGACTAGCCCGGGATCGGGCCCATTGACGATGACCGTCGGGGGATTTTGGGGGAGCCCGAACATGCTTTGAAAGCCACTGACGTCTTGCAGATTGATGTTTGACTGTCCCACGATGGCAATCGATTGTCCGCTGCCCGCCTGTGTCGGCGGGATGTTGATGTTGTAGATCGTCGCAAAATCCGCCGGGCCAACCCCATAAAACGTCCCATTCAGGTCCGTATATGTGAAGAGGGGTTTTACTTGTCCTGTGGAGAGGTCACGCTGGAACGTGCCAACTCGGTGATATTGGGGATGCTTCGGAAAATTGTGCAAAGCCACGACGCCCGCCACGACGGGTGCGAGTGCCTGCGGTATCCAAGGGTCGCCCACATTTGCGAAGTGTTCCTCGCGATTCACAACGTACCGGTGCATCTCCGTGTGAAATGCATTCCGCACCTGGGCCACGTTTCCGTCAAACTCGATCACCGTGCGGCCCGCGGCTACTTTTTTCACCGTGAAGCCCTGCCGCGTCAGCCAGTCCGTCACCGCCTGCACATCAGCGTCCGACGGCCCGAACCGCTTCCCAAATTGCTCGGGCGTAAGCCACGCGTGGAAATTCCCCGAACCTTTTGTCTGCTGCTCGTCCATCAATTGCCGCAGCGCCTGCTCCTGCTCCGTGCTGCGCTGCAAGAGCAGCAACATGCGCGTCAAGGGTTGCGAGTCGGCCAAGGCGCCCTGGTCATGGACAGGCCGGGCCAGCGGGTGAACGTTTCCTTGCAACCGCACCGTGCGCGTGTCGTCAACTGTGTCCGTCACGCGTGAGCGGACTGCCGCCTGTTGCGCCCACGCATTCGCGCTTCCCAAAATCACCACCAGCAGAGCGCACAGAACCGCTCGGGAGAGCATTCTCTCTCTGTTCATCTTCGCCTCGAATCCCCCATCTTTAATTTGATTCAAAACCATCCCAGTGAAGCAGGTGCGGCACTTTCGTCTCCCCAGACGCCGCCGCGATCCCTGCATTCTCTACAGATGCGCCGGAGATTGTAACGGTTTGCTATCCGTTCCAACCGCATCCGCCCGCTTGACCTGTCCTTCCGAACAGGGCGACTCCCGGCTCACACGAACCGCACGCTTTGCGCGTTCTTGCTCACCACAAAGATGCGGATGTTGTTGGACTCGGGATCTCCAACAGTCACGAAGAACCCGAGTTTTTGCGGATTGTATCCCTCCGTTTTTCCCAGAATCTTCTCGCCGTCCCGGAAGCTCACTTCGATCTTCCTACCATGGATGTGTTCGTCCACGATTGGTCTGTCGTGATATTGGGAATTGCCCATGAAGTCCTTCACAAAGAACAGCGCCTTCAATTCCTTCAGTTCCACCCGAATCCCGTGCTCCTGGAGCGGCTTGTCGGCGGGAAGCAGGTTGAAGAAATCCTTCACCGCCGAGAAATCATACGTGTAGCCCTTTAGCCGGCGCCCATCCAGGAACGCCACCACCACCTTGTTTGCCTTAGCCGGGGCTTGCGGGGGTGTGGCCATGACTCCGTGCACACCGCACTTTCATTCCCTACTATCGGCATTCTATCGCGAGTCGCGATTTCGGCAATCCCGTAGTCTCCTCCTCTGTTGACTCAGCAATCGGTCGCGGTTCTCACCATCCCACCACAAACCCGCAAGCCATCGGAAAGTTGCGCACCAAGGTCGTCGGGCTTGGGAGCGCGGCAAGCCAGCCTAACTTCGACTCCTGCTCACCACTTCAACTCCACGTTCCCACCAGAGAGGATTACGCCCACGCGCGGCCTCGCCCCCATGCCCCGCCCCGCCAACCCCAATTCCTCCAAGCCGCTTTTTCGCAACAACGGGGCCAGCGCCACCGCGCTCGAAGGTTCAATCACAATCTTCATCCGTTCCCATACCAACTTCATGGTCGCGACAATTTCTTCTTCGCTTACCAGAAGAATGGCGTCTGCATGTTTCTGCAGGATCGCAAAGGTCCGGGGAGCGAGCGACGCACGCAATCCATCCGCAATCGTGTCGCTGGACTCCAATTTCTGTAAAACGCCGCTCTTCAGCGAACGGTACGCATCATTCGCACGCTCCGGCTCGCACCCGTACACGCGCACGCTCGGCCGAACTCCCTTTGCCCCCAAGCAAGTTCCACTTAATAACCCGCCGCCGCTGACGGGCGCCAGCACGAAATCGAGCCCGGCTGCGTCTTCGAGCAATTCCTTCGCTGCGGTCGCCTGCCCTGCGATGATTCGGTCGTCGTCGTACGGATGCACCATAACCGCGCCCGTTTCCGCCAAAATGCGCGCCGCGGCCTCGGACCGCGCGCTCACGTTCGGTTCGCAAAAGGTGATTTTCCCACCGTAGGATTCGACCGCGCGGCATTTCACTGCAGGCGCGTTCTTGGGCATCACAATCCATGACGGGATGCCTCGCCAGGCCGCCGCGCACGCCACCGCGGCCGCATGGTTCCCGCTCGAGTGCGTTACCACGCCCCTCCGCGCCTCCGCTTCGCTCAGGGAGAAAATCGCGTTTGTCGCCCCACGAATCTTGAACGAACCTGTCTTCTGCAGGTTTTCGCACTTGAAGAAGAGCTCAGCTCCCGCCAATCTGTTCAGCGAAGCACTGGTCAAAACCGGCGTCCGGTGAATCCGCGGCTGGATACGTTCATGCGCCTCGACAATCGTCTTCCAATCGGGTGGCGATTTGCTTGTGTTCGTAACCGGGTTTGTTGTCGCCATGCGTCGAGTGTAGTCCATCTTCCCTTGACTGTCAGTTCTTGACTCCACGCGGTCGCGCCGCACGCCGAAACCATGGAGCAGGCCGCACCCTCATCACAGTGCCAAGTATTGTTGTTTAGGGGGCAATCACCTCATTTGCCAAATAGGTGCATACTCCAAGGAAGGGAGCCCTTCTATGAGCAAGAACAACAAAGTCCTCGAAAACACCATCGAGCACGCGTTGTCGGGGGAGGGTGCCCATGTCGGATCACTTGGCATTTTTGACGGCGTCGATTGGAAGCTGGCAGGCCGTCGTCCGACGCATGCGCCTCACTCCCTCTTTCAGTTGTTGAATCACCTGGTTTACTGGCAAGACTGGGTGGTGAAGTGGCTGGACGGAGTGAAGCCGCCTATACCCAAGCATGCCTCCGGAAGCTGGCCGGGGAACATTGGCCCGGCAAACAAACAAGAATGGGAGCGCACCGTGAAGGCTTTTCACAAAGGACTTAAAGCGCTGGAGCGCGGGGCCCGCAGCACAGATCTTCTGGCTAAACGTGGCAACAAGACGGGGCTCGAAATGCTTCAGGCCATCGCCTCTCACGACAGCTATCACATAGGGCAGGTGACACTGCTCCGGCAGATTCTCGGTTCTTGGCCTCCCCCTTCCGGCGGGCTTACTTGGTGAGGATTTTCTGGGTTTGCGGGGATACTGGCAGTACTCCCTCGGTGGGACTACCCGGTTCTCCTTGACGCTGGGTACACCTTTGTTAACCTATACATCCAAGCCCATTTCCCGGGTCCCCCTGTCCCCCCGCCCGGCATGGAGTTGATCGTGGCACCTGCAGACCGCCGACAACTCGAGCGCTTCCGAATTCGTGTTCCCTTGCGCTTTCGGCCTCTGGGGCTGGCTTCCGACCAAATCGAGCATTTCACCGAGACCGCCAATATATCCCGCGGTGGCTTCTTCTTTGTCACTTCGGCGCCTCTGCAGGTCGGCATGCCGATTGAGGCTACGCTCACCATGCCTGCCGAAGTCACTGGCGGCAAGCCCGACATGACGCGCTGCCGGGCGCGCCTGGTTCACGCCAAGCCGGATGCCTACAGCGATGGTCGAATGGGATTTGGTGCGGAAATTGAAGCCTATCTCGAGTTGCAGACTCCTGCACCACCCGCTGCCCCGCCGGTAAAACTGCCGCCTGCGAAGCCCAAGCGCTAACCTAAGCGGATCGCCCTACTTCCCTGGAACCTGGATCGCCTTTTTTCCTGCTCCGACGTTTTCAAACCGGTCGAACGCCCGCACCGCAATGGTATGTTCTCCCGGGCGCAGGCCCGATACGGCAAACACATACGTCTCCGTCCCCGCATCGCTAATTTCGCCGATGGGTGCGACCAGAACCCAATCTCCGCCGTCCACACTATATTGCGCCTTGTCGATGCTGCTGCTCGGATTTTTCGCCGTAAATCGAAATTCATAGGCACCCGGCTGAATTGGGCTCACTGAGATTTCGCTGACTGTCGGCGGTGTATTGTCCACCTCGAATCTCTCGCTCTCTCGCTCCGTCGTAAGTGTTAGATCCGGGGGATTTGACGGCGCATCGCTGGCCACAATCTTCAGGTAATACGCGCCGTCTGGCATCGCTGCCGTGTCCCACGAGTAAAACTTCTGATCGAGGTTGTCCTTCAGCAGCAGCCACTCCTTCTGTTGCTCTCCGCGGAAGTAAACCGCGTACTTGAGTTCATCCTCGTTGTCGTCGTGCGCCGACCACAAGACAGACTGGTAGCCTTTCTGTACCAGCCCCTGCGGCTGTATCTCGAATTTCGCGGGCGCTCCGGTAATGACCACGCCTGGTGTCGTGCCTGGGTTAGGGGTTGGCGGCTGCTTCAAAGTCACATTTGCCGGTTGGGTCACCATTCCGGCTGGCAACTGCGCGCGCACTCCCGGATCCTGCATCGCAATTCCGTCAATCACCGGCGCGACATTCTTCGGTAAGTAGGCCACACTTACCCAATCAATCCCGTCGCCCGGGCGTCCATCGTGAATTACGGCCTTCCATTGCAAGAACCGCGCGGCCGGAGCCTGGACAGCCGTGTCCGGAGAAGCGTACGGCCCGTACCACTTTGACCACTCTCTCCCCGGATCTTCCGTGTTTCCGCTCCTGACGAAAAACTCCAGTCGTGGTTCCTTGCTATTCTTGGGACTCTTTCCCGCATCCGTCGCTGCCGGTGCGCCCCACCAATCGATCCGTCCCCATTGCGAGTAGAGCTTTGCATCGAACGACTGCGACTCGAACGTGCCCTCCGCTTCGAATTCTGGCCCGAGGGAAAACACTTTTCCGGGGTTCGCCGTGCAGAGATAGACCTTGCCGCCCGCGGCCTTCGATATTCCGGTGATCTGCGACGATCCGGACTTGGCCAGCTGCGCGTGCACGCCGCGCCCGTCAATCATCAGAAGTGCGCCATTGTTTCCGGTTCCCGCAAGCAACCGGCCGTCGGAATTTACTCCCAGCGAGTAGACCACCTCATCGCGGGAAGTCCAGATTTCCTCGGGCGCTCCCTCCTTCGAGATTCGATAGATGCTGCTAGAAATCGCTTGTGGAAATGGCACAAACGGCGCTGCGATCGCTCCGCCCTGCTGTATCACGACGTTGGTTGAAACCGCGGTCGTGACTTGCGGCACTGTGACAACGGCTGAGGGCCCCGCAGGTGTTGCTCGGGATTTCTCGCCAATCGCTGCAACATAAATCGTTCCATCGGCAGCTCCCGCGAGCGAAGTCACCTCCCGCTTCGCCGTCTCATAAATCACAAAGCCTTCCACCGCACCCGGCTCTGGGTTTTTCTTTCCGCCTTTCTCTGTTGCGCGGCTGATCCGCAACACCCGCCCGTTCGGCTCTGTTCCCGCCAGCAGATTTCCCTTGGCGTCGAAACCCAGCACCTTGATGTGCGCCTCGTCGCTCGCATAAAACAGTTCGCTCTTCCCGTCGGGTGAGACCGCGTAAATCTGTCCCTTATCTCCCGTCGCGACGTACAAAACGCCGTCTGCCCCAAAGGCCAAATCCCAGATATATTTCGTTTTTGGCTCAAAAAAGACCGTCTTCTCTCCTGACGCCGATACTTTGTAGACCTTTCCGTCCGGTGACGTTCCGACGAACAGCGTCCCCTTTTCGTCAAACGCGATGCATTGCGCCAGCAGGTCCGTCGACTCGAATGCGATCTTCGGTTTTCCACCACCGTCGAAGCGGAAGACCTTCGCCGGTGAGCCCCCGGCGGCATACAAATTTCCGGCCGGATCGGTCCGCAACGACCACAAATACGAAGCATCGGCATCTGCAACCAAAGTGAATTTTGGTGCCAATTCCAAATGCCCATCACTGCGCACTGCGATGCCCTTCGCCGTGCCTTTCAGAAATTCTTCATAGGTTGACTGGCGCCATCGCCGCGTATGTTCCGCGAGCGAAGTGGCTGCCAAGCCGCCTGTCAGCAATGCGGCAAGCACGAGTTGCTTTAGCTTTTTCGACATAACGGAGGTCACCGAATCTGCAAATTCAAAGTAATGAGTCCCGTCACTGGCCCGCCGAGTGCAATAGAAGCCTCGCTGGAAAGCGATTCTCGCAGCACCTGCACGCTTCCCGGCGTCGGGCGCCCGTCAATGATGCTGATTTGCGAGAGCGGCACGTTGGGTAATTCCTTGTCGTCCCACACCATTGTCGGAGCGGGAACGAATACGCCTACGTACAATCGGTCGTTGTGCCGCTCGCGATTAATCAGCGCGATCAATTGATCCAAGCCCTCCGGCCCGCTCACTCCGCTGGGCATCATTCCGAAATTGAATCCCCGCGAAGCGCGGTTCATCCAATCCGCGTCGCTCACCAGCACGCGCAAAGAAGTTCCGCGTGAAATCTGATCCGGCACGTGTATGGTGGTCTCTTCGATATGCGCCGCGCCGCGGTAGGGCCTCACGAGCGCGCGCACCTTCAGGTCTTCCCCAGGGGCCGCTTCACCTTTTTCGAGCCAGGCGCTCTCGATTGTGTACGACTTGCGGCCCGGCAGGCTTTCAACGCGCAATGAGATGTGCTCCACGTTCGGCACTTCATAACTATTGGTGAACAGTCGCCCAAACGTGTTCTGCAACGTGAGTGCGATAGACATCCCGTCAGGAGTCAGCGAGTCGCCCGGTGCGAAGGTGCTCTGGAGCTGAACCGGCACATGGCCCTTCAACTGAATCTCACCCGTCAGGTGCAGCGTCGTACTCTCGCCATACAGTGCATTCTGGGTCAAGCCATTAAACGTCGTTATCGCCACCAAAAGCGGTGTTAGCTTTGGATGGTTCACCACCTCGAAATGCAGCTTTTTCTCGTCCGTCCCGGTTTTGAAGCTCAAATCCAGCGGAATCATTGGCGGCGGAGCGCCCAATTTCCCCGCGACGGCTGTTAAGTGATCGCTGGTGATCGTCCCAATCGGCTCGCCCACGTTGACAATCTTCGTCGAAGCCATTTCCGAGGACAGCGTTGTCACCACTTCGCTTCGCCCCATCGGCATAGAAATCTCGCCCAGGTTCAGGAACTGATGCCCGCACAAAAACACTTGGTCGCCTTGCACGGCAGTAACCGTGCACGCAGAGTTGATCGAAGCATCCCCTGACACCAGCACCATTCCCGCCATGTCTCCTGCAGCGAGGGGATGCTCGGCGGGCTTGCTTTCCATCGTGCCGCCTTGTGCTGCCACGAGGCCGTAGCTCTGCAATTGCCCTGCGAACTGTTGCATCGCGGCCGGCTGAAAACCGGAAAAGACCAGTGGGGTTTCCATCGGCTGCAATTCTGAACCGCCCGGCAGCGTATTCCGCGCCAACGCGTCCTTGGGGAGTTCCCATTGTTCTGGCGTGGCTTGCGCCACGGTGGCCTGAACTGGAGGGTGCAGCACATCTTCAATGGGTGTCACGCCCGCAATCGCTTCCTTCGTGAAAATTCCCAGCCTCAGCGAGAGCGCTCCCGCAAGCTTGCCCTCGAGATATACCGGGCTGCCGCTCATTCCGGCAACAACTCCGGTGTGCTCCACCTTTGGTCCTTTCAACTGCACGAGAATGATGGATTGTTTCGGCCCCATGAAATTCGGCATCACACCCAGAACTTCCAGGTCAAACTTCTCCACCTGATCGCCGGCGAAAATCGTGTAGGCATACCCCTTCATGCCGGCGCGCACCTGTACGAGCGGCAAAACCTCGTTAGATTCTTGCGCAGCGGACCAAAGGAAGAGTGTTCCTAGAAGTAGGAAAATCACAGTTAACAACGTGAACCGCGTCAAAAATCGACCCATGGCCAGGTTCGCCTTTGCAGAAGCCGCCTTCCGAGGCGGCCCGCACCTCAGGGGCGATGAATCCCCAAGAGGAACAAGCATGATATCGGGTCTACGCAAGCCAGGCAATCGAACCAAAAGCCCCGTCCGCCTAGCCATTTCGGGTTAGACGTTCTAGCCGTCTTTCCAGGTTGTGCTCTGTAGAGTGGAGTCTCGCAGCAGCGTCTCTGCGCCGTTATCCTAGGTTTTGCCGTTTCAGATTTGCGGAAGGTCCAGAGCTTGTACTCGCCACTCGTGTCTCGTCCGTGTGCCTCTCCCCTCGTCCGACTTACTAGCGGATTCTCCCCCTCTATGCGACGATGTTTCCGCAGGGAGAGAAACCATGGCTGAACCCACAAGAGAAGAATTGCTGGCGAAAATTGCCGAACTCGAGAAAAAAGCCGAGGGGCGAAAAAAGGGAACACTCGAATTCCGGGTCGGGGAAAAAGGTGGCGTCAGTGTCTACGGACTCGGCCGCTTCCCGGTCACGCTCTACTACGAGCAGTGGATCCGACTCCTCGACGCCTCCAAAGACCTCCGCGAGTTCCTCGAAGAAAACAAGCACCGCCTCAAACTGAAAGAGAAGTAATTTTCGGTGTGGTTGAATGCTGAAGCTTGCCCGCGGCACGATCCCGCTATTTGCACCGCATCCGGAATTTTCTTAGGAGCTGGCTACATTCCCCAGAGTACCGGCAGCTCCAGCGCCTACGGCCGGTGGCGCATCGCGAACACCTTTGCGGTGGTGTTCTCGTAAGGGTAGACGTGCACCATCCATCCAAAAATCACGGGATAGAAGCGGCCGCCCGCCGCATCGCACCCTTTCTGCGTGGTGATGGTTCCGCGCAAGCCGAATTTCGTCCAGTCCGGTTTCCGCCCGTCTCTTCTGGGCGGCAGGCAGAGATTCGTGTGCTGATGCCAGGTCGCCACGCTGAGCGGCACGCGCTCGTTCAGCTGGTCCTCGGTGGCCCACTTCGGCATCGTGTACATCGCGCCCGCCAGCTCGAACCCGTTCGCGGTCTTTCTGTAGAGCAGGGAAGTAGGCCGCGCGGGATCAAAGTTGAAAGCCTCCAGAAACCCGTTTGCGTAATTCGTGAAGTGATACTCCTGCTGCGGCACTTTCGGCAGAAAAATCTTGTATCCGTCGCTTAATGCCACGCGATAGTCCTTGTACTTTTCAATCGCCCCACGCAATTGTTCGGCGATCTCTTCCGCGCGTCTCTGGTCGTCGGCCGTCTGAGGTCTGGGCGAGGTCATGTGCATGTGGGGAGTGTCGCGGTGGTTCATGTGCTGCATTTCCAGCATCGCGCCATGTTCGCCGACCGATGCCGCGTCCGCGTCCACGCTCATTCCGGGCATGCTCGAGTGATCCACCGGCTGCGGATCCGGGCCTGGGTCTTGGCTCGTCTCCGAGATTGCCGGCGCATGGTGATTGGGTATGGCCGCCAGAAGCACACCCACGACGCACAGCGCTCCCAATCCCATTCCCAATTTCGTAAGTAATTTAATCCACATCTTCCGCCCTGACATGACCCTTCTCCCTCACGCTTTTCGCGCTTTTGTTCTAATTCATGATACGTACACTCTCTCTGTTCACTTTCACCAACTTGACTCAGACGTTCTCAACACGAACCTGTTCGCGCGTACAGGCGAGGAGCAACCAGTACTCCGTGGTTCGGAATCTGGTGTGAGCGACCCTTAGTCAGTAGCGGTAAGCCATTAGCTCCACAGTGACCACTACAGGCCGCAGGCTGGGAGCTGAAGGACTGTCATTCTTCCTGCCCGACGGATCGCAGCCCGTCTTTGTCTCCGTGCTAAACTGACTTTCATCGTGAAATCCGAGATCATTCAGCCCGTCAAAGCCCTATCTGGCGGCATCGAACTTCCCGGCGACAAGTCCATCTCTCACCGTTACGCCATGCTGGCCGCCCTAGCTGGCGGCACCAGCGAACTTCGCAATTTCGCCGCGGCCCGCGACTGTCACAGCACGCTCGGCTGCATCAAATCCCTCGGCGCCGATATTTCCGTCAACGGTGCTACCGTCAAAATCACAGGCCATGGCCTGCGTGGCCTGAAAAGTTCATGGCGCACTCTCGACGCCGAAAACTCCGGCACCACCATCCGCCTGCTCTCGGGCATTCTCAGTGGCCAGTCCTTCACTTCCAAAATCACCGGCGACGCCTCGCTCCAAAAACGTCCCATGAAGCGCGTCATCACGCCGCTGCGCGAAATGGGCGCCGACATCCGCGGCCGCGACGACAATTTCCCCCCTCTCGAAATTCGCGGCGGTAAGCTGCACGCCATCCATTACCAGATGCCAATGGCCAGCGCACAGGTCAAGTCCGCGGTGCTCCTCGCCGGTCTTTTCGCAGACGGCGAAACCTCGGTCACCGAGCCTGCCGCGGCACGTGATCACACCGAACTTGCCCTTGAAGAGTTCGGCGCTCCCGTGCGCAAGAGCGGAAGAACGATTACCGTGCAAGGCTTGACCGTCGGGAATGGCAACCCCGCGCTTCGGCCTATCTCCGCTGACGTTCCGGGTGATCTTTCTTCCGCCGTTTTCTTTATCGCTGCCGCATCGCTTTTCGCGGAGTCCAACCTGTACCTCGGCAATGTTGGCCTGAATCCCACCCGTTCGGCGATTCTCGATTTCTTCAAGCAGATGGGCGCTGGCATCTCTGTCGTTAATCTTCAAAGCAAGCAGGGCGAACTTGTCGGCGACCTCTCCGTGAAGGGCGCGCAGCTAAAGGGCGGCTTGATCTCCGGCAACCTTGTCCCTCTTCTGATTGACGAATTGCCTATGCTCGCCGCGCTGGGTCCGTATACGGAGCAGGGAATTGAACTTCGCGATGCGGCTGAGTTACGTGTGAAAGAAAGCGACCGAATCGCCGCCCTCGCCGAAAATCTCAAGCGCATGGGCGCCAAGGTAGAAGAGCGCCCCGGCGGGCTGCATGTCGAGGGCCGCAGCGGCGGCCCGCTGCACGGCGCCGAAATCGATCCTCGCGGCGACCATCGCATCGCCATGGCCTTCGCCGTTGCAGGCCTTGCCGCACAAGGCGAAACGCGCATCCTCGATTCCGATTGTGCTGGGGTGTCTTATCCCGCCTTCTTCTCTGAGTTGCGTCGGTTGGCTGGGGGTTAATCCAGACGTGGACAAGCGCGACCAGCGAGCGGCGATCAGCGATCAAAAACCGATGCCCCTCTCATCCAATGCCTACTGCTTCGAGCGGTAACTTATCTCCCGGCAGACTCGGATTGCCGTACATTTGCGATCACTCGCAAGCGCATTCGATAGAGCATCTTTCCAATTTCGTTGATCTTCTGAAGCGCAGGACGCGCAGATTCGCCGGTGACATAGCCCAACCGGCTCGCAATAATCAAGTGCGTTTCCAGTTCCCGCAGAGAACCACTCGCGATTGCCAGGAATCGCGCAAAATCTCTTGCGTTCCACCTCCCGAATCCCTCAGCAATATTGGCTGGCACAGAAGTTGCTGCCCGCCTTATCTGCGAGGTCAGGCCGAACCTTTCTTCCAGTGGAAGAGCCGTGAACAATCGATAGCAGTTCACGACAAGGTCCACTGCTTCCTTCCAAACTCTAAATCGCTGAACAGACTGCGTCGGTTCGTCCATATTCATATGGTAATATATTAGATAGATAATACAAGGCAACGCAGATAATCGGGACAAAGAGAGAATCGACCTAGGGTGGATCCCTGTCGATGGCCCACACGGCAAAGACCCGCGCCAGGCAATCGTGCGGAGTTCAGTTTCCTGGTCTCCGATCGCTGATCGCCGATTGCTGATCCCTTGCTTACTTACCTCACTGCTCTTCCGACGGAGGGATCGGCGTAGGAGGCCTTTGGGGGACTCCCGGCCGGGGCGGCACGGGAACGGCGCTGCGCCGCAACTCAATATTTGCGTAACTCGTCTTTACCGTAATCTTCGGCCCGCGTCCCGATCCGAACTTGCCCGCCATGCTCGCATCCCCGGAGGCCGACTTGACCGGCCCCAATCCCGCGAACTCGGAATCCACGTCGCAATTGCGACAGTCCGCCTGAATCTCAAAACTCGAGCTGCCCGGCAGGGACAACGAAACTCCCGCCGACGAATTCGTGATGGTGACTTCCTCTTTGGGCGGCGCGGAAAATCTCACCGTCGTGGGCGCGTTGCGATTCTGAATGTTCACTTTGCCGCCTGGGTTCTCCACGTTAATTTCCGTATCACGGGTCCGCAAATCCACATTCCCAGGCGCATCGATCAAATCCAGACTTCCACTTCCCGCTTCCAGATGACCCGCAAGCGCAGATACGGTCAGATCCGTTTTCGCCGACACCATGCGCACGCCTTTCACCACTTTGTCCGCGCGCACCGGCCCATAGAAATCTCCGTCCACGGTCAAGCTACCAGAGGCGTTATTCACTTCAATCTCCCCGCCCTTTCCAGAAATCTTCACGTCGCCTTTGGTATCGTCGACCTTCGCGTCCCCCTTGCCCATCTCGATGGCCACGTCTCCGTCGGTCCCGTGCAGTTCCACATCGCCGTTCTTGTCGGCGATCACCACCGCGGCACCGAAATCGGATATCGCCACGTCGCCCTTGTCAGTCCTCACCGTCAGCGGCGACCTCTTCGGCACCGAGATTTCCAGATCGACGCTAATCCGCGCGTCCGATGCGTCGAATCCCCCCGGACGCACTTCATAGCCGTTTCCATTCTGCGTGATGTTGACAGTAACCGGTTTGGCGATCCGTCCGGCCTCGCTCTCGCTCCAACTCCGCACCCTTGTCGTGGCCGACACGCGAAGTTGCGCCTCGTCCGAACCGCGCACGGTGACGCTGCCGCGTTCCAACTTCACCTGCACAGGCGCCTTAGCGGGAATGGTCTTTGGTGCAATGTCGACGTCGAAACTGTAGCTGTCTCCGCTGAGCTCGACGATCGATCCGCCAATCCGTTCCTTCACCGATTCTGTTGCCACCACGAGCCCCAACAGCGCGAACATCGCCAGCACTAGAAACACTTCTCCCCCGGTGACCGCGCCTCCGCTTCCTCCAAACCGCCTGCCCAGCGTGCGCTCGTACAACTTCACGACGCCCCAGAATATGATCAGCAGCGGCCACCAGTGCAGAAAGAAACTCCGCAGCTCCAGACCGCCGTAATAGTGCATCAGAAGAATGGTTCCGACGGAGAGAAGAACAAGACCGGAAAAGAGACCGCCGCTGCGCGTCCGCGTGCCTGCCATAGTCGATTTATTGCCCCTGACTGCTGTACGGCGCCTGTGGTGCATTGCCCGACGTCGGCGGCAACGGCGCCTGGGGGCCAGCCTGCGTCGTCAGCTCCACGTGGCCTTCGCGCGATACCACCGACGAGGCCAACAGCAGCAAACCCATCACCACCAACAGCACCGGATACGTATATCCAATATGCAAGCGGCCGCCGTACAATTGGTGCAAGAGGACGAGAATTCCCACGGCAATCACTGCGGCAGGCCACATCAGGCCGCGGATGGTGCAGCTCTGGCAATGGCAACGAGCCTGCGCGCTCATGACCGCCGCCTCAATTCTGCCCGCTGATCCGGTTACGCAACATCAGCGCTCCGATTCCAATCAACACCAGCGGCCAAAAAATCTGCCGGACTCGAAAATAATCAAAGAAACCAAAATTGTGCAGCAGCACCAACATTCCGATTCCGATCAGCACGATCGGCCCGACGGGGCGATTCTTGGACCAAACCTCAAACGGATCCTGCACGGGCTCGCCGGTTGACCTCGACTTCGCCACTCGCAGCGCATCAATGGCCATGTAAATCGGGAAGATGATGACTGCCAGCACGAAAATTGCGGTCAGGCCGTCGCCGAGGTCGCTGCTCAACCCGAGTATGATGCCGGCAAAAATCACGATGTGAAGCAGGGCCTTGTTGTATTCCCCGTTGTAGATCGCACCCAGTCCAGGCAGGAAGCCCAACAGGAATGCGACTCCGGGATTGTTTCCTCCGCTCGTCGCGGGTGGCAGAGGTGTCGCCGGCACGGTCGCGCCGCCAGGACTCGCTGCCGCCGCAGCCGGCGGCACGCCCATCACTGCCGCCAGGCACTCTTCGCAATACAGTACGTCCCGCACGGGCCGCACGCACAATGAGCACATGGCCTTGCCGCAGTTACGACAGTAGCCCGATGCCTCCACCTCTGGGTGCACCGCACAGTTCATCGAAAGCTCCTCTCGAACATAAGGGGACACTCTGCCGCCAGCATCTCCACCTGGCGGGCAAGTTCATTCGCGCGATTTTGTTGTTTCGGCTGTGTGTGCGATTGGTCGTCAGTCTGTCCCGGCTTCTTTTCCGTCGGCGCATTGGGGGCATGATCTTCCGGAGTTACCTGCAATTGGTTCTCCTCCTGCCGCAGTCGAGATTGAATCTCATACACAACCCGCAAATCGCTCACATACTTCACGCTTTTCGCAATCGCGATGTGCGCTTGCCGGTCCACGTTGCGGTAAAGCGTCGCTGGGTGCAGGTCCGCCAGTTTTGGCTTGCGGAAAGAAATCCCCGAAGCGCTCAGCACGATGAAGCACGTCGCCATCACGCTGGCTGCGCCGTAAGCGAACTTCGGCGTAGCCAACCCGCGCAGGAAATTCCCAACGGCCTGCCAGAATGTTACTCTTTCCCGCGGGCCCAGCGTCTGGTCGAGAATTGCGTACACCAGTCTCGGTGGTGCTTCCACCTGCTCCATGGACCTCATCTCGCGAACCAGGCTCTTCACGCTGGCAACCAGCGGCGCACATTCCGGGCAGCCCTTTACGTGCAGTTCAAACTCCGACGCTTCGGGGGCAGTCAACTGTCCTTCTACGTACTCGCTCAATCGCGCTTCAATTTGGTCGCATGTCCAAGTCATCGTTCGACCCCCAGGTTCAGCCCCATCTCTGCCCCTACAAATACCAGATTCTCCGCCCTTCTGCCTCTCCTCATGACGGCCTTACACCCATATGCTGCAATATCCGTGCCAGCTCGATTCGCCCGCGGTTGATTCGCGACTTCACCGTTCCCTCCGGCACTCCCAGCACCTGCTGAATCTCCGCATACTCCAACTGTTGCAAGTCCCGCAAGATTACCGCTTCGCGCAATTCCGGAGAGAGCCTCGTCAGCGCAGACTGCACTTGGCCGCTTAATTCGCCGAGCAGCGCCTGTTCGTCCGGCCGTCGCGCCGACGATTCCTTGCTCTCCACCACCGGCATCGCATCGTCCAGCGAATCCGTCAAGCGATCGCGCTTCGTTCTGCGGTAGTGGTCGATCAATAAATTCCGCGTAACGCTTGTCATCCAGGTCGCGAACCCTCCGTGCGCTGAGCGGTAGCTCGCCAGCGTACGGTACACTCGCAGGAAAACCTCCTGCGAAATATCCTCGGCTTCGGTTCGATTGCCCACGAATCGGTAGCACACGTTGTAAACTCGGCGCGTGTGACGGCGCACAAGTTCCTCCCAGGCCGAGCCATCGCCCTGGAGGCATCGCTGGACCAGTTGGGCATCCTGCTCCAAGCCTTCTTAGCCCCATACTCCAATTACCCGCCCAGGCATAACCCACTGCGGGGTTACTCGGCCTGTCATTCTATGGAACGCAAAATGCACCGGGAATGTTCCCCGCCTTCGGACCACGCCTGCCAACCGACCTGTCCGCATCTTACTCGCTCCCTCCTCCTCATACAAGCCCTTACATTTGAATTGCTTACAGCCCTATCCTTGCCCTCGGTGAGTGGCCGCCTTCTGCCTGTTTCCCCGCATCATCCGCTTTCTCATATCCGACATTGCATCTTTCCCCAAATCTGTTTACCCTCCCTGCATATGCCCGTTGCGTCGAGGAAGTGGTGGGTACTCGCCTTTTTTGCCGTCATCGTCGCGTTTTTGCTTTATCGCTCTCGCGGCCTGCTTCACCTCAACCAGTTTAGCGGCGTCAAACTTTGGGACGTCCTTCGCGGCGCCAATGTTCTCTATTTTCTTGCCGCTGTTCTGCTCATCTATGTCTGCTACTTTCTCCGTGCTGTTCGTTGGTCGAACTTTCAAAAATATGTGGGTGACTCCCGTATTGTTCCCATCTTCAATCTGACCGTTGCGGGCTTTTCCGCCGTCTTTCTCCTTGGACGTGTTGGCGAGCCTGTTCGTCCCCTGCTGATCTCGAGGAGGGGGAAAGTCCCTCTGGCCGATACTTTTGGCATTTACGCGCTTGAGCGGATGTTCGACACCGGATTTTCGGTTGTGGTGCTTGCCAGTTGGTTCCTCATCGTCACGGTTCAAAAATTCCTGAATCCCTATTCCATCCCTTCTCCCCTGGAAAACGCGCGAAAAACGGCAGGCACGGTCCTGACCCTTCTCGTCATCGGGATTCTCGTTTTGTTGGTCTACGTTCGCTCGCACGGCGGCCCCATGCTGGAGCGTCGCATGCAAACTTGGCTGGCTGCCCACGGATGGCGAGCCAGCTTCGCCCGAATCGTTCTCGGAGTAGCTCGAGGCGTGACAACCATCAGAAACTGGCGGGACCTTACTTACGCTCTCGCCTTATCGGCGGTGCATTGGTTCTTGATTATTCTGGTCTATTATCTTGCGGCCAAAGGCTTTGGCGGGACTCTGGCAACGCTCAGATTCCAGGATGCGATGCTAATCTTGGCCTTGACCCTGGTTGGCTCCGTTTTCCAGTTGCCCGGAATCGGTGGTGGGCCACAAGCAGTCATGATTGGCGCCTATACCAAGCTCTTCGGGGTACCCTCAGAAGCTGCGGTCGCCGCCGCGATGGTTCTTTATCTAATTACTTTTGCGGCTTCCACGATCGCCGGCGTGCCAATCCTCATCAAAGAAGGTTGGTCCATCGGTCAACTTAAAAGCATGAGCGAACACGAGGCCGAAGAAATCGACGCCGAAATTATCGAGCATCCTGCCAAGCCGCTGTAGCGATGGCCATCCGGCCTCTCTTTAGACTGCAGCGTTATCCCTCCGCTAGTTTCCGTCTACTAGACTCTTATATCTGATTTCTGATATCCGCCTTTTGTACTATGCTACTGACACTAGGAGAATCTCCCGAGTGAAGTGTCCTTTCTGCGCGCATCTGGATGACAAAGTAATCGATTCCCGAGAAGGCCGTACCGGCGACACCATCCGCCGTCGCCGCGAATGCCTCAAATGTTCCCGCCGATTTACCACCTACGAACGCATCGACGAAATTCCTTACATGGTCATCAAGAAAGATGGTCGCCGTGAACGATTCGAGCGGCAGAAAATTCTGCAAGGCCTCTTAAAGGCGTGCGAAAAACGTCCGGTCCCCACTCCTAAGCTCGAAGCCATCGTGGATGAGATTGAAGGTGTCGTCCACGAAGCCACGGAAAGGGAACTGACCACCACCGAAATCGGCGAAATGATCATGCATCGCCTAAAAAAGCTGGATAAGGTGGCCTACGTGCGTTTCGCCAGTGTCTACATGGATTTCAAGGACGTCCAGGAATTCATGTCCGAACTGAAAAACCTTCTGAAGGACCGCGCCGTCAAAAAGTAGCCACTCATTTCCTCTCTCGGCCGGCGTTATACTTCTCGCCATTATGCCTGTCATCATCTGCCTGCTGCGCGGCGTCAACATTGGTGGCCACCACAAAATCAAAATGGACGTCCTCCGCGGCATCTGCGAATCTCTCGATTTCAAGGATGTCCAGACTCTCCTCCAAAGTGGCAATGTCGCCTTCCGCGCCCGCGAACGCAATCTCCCCCGAATCTCCACGCAAATCCAGGACGGCATCGAACGCAAAGCCGGCTTCCGCCCGGACGTAATTGTGCGAACCCTTCCGGAACTCCGCGACGTCATCGCTCGCAATCCCTTCGCCAAGCGTCGCGGCATAGAATCGAACAAATTTGGGGTGGGGTTCTTGGGCGGATTGCCAACCAATGAAGCTCGCGAAAGCCTTCTCAAGCTCAAAATCGCTCCCGAGGAAGTCCACCTGGATGGCCGCGAGCTGTACGTCTATTTCACCAACGGCATGGCGCGCCCTAGCTTCTCCCCGTCGGTAATCGAGCGCGCGCTGAAAACTTCGAGCACCATGCGCAACTGGAACACCGTCACGAAGCTCCTCGAACTCGCCGAAAAGCTCGGGCAAAATCCCTGACATTCGAATATTGGCGGGTTTCTCATATAACTGAAACGTTGATGCGCCGACATTCCGACATTCGGTGTTTGGAAGGGCACTTAGAATCCCGGCGGCCGCTCGTTAGCTACGCCAAACGCCTTCTCCAGCGCCATTCCCGCACGCCCCAGCGTCCCTTCGTCAAACAATCTCCCAATCAAGGTCACTCCATGCGGCACGCGCCGTGGCGGCGAAAACTTCGGCACCGGCCGCGAAGGATCCGGCGCCCAGTCCGTCCGCGCTTCCGAAACTTCCACGAATCCTGCCCGCAGCGTTAGCGACGGATGCCCGGTATTGTTCGTGATTGTCAGCATTTCATCGCGTAGCGACGGCACGAGGAGCAAATCCACTTTCTCAAACACGCGGGCCATTTCCTCGCACACCTTTCGCCGGAAACGGTCCGCCTGCACAAAGTCCACCGCCGACAAAAATCGCGACTGCCGGAAAATGTTGGGCCAGGCGTCGTAAGTCTGCTCGCGCAACTTTTTCAGCCCACCATTCAGTGTCAGCTCCTCAAACGCGGCTGCGCCCTCGGCAAACAAAATCAGATTCAGCGTCCCGTATGGCCAATCCGGCAGCGAAACCTCCACCAGCTCCATCCCCACTTTCTTCACTGTCTCCAAAGCCATGCGGTCCACGTCCGTCGCCGGCGCTTCCTTCATCCAAGTAGGGAAGTAGCCGACACGTAATCCCTTCACGCTCGCGCCCGCATCAAAATCAAGCGTGCTCGAGACGCTTGAAACATCTCCGGCGTCCGGTCCCGATATCGCCTGCAACACCAGCAGCCCATCTTCAACGCTTCGCGTCATCGGACCCAACTTGTCCAGCGACCAGCACAACGTCATCGCCCCGGTTCGCGCGACGCGCCCGTACGTCGGTCGCAGCCCCGTCACGCCGCAGCGCATGCTCGGGCTGACGATGCTTCCCCCTGTTTCGCTGCCGATCGAAAATCCCACCAGCCCTGCTGCCGTCGCCGCACCCGGTCCTGCGCTCGAGCCCGACGCGCCTTCCTCCAGCAGCCACGGATTCATCGTCTGCCCGCCGAACCAAATATCGTTCAGCGCCAACGCGCCCAGGCTTAACTTCGCGATCAGCACCGCGCCCGCTTTGTGCAGTCGTTTCACGACCGCCGCGTCTTCCTTCGGAACCCGGTCGCGGTACGGCTCCGCTCCGTACGTCGTCGGAATTCCCGCTGTATCTAGCAAATCCTTTCCGCCCCAAGGAATTCCGTGCAGCGGGCCGCGGTATTTTCCAGCGCCAATCTCTGCGTCCGCTTGTTTTGCCTTTTGCAAAGCCAAATCGCCAGTCAGCGTGATCACGCAGCGCAATTTCGGATCGTATTCTTCGATCCGCTGCAAGTAAATTTGTGTCAGCCGCTCGGACGTCAGCTTTTTCGTTTCAATCCATCGCGACAATTTCCATACCGGTGCATACGCTATGTCCTCGTCCTTCGACGGCAAGGGACCCGGATCGCTCTTACTACGCACGAAGCCATTGTTCGCCCTGCTTGTTTTCATTCCAGGCAATGTGCTCGTGTACCGCGAAAATGGCGCGAGTGACGCCTCCAACTCCACTTTGCGCGGTCCGACGCGCCGCTCGTAGAGCGCCGCCATGTTGCCTCGCCAACTCGATGCGGCTTGCGCGCGCTCCGTCGCATCGAGCGGGAATTGCACCACCTTCTCCGCCTCCGCAAATGTCCCCGGCGAAACTTCTGGGCCTACCGCAGGCCCCGTTCCAAACGCCGGAGGCGCCCCCGCCGTCGGCTGTTGCTGCGACGGATCCTGCGCGTAGACGGCCTCTGCCCCGGCGCTAACGCCTACCACTCCTGCAGCTACTCCCAACGACGTCTTCGCCAAAAACTCTCTTCGCGTGTTCTTCATAATTTCTCCTCCGCCGCGTTTTGCCTGACGGTCTATTCCCAGAAAGTCTCACACGGAATCTAGCTCCCGGTCGCCGGGCCAGCAACATTCGCAGTTCGTTCAGATTCAAAGGGTTTTCCGATGATCAACGCAACAGCGCCGCATAGACCATCTCGCGCATCGCACGTCGGTAGGGGCCGGATTCCGGGAACGGCATCTGTATCATCAACACGGCATGCAGTCTCTCCTGCGGATCCAACCAGAAATAAGTTCCATACGCGCCAGCCCAGAAGTAATCGCCGACAGAACCGTTGGCCGGGTTGGGTCCCAACCGAGTTCGCACGGCGAACCCGAGCCCAAAACTCTGACCGGTCTCCGCGATCGGCGCCAAATCTTCAAACCCGCCCACGCGCGGCATGCCGGAGGGAAGCTGGTCGGAGCTCATAAGCGCCACAGTTTTCGACGACAGGAGGCGCACGCCGTCAAGCTCGCCGCCGTTGGCAAGCATTTGGCAGAAGCGCGCGTAGTCCGTGGCCGTTGACAGCATGCCGCCGCCTCCCGAGAACCACTTCAACTTTTCCTTCGTGAGATTCTCGACGCTGGCCATTGGCGGCCGCTTTCCAGTCGCAGGATCCACCTGCGGCTCGGCAACACGGGGGGCCTGCGCGGCACTTAGGTAGAAACCCGTGTCGCGCATCCCGAGCGGTTTGGTGACGTGCTGCTCGACGAATTGGTCGAACGGCATTCCCGATACTACTTCCACGATCCGTCCAAGTACGTCCGTGGACATCCCGTATTCCCAAGTTGTGCCTGGCTGATGCGCCAGCGGCAGTTTCGTCAACTTGGTCACGAACTCCGCCAGCGTCTGGCCGTTGTCGAATAGATTCGCCTTGGTGTAGGCCTGGTGGACCAGCGATGCACCGAACGGGCCATAGACCAAACCGGAAGTATGCCGCAGTAAATCCTGTACGGTCATCGGATGCTGTGGGTCCTCGAGCGCGAGCATTGGCTTCCCCGTGGTGCCGTCAAGTTTCTCAACGCCTACCTTGACGTCTTTGAACTCGGGCAAGTATTGCGACACGGGGGCGAGGAGATCGATCTTCCCCTCTTCCACCAGCATCATCACCGCGACACTCGTGATCGGTTTCGACATGGAAGCTATGCGGAAAATGGCATCGGATTTCATGCCGGTCTTTTTCTCGCGATCTTGAAAACCCACGGCTTGCTGGTAAACGACCTTACCGTCGCGGGCTACTACCAACACGGCCCCGGGAATCGCGCCACTATCCACCTTGCTTTGGAGAAGCTGCGTGAGGCGCGCCAGCCGCTCCGACGAGAATCCAACATCCTCCGGTCGTTTCGCCTTCGGCAGCTCTTGCCCCGGAACAGAAAGAGTGCAGAAAGCAACGAGCAAAACCGTTGCGACAAGAAATCTCTTGCGGTTCATCCGAGTCCCTCCTCGCTTTCCATAAGATTCAATTCGAAGTTCCGTTCAGCGCAGCTTCAAATCGCCCAAGTATATACTTTTCGCGATATTTTAAAGGCGGCTAAGTTACCTCACGCATT
>DASPTY010000078.1:0-4464 GCA_035623175.1 Candidatus Limnocylindrales bacterium | reverse complement strand
GGGTCGCAAAAAAGTGAATTTTGAACGCTGAGGATGACACCCGTTGATGCGCAACAACGCGAAATCTCTTCGATGACGATGGTATAGGCGATGTGGTCGAACCCCGCGCCGCCTTCCGACTCAGGAAACGCCACGCCCGTCAATCCCAATTCTGCCGCTTTGCGAAAGAGTTCCTTCGGCCAGTGCCCAGTCTCATCCAGTTCCTTGGCGAGCGGCCGCACTTCCGTTTCCGCAAACTCGCGAACGGTCTTTTGCAGCAGCTTCTGTTCTTCGGTCAGTTCCAGATTCAAGATCGCTCTCCTAAGACGCAAAAGCTCTTTTCAGCCGGTCGTAGGTGGTGCGGAGTTCCTCGGGTTGCACGCGCGTCTCGCCCGTAACGGTCATGAAATTCGAGTCGCCAAACCAGCGCGGCAGCATGTGCAAGTGAAGATGACCCGCCACGCCTGCGCCGGCAGCCCGCCCCAGGTTCATTCCCAGATTCATGCCGTCAGGCTTGTACTCTTTACGGTAGACGGCTTCGAGTAGCTGCGCCAGTGCCATCATCTCCTGCAGCGCGCCCGGTTCGCACAACCCCAAATCGGCAACGTGCGCGTAAGGAACGATCATGACGTGGCCGGAAGTGTAGGGGAAGCGATTCAGGATGACAAAGGCCTTCTGCCCGCGGTGGACGATCAGCGTTTCGTCGTCGCGGTTACGTTCGGCCGCATCGCAGAAAATGCAGCCAGGCGGAGTGCCTTGCGCGGCTTGGGCCATGTACTGGTAGCGCCATGGAGTCCAGAGGTAGTCCATTGAGGTGTGTCCTCGCGTGCGGGATTCGAGCTCAGCATAGCGCATCGCCCCAAGTCAGGGATACCCGATATCCATCATGCAAAACAAAACGCCCCGAATTCCTCGGGGCGTCGTCCTTCCGGAAATTGCAGAAGCTTCGTCAGGCCGACGGCGCTTCCGCTTGCGCTGCCGCGGCGGCTGCTTCCGGGCTGTTCACAAAATCCTTCAGTTCCTTGCTGGGCTTGAAGAAGGGAATTTTCTTTGCGGGGACTTCGACCTTCTCGCCGGTTTTTGGATTGCGTCCGACGCGCCCGCGGCGCTGGCGTGTGCGGAAACTGCCGAAACCGCGAATTTCAATCTTGTCGCCCTTTTGGAGCGCGTCAATGATGCTTTCAAAAATGGTTTCGACGATGGTCTCGGACTCTTTGCGCGGCAGCTCGGTGATGCGGAGCACTTCCTCGATCAGGTCCGCCTTCGTCAATGTAGGTTGCTTTGTCATCGTCCCTAGCCTCTCCACTCGTCTCCCGAATGACTCACACAAGCAACTGCATCGAGGCAACTTAGAGGACCATCACCTGCCCCGTTGCCCCTCTTCCTATCACTAAACGGACCTGCAGGTAAATGATTTTTCTGACCGAGACCCTGGCTGCAAAGAAATCCGGTTCCTTGGCTACCGGGACGCCAGCTTCTGCTTCATGGCGTCGCCAATGGTAGCTGTCGCTGAAGACTTGGTCGATTTGTTGTACTGCTCGATTTCCCGGCGCTCCTGCTGTCGGACAGCCGCGCGGTAGCTTAACCCGATGCGCCGCGTGTCATGGCTGATCTTGATGATCTTGAAGTCGTATTCCTTGCCCGGCTCCAGCGGCCCCGCGCTCTTCAGCGGTCCGGTGGTGGGACGGTAGCTCCCCGGGCCTTCGTCGCGGCGCCGGCGGTCTTCTATCTCGGTGTTGTGGCACAGGCCCTCGATGTTGTCGCCAAGTTCGACGAATGCGCCAAACGTGGCGATGCGCGAAACCTTGCCCCTTACGATGTCGCCGACCCGGTGCTTCTTGAACCAGTCGCCCCAGATGTCGTTGACCTGCTTGATGCCCAACGACACGCGGCGATTTTCCGGATCGATGCGCAGCACCTTTGCGGTGATTGGCTCGCCCTTCTTGAACACTTCATGCGGATTCTTCACGCGGCCGGTCCAGCTCACGTCGCCGACGTGCACCAGACCATCGAAACCTTCTTCAATTTCCACGAACGCGCCGAATTCCGCGATGTTGCGAACCTTCCCCGTCACAACGGTGCCGACCGGATATTTTTCCGCGACGAGCAGCCACGGATCGGGTTGCGCCTGCTTGATGCCGAGCGAAACGCGGCGGTCGCTGGGCTTGATATCCAGCACCACCACATCCACCTCTTCGCCGACCTTCACCAGCTTCGAAGGATGCGTGGGCTTCTTCGACCAGCTCATCTCCGTGACGTGCACCAGGCCCTCGATGCCCGGCTCGAGTTCCACGAACACGCCGTAATCCACGACGCCGACAACCTTGCCCTTGTACTTGCCGCCTGCGGGATAGCGTTCCGCCGCGTCAATCCACGGGTCCTTGGTCATCTGCTTCAAGCCGAGGGAGACGCGCTGCTTTTCCTTGTCGAACTTCAGGATGACGAGGTCCAGCTCCTGTTCTGGCTTCACCACGTCGCTTGGATGGCGCACGCGACCCCAGCTCAGATCCGTGAGGTGCAGAAGGCCGTCAATGCCTCCGAGGTCCACGAAGGCGCCGTAGTCCGTGACGTTCTTCACTGTCCCATGGACAACCTGACCTTCCTGGAGCTGTTCCATCAGCTCGGCGCGCTTGGCATGCAGCGCTTCCTCAAGCAGCGCGCGGCGGCTGACCACCACGTTACCGCGACGGCGGTTCAGCTTGGTGATGCGGACTTCGACGTTCTCGCCCATCAGGCCATCGAGATTGGCCGTGGGACGCAGATCGTACTGCGAGCCCGGCAAAAACGCGCGCACGCCGATGTCCACCACGAGCCCGCCCTTGATGCGGTCTACAACTTTCGCAGTCACGGTTTCTTTGGCTTTGAACTGCGCGTCAATCCTCTCCCACGTGCGGCGCCGCAGCACTTTCAGGTAGGAGACGATGACGAAGCTGTCCTTGCGTTCGCCAGTGCGTTGCACCTCGATAGTGGCATTGGGATCCGGCCGCGGAATTTCCGTGTCCGTGAATTCAGCGGCGGGAATCAATCCTTCGGTTTTGCCGCCGAGGTCCACCACCACGCCTTCTTCTGTGTAGGCGACGACCTTGACTTCAATAATCTCGTTTTGCGCGGCGGCTTCCTGTTGCTCGCCGTACTGCTCGATGAGCTTGCTCATCTCCTCCGCGCCTGCCGCTTCTTCGGCGGCCGCGGCGGCTTCCGCATCCACGGTAGCCGTTTTGGCCTCAGCCTCTGCAGTGGCATGAGCCTCTTCTGCCTTCACAGGCTCCGCCGGGGCTTCGGGCGCAGGTGTGGCGTTCTCGCTGACGGGAACTTCCGCCGCTACTGCCTCTTCCGTTTTGTTCGGGGACTCTGCTTCTTGTGCGGGTGCGGCTGCTGCAGACGATACGGGGTTTTCATTGTCAAAAGAAGTCATGATTACGTCGCCTCCGGGATATATATCCCTGTTTTGGTCGATTCAATCCTTGCGGAATCCCTACACCGGGTAAAGCAAGGAGGGTTACAACGGGGCAGTGCAGGACATTCAACTGCTTCGAAGTAACTCGGTCTCTTTCATTTGGATGCGGGGCACAAATGGGGTGCCGCCCCACCCAATACGCTTCCCAAAGGATACAAGCCGCATAAAGCCTGTGTCAATCAATCGAAGTTAGCGCCCAGTGGTGTTTGGAAGGCGAGCAATTCGCAGTAACGCGTTTCTCGGCGACTGCTCAAATTCCCATGTCTCAGCAAGACACTCGAACGTGTCGTCCCGAAGATAGAAGAGAAAATGCCTCTCATTTGTCGATGTTGGCCCAACGCTCATCCAATCCCTAGGCAGATCGCGATCTGGATCATTTCCTGCTATCTCGTAAAACTCGCCCCACTCGGGAGCTTTGCCGCTGTAACGGCACTGCCCCATATACCAACCCTCGTCGTTCGTTGGGCCCAACCGATAACGTGAGCAGGAACGGAACCGCAGAATTCCGACCTCCTCTTCTTTGAATTCCTTAAAACGCCAGTGGTTGAGAAAGAAGCGCAGCAGAACATCATGGTTTTCGGCACTTGTCGTGGGCTCGGGCGCATTTGGATCTGCATTCCAACCGCGGTTCTGCTTTACGAACTGAATTCCTGTTTCCACGGAATCACACCCTCGCGCGGCCGGCTTGGCGTGCTTCGCGGCGGAAATCCGGGGCGTTCACTTCCACCGTGCGGCACATCTCGAAGAGGCGGGAGCGCATGCGCGCGCCAATGCGATCGGCGAGTGTGTCTTCCTTCACTACGACGCGTTGACCGCCCGGCAGTTTCGCCCCTGCCGCTGGCGCATCGGATTCGTCGGAATAGTTGGTGGTCAAGATGGTCATGCGCCGCTCGTTGTATCGCGCGTTCAGCACCAGTCCGATGATATCCAGCACCCATGCGGAGGGCTTGCTCGCGCCAAGATCGTCGAGCACGAGAAGTTCGACAGTGCGAATGGGCTCGAGAATTCCCATTTCCGTAGATTCGCTAGCG
>DASPTY010000077.1:0-16178 GCA_035623175.1 Candidatus Limnocylindrales bacterium | reverse complement strand
CACAGCGAAATTAATGAGTTTCTTGCGCGAAAGATCTGCAGGGACCTTGGAATTCCTCTGCCGTAACCTCCCAAATCACTTCAACAAGAATTCTTGTAGGAACTCCACCGTGGCGTAGAACTGGTAATCCTGATTGGGCTTTTTCTGAAACCCGTGGCCTTCATCCTTGGCCATGATGTACCAGACGGGCGTCCCCGATTTTTTGAGCGCCGCCACGATCTGATCGCTCTCGCTCACGGGCACACGCGGATCGTTCTTCCCGGCCACAACCAGCATGGGCTTCTTGATTTTTTCGATGTTGTTCATGGGCGCGATGCGTTCGAGGAACTCGCGCATCTTGGGATCGCGCTCATCGCCGTATTCGACGCGGCGGAGATCGCGCCGGTAGCCCTCGGTGTGTTCGAGGAAGGTCACCAGATTGGACATCCCGACAACGTCGATGGAGCAGCGAATTCGGTCGCTATAGAAGGTCGAAACCGCCAGCGTCATGTGGCCACCATAGCTTCCGCCGGTTACGCCAATGCGCCTGGAATCGAGGTCCGGTTGTACCGCGATCCAATCGAACAACGCATTAATGTCCTTGTAGGTGTCTTCGCGGAGAAAACCGTTGTCGAGCATGCTGAACGACTTGCCATAACCTGTAGAGCCACGAACGTTGGGATAAATTAATGCAATGCCCATTTCGTTTAACAGGTAGTTGCTGCGCCCCAGGAACGTGGGCAGCGACTGGCCTTCAGGCCCGCCGTGGATTACCACCAGCACGGGCCGCTTCCCCTTGAATTTTGACGGCGGGCGATAGAGGAACCCGCTGATTTCCTTTCCATCAAAGGTCTTCCACTTCACGAGTTCCGCCGCGGGAAAACCCTTGGTCGGCACAGCAGTTTCGCTGTCGGTCCAGCGAAGTAGTTTGCCGGTCGTGACGTCCAGGGAGTAGGCGTCACCGGGCCCTTGTGCGTTGGTGATGGTCAGAGCCAGCTCGTGGCCATTGCGGTGCCACTGGAGTCCTCCGATAACTCCCTTGGGCAGTACCTGTTCTCGATAGAACATAGGCGAAGCGGTACTGCAGTCTCGAAGGACGCTCTCCCCGTCCTCATCGGTGACAAATGCGATTCGCTCTCCGTCATGGGAAAGGTCAAATGTCTCCACATCCCAGGGAATCTTCGACGTAAGGTAGGAATGTTCTTTTGTTTTCAGATCCACGTAGGCGAGGCGATGGAACTCCGAATCTTTGTCCGTCGTGACGTAGATTCCCTGTCCATCTTTGCCAAATTGCGCTTCCCCGTAGGAAATCTTTTCCTTCGCATCGCGCGGGGTGAAGGCAGTCTTCTCGCCCGTGGATGAATTCACGAGCCAAAGATAGGATTCGTTGATGGAAATTTCCTCCAGCAGCAAAATCTGCTTGTCATCCGGCGACCAATCGAGAGGCTGCCAGCCCCCGCCTGCCAGCTTCGTGAGCAGATGATCCGACTTGGGATCGCTCGGGTCCATCACCCAAAGGTCAGTGTCTTTGCCCGTGCGGCGCGTTGAGGTGTACGCGATATAGTCGCCTTGACTCGACCACGGCCCGAGAGTGTTTCGTGACTTTCCATCCGTGAGCAGCGTGATGTTGCCGCTTCCCAGATCCAGGCGATAGAGCTGGTACCACTCGCCCCCGCCGATGTCCTTCGAGAATACGATGTAGTCTCCACCATTCGGATGAAAGCGCCCGATGCGCACGGCGTCCTGGAAGAACGTCAACTGGCGCCGCTCGCCGCCTGGTGCGCTCACGAGGTGCAATTGCGGCGTTTCCGCAAAACGCGTGTTGATCAGCATGCGGCGTTCGGAGGGGTGCCAGTCAGCCAATCCAGCGTTGCGGTATGAGCCATAGCGGCCGGCCGTGTCTGCAAGGCTCACGGGAATCTTCGGCACGCCGTCAATCACGAGACTCTCCGGCGGAGCGACCACGGCCTCCTGTCCGGCAAGGACACCCGTAAACAGGAGGAATAGGCTCGCAAAGACGAGTGAAAATCGCTTCATGGCTTCCCCCTTGTCCAACCAACGCTCCCCTTCTTACACCGCCAACGATACGACACGCAAGCCGGACTACGAACAAGTCGGCGCGCAGGCGCGTGATAGAATTCGCGTGTCAGATCAATCCTCTATGTTCAGAAAAATTCTCATCGCCAATCGCGGGGAAATTGCCGTGCGCATTTTGCGCGCCTGCCGCGAACTTGGAATTTCGAGTGTGGGCGTGTTCAGCGACGTGGATCGCACCGCACTGCACGTCCGCCTCGCCGACGAAGCCTATCCCATCGGACCCGCGGCATCGCGGGAGAGTTACCTGCGCATTGATAAGCTGATCGACCTCGCGCGCAGAACGGGCTGCGACGCGCTCCATCCCGGCTATGGTTTTCTCGCCGAGAATCCGGCCCTGCCTCGCGCGTGCGCCGATGCGGGCATCACGTTCATCGGCCCAAGCGCCGAAGCCATGGAGAGCATGGGGTCGAAAACCTCCGGCAAACAACTCGCGCGCCGCTGTGATGTTTCCACGGTGCCCGGCACGGATGACCCCATCGACAACCCCCAAGAAGCTCAGTCGCTTGCGCAGACCATGGGATATCCCGTGCTGCTGAAGGCCGTCGCGGGCGGCGGTGGCAAAGGAATGCGCGTGGTGCCGGATGACGCCGCGTTCGCGGCCGCCTGGCGCGATGCCGCGTCCGAAGCGATGAACGCCTTCGGTGACCCGAGCGTATTCCTGGAAAAATATCTGGTGAGCCCGCGCCATATCGAAATTCAAGTGTTCGCCGACACGCATGGACGCGTGGTCTCTCTCGGAGAGCGCGAGTGCTCCGTGCAGCGGCGCCATCAAAAGGTAATCGAAGAGGCCCCCTCGCCGGTGGTTACCCAGGAGCTACGGCGGAAAATGGGTGAGGCGGCGGTGCGGCTCGCCCGCGCGGGCGGTTACACCAACGCCGGCACGGTGGAATTCCTGGTGGATTCCAGCCTCAATTTCTATTTTCTCGAGGTAAATGCGCGGCTCCAGGTGGAGCATCCGGTCACGGAGCAGGTCACCGGGCTCGACCTTGTCAAACTTCAAATTGCCATCGCCGCCGGGCACCGCTTGCCGTTCGCGTGGGAGAGCATCACGCCGCGCGGCAATGCCATGGAAGTGCGGCTCTACGCCGAGGATCCCGACAACAATTTCTTCCCTTCGCCGGGAAAAATCCTGGCGCGGCACGCGCCCACAGGCCCGGGTATTCGTCTCGACGAGGGCGTCTACGAAGGTTATACCGTGCCTATGGAATACGATCCTCTGCTGAGCAAGTTAATCGCCTGGGGCAACAGCCGCGAGGAGACCATCGCTCGTCTTCGCCGCGCGCTGGAGGAGTACACCATCACCGGCATTCGCACGAACGTCAGCCTTTTCCGCCGCATTCTGGCCGAGCCGGAATTCCTGGCCGCGGATATCCACACGAAATGGCTGGACGAACTCCTGGCGCGGCCGCATCCGCCTGCCACACCGCCGCGGCCGGGAACTGAAGACGCCGCGATTATCGCCGCTGCTCTTTGGCACGTTGCGGAATTGAACGGCCCCTTGAAGAACGGCCCCGAAGGGCAAGCAGCCCCGTCCCGATGGAAGTTTCAAGGCCGCGGGGAACAATTGGACCGCACGCCATGAAATTCGAAATCCAATTGAACGGGATAAACGGCTCGAAGAAGCGCATCGTGGAACTCGAGGCACACGGCGGCGGGTATCGCGCGCTTCTCGACGGACAAGCAGTCGACGCCGACGCGACGCTGATTGCCGAAGGCACGGTCTCGGTCCTTCTCGATGGTCAATCCTTTGTTGTGCATGTGACACCGTCGCTAGATGGAAAAATCAAGCTGCAGACCGGGCCGCACGAATACATTGCGGAATTGCAGGACCCACGGGCGTGGCGAGGGCGGCGTCATGGGGTTTTGGAAGCGGAGGGCCGCCAACAGATCGCGGCCCCTATGCCGGGCAAAGTGATTCGTGTGCTTGTGAAGGTGGGCGATGAGGTCGAAGCGGGCCAGGGGCTTGTGGTTGTCGAAGCTATGAAGATGCAGAACGAGATTCGCTCCCCGAAAAAGGGAAAGGTGGAACGCCTGCAGGCGAAAGAGGGACAGAACGTCAACGCAGGCGAGATCCTGGCCTGGGTCGAATAATCCCCCTCAAATTCAAGCGCACTCCTGCGCCGCTCATCCTTCTTCATGGAAACCTTTGCGGGCTCTCTACTGCGTGTTCGTGGGCCTCGACGTTGGTGGGGCCGTAGGAGAACTAGTGGGCGCGGGCAGGGTTGACTTCGCAGCCTCGGGTAACTTGCCGGCAGTCTCGATCACTTGCTGCGCCAGAAAGTTGACGACGCGCGCTTCGTCTCGCGCAGTCGCCAGGTAAGCGTTACGCAGCAACTGCTCTTTGCGGTTACGGAGTGTGTCGCGAATCATCTGCTGGATCTGGGGATCGTTCACGTCCCGCTGGCCGGGAGCCTCACGCGCCACTAGTTTTAGAATGATGATTTTGTCCTTCAGTTGAATGGGTGAGCTCACCTGGCCCGGCTTCATGCTCATGACGAGCTTCTTCAGCATCGGGTCAGTCTGCGGGGCGTTCAGCGCCGATTCCGGAAGATATCCAATGTCGCCCCCCGTCGCCGCTGTGTTCGGATCTTCGGAGTAATCCATTGCCAGTTGAGCGAAATCCGCGCCACTGTTCAGCTTATCTTCGAGCATCTTGGCTTTGCGCTCAGCTTCCGCTTCGTTCGTCGCGTCATCGTTCTTGCGGTTGCGGACCATCTGATCTTTGTGCGGCGTAATCTCGATTTTGGAGATTCGGTATCGCTGCTCCGCTACATTGAACTGGTTGCGGTTGGCGTTGTAAAAGTCCGTCACGTCCTGATCCGTGATGGTGACCTTTGCTGCTACTTCGCGATTAAGAAGCTTCTGAATGGAAAGCTGCAACCGTATATCGCGCTTCAGGTCATCCACCGTCATCCCGCCGTCTTTCAGCTTCCTCTGGAATTCTTCTTCGGTGTACGGGCTCTTGAGCTCGGTGAATTTGTCTTCGACTTCGCCGTCGCTGGCTTCCAGGTTAAGTTTCTTGGCGCGCTCCAGAAGAATCTCATTGTCCACGAGCTGCTCGATTACGTTGAGTTTGCCGGAGAGGACTTCCTCGGCGGAAGCCTCCTGCGCCTCAGGATTGATGCGCGAACGGTAGTATTTCTCGACTTCGTCCCGCTTGATTTCCGTCCCGTTGACGACCGCCCACACGTCCGGAGCGTGATGCTCCTGCTGCTTGCACCCGGCAAGCACCGACAAGAGCATCGCTGCCAACGGCCACACGGCCGCGGCGCGAGGCGCTCTGCCACTCGCTCTCCGCATACTGGATGAGGGACTGAGTGGGAGGTTCAAGGGATTGCTCAAGCGGCTTTCTTGACGCGGCCCATGCGAATGCACGTTGTGCAAACGCGCACCTGCTTGCGGACGCCGTCCACCACCGCGCGGACACGCCTCAAATTCGGGTTCCAGCGGCGGCGCCTGGTGTTGTTGGCGTGGCTCACCACGTTGCCATAGTGCGGCGCTTTGCCGCATATTTCACACTTCAATGCCATGATTCTACCTACACTTCAAGAGATTGATAAGCAAGACCTTAATTTTATCAGATCGAACCAGAAACACAAAACACGAAAGAAACGGACTTGAACCCAGAGGACGCTGCTCCAATCTCGATTTCTTGATTTTCAACATGTTCGAGCCAATTGAATCGTTCGTCTCAACTCGCGGCGGGCCGCAGTCTTAGCCCCTTTGCTATACTATGTGGGCCGCAACAGGGCACAAACTACGTGAATTCGCTCCGTATCTCGATTGTCCAATACCTGAACACCGCGCCGCTCGTTCGTGGCTTTACCCATGGGCCCCTGCGCGGGAAGCACCAGCTTTCGTTTACCGTCCCGTCGCAGTGTGCCGAAGCGCTCCGCTCAGGCGCCGTGGACGTGGCCATTATTCCGGTCATCGAGTACCACCGCATTCCGGACCTTGTGGCGCTCCCGAACCTCTCCATTTCGTCAAAGAAGGCTGTGCGCAGCCTCCTGCTTGTTTCCCAAAAGCCGATTCACGAAGCTCGCCGCATCGCGCTCGATCGCAGTTCGCGCAGCACGCAGGTTCTCGTTCGGATTCTGTGCGCAAAGCTGTGGAACATCACCCCACTGTTTTTCGAAGCGGACCCGGATCTGCCGTCAATGCTGCGGGAAGCCGATGCGGCCTTGCTCATCGGCGATCCGGCACTGCGGTTGGCGCTCAGCTCAGAGCCGGGTGCCAAACGCGATGGCACGGGCGAGTTGCTTTGTCCTCCGGAGGCTGTGGGGCTACACCGCGCCACGCCCCTCTATGTTTACGACATCGTTGAACAGTGGCGTTCGCTGACGAGCCTTCCCGCCGTCCTTGCGGTTTGGACCGCACGGAAGGATACCGTCACGCCGGAGGTCATCCACGACTTCCAGGAGTCCCTGGCCTTCGGGATGCGTCACATCAGGGAGATTAGCGTCGAGGCGTCTCGCGAACTCCGACTCCCCGCCGAAAAACTGGAACGATATCTGGCTGAAAACATTGATTACACTCTGGACGATGAAAATTTGCGCGGCTTGCAGCGCTATTTCTCCTTCGCGCAGGAACTGGGCTTGACTCGCAGCGCAAAGCAACTGGAGATTGCCAGTCTTGCCAGTGCTACAGAATTGGCTGACGTCCGCCGGACTTAGACGAGAGTGGAAGAAGGGGAAGGAACCCAGACGTGGGGATCAGCAAGCAGCAGGCGCTCGAGATGCTCGAGTCGGACGACCTTGTCGGCATGGGCATGGCGGCGCACCGGGTGCGGCTGCAGAAGAACGACCCTCGCATCGTAACCTACCAGATCGACCGCAACATCAACTACACGAATTTCTGCACGGAATACTGCTCCTTTTGCGCCTTTTACCGACCGCTGGGCGCAAAGGATGGCTACATCCTGCCGTTTGAAACGATCTACGCAAAAATCGACGAAATGCTGGAGCTCGGGGGAACCGGCATCCTGTTGCAAGGCGGGCTGCACCCCGATCTCCAAATCGGCTACTACGAAAATCTTCTCCGCTCCCTGAAAACCCGCTATCCCCAAGTGCATCTGCACTGCTTTTCCGCGCCGGAGATTCTCTGCATCGCGGAAGTCAGCGAACTCAGCGTCCGCGACACCATCCAACGCTTGATGGACGCGGGCCTGCAATCCATTCCCGGCGGCGGCGCGGAAATCCTGGATGACGAAATTCGCGGCAAAATTGCCCGGCTAAAGTGCACCAGCGACGAGTGGATCGAAGTGCATCGCACCGCGCACGCGCTTGGCTTGCGCACCACCGCCACGATGATGTTCGGTTGTGGCGAAGAGTTGCGCCATCGCGTGAATCATCTCGAACGCATCCGCCAGCTTCAGGAAGAGACCGGCGGCTTCACCGCGTTCATCCCATGGATTTTCGCGGCGGAGAACACTGCACTGGGAAAGAGGGTACAGGAAACCACCGCGGTGGATTATCTGAAGACCCTGGCGGTCAGCCGCCTGTTCCTCGACAACATCAACCACATTCAATCCAGCTGGCTCACTCCCGGCATCAAGGTGTGCCAAGTGGGCCTGCAGTTCGGCGCCGACGATGTCGGCAGCATTCTGATTGAAGAGAACGTGGTCTTTGCCGCGGGAGTGAGGCGTCGAACGAACGAAGAAGAACTCCGCCGCATCATCTACGACGCCGGATTCCTTCCCGCGCAGCGCGACACGCTATACCGCTCGTACGCCCTGAAGTCACCTTACCCTTCCAAGCAGGCCAGCGCGGCGTAGCCCAGTCCTTCCGTTAAGCATCTTGTCATCCTGAGGCGAACCGGCGAGGTTCGCCGAAGGATCTCAACTGTACCGTGCTGCTCAATTTGCTCTCGACATGCTTCGGCACAGAAAATCACCCTGGCTCGCTAGGACAAAGGCTATGGAGAGTTCTTGTTAGAAACGCCGCGACTTCACTTCCGCAGGCGCAAGAGGATTTCCACCTCGGCCCCTTCCGGAAGATTCAGCGGATCCTCCGGGTGCAAGAGGCCGTCTTTGTATCGCGCGAGCAAACGAAGCGTCTGGTCCTTCTGCGGCGGCTTGTCCGGTGATGCATTGGAACTGGGACCCGCCGTTTCGTCCAACACCTGATTGACCAGAGCGTCTGCCTCTCTATTCTGCTCGCGGTAGACGTGTTCGATCCGGAAAACATTCAAGCCCTGGGCCATTTTCTTTGCGCGTTCGTAAAGTGGCCGCAAATCGCCGCTCTTCACCTTGTATTGCCCGCGCATCTGCTTGACCATCAGTTCGGAATCGCTCTCCACCCGCAAGGCCGTGATCCCGTGTGCCTGCGCGTAGTCCAGCGCCGCTATCAATCCGAAGTATTCCGCCACATTGTTGGTGTTGTGCCCGACGTACTTTTTCAGCCGTGCGACGATGTCTCCCTTTGCGTCGCGAATCACCACGCCATACGCAGCCGGTCCGGGGTTGCCGCGGGCTCCGCCGTCAATATTCGCCCGATGGGCAGGTGCAGGTTTGTGTTCGGGGGGGCCATCACCGAAAAGCCGCCCGCTTTTTGGCATGTGCCCGTGCCGTTTCGTCACGAGTTGGCCGCTCCGTTTGCGCTTTCCTTGGGCGCTGCCTGGGGTATCGGCTCCAGGCTGTAGAGGATTCGGCCGCAGCCCTCGCAGCGGAATACTTCCTCATCCGACTCCGACTTGAGCAACTGCAGCGTGTGTGGAAGAACGCGCATCCCGCAGCTGCGACATTGTTCTCCGCGCGCCTCGGCCATGACGGAACCCGGGTGCTTTTTCGTCATCCGCGTGTATAAATCCAGGAGTTCTTCAGGTACTTTCTTGGCCATGGTTTCGCGCTCGCCAGTGGCCGCCGCCAGCTTCTTCTTTTCTTCCGCAAACTGCGTTTCGATCTGCTTCTTTTCCGCCGCGACCACCTGTTCCGCTTCTTTCAGTTCCGCTTCTACACGCTTGACGCGGCGTTCCACGTCTTCCACAGCCATCATCTGCTCCAGAACAAGGTCTTCCGCCTTCGAGGCTTCCGCTTCGGCGCCCGTGATTTCCTGCTGGAGTGCCTTGTATGCTTCGTTCGTTTTGACGGAACTGCTCTGGGCGCGATACTTCTTGGCGCGCTCTTTCCACTGTTCGACGTCCAGCTCGAGCTTCTTGCGATGTGTCAGCGCATGCGTGAGCGCGTCTTTTGCGGCCGTCACGGCAGTTCGAGCGTCGTTCAATTTGGCGTCCGCTTCACGCAAGCGTTTTGGCAGGCTTTCGAGGTCGGAGCGTAACGCGGCTGTCAGTTGGTCCAGCCGTTGCAATTCAATTAATTGTGGGATCGAAGGGTGCATGCGGCCTGATTTTAACACAGGCCGCACACTGCCCCTTGGCGGGAGCGCTCAGACTCACTCGATGGAAAGCATCCTGACGAATGTCAGGACGCTTTGATGTCCCGATGGATCAGCGCCGCATCCAGGAAGTAACCAATTCCGACGGCCAAAGGAAGGATGCCGAATGCCGCTGCCACTAACGTGTGCGGCTCGTCCACTACCCGCGCAATCGCTGCGAACATAATCATGAAGCCAAGTCCACCGCTCACCAGCAGGATTCCCGCCCGGCGTGAACGGGCGAACTGCGACAACTCCGGTTCCATAGGAATTTGGGCGCCGCGGGCCAGAGCTGCCAAACGCTCCTCCGTGCGCAACTTTCTAACCCGGTAGTACGTGTAGAGTGCAGCCACCGGCAATCCACACGTAAGCACCACTGCAACCAATCCGATCAGATCTCCACCCATAGGACACTCCTTCCGCGGCTCTATCGCTCACGGCCGCTCTCTGCGGTCTCACAAGAAGGTACGAGAAGGGGCGTGCAAAAGTTCCGTGGGGACCGTCCCTCAATCTGTCGGCGGCGAAGGAACTACTGAACTTCCTGGACCTGCATGGTGCTGTCAATCATCAGTTTTGGGTAGCGAATGGCTGAACCTGCAGGAGCCGCTGGGTGTTCCGCAAAAATCTGGAAGTCAGAACCGGAACAACTCGCTTCGTAAGTGTACCCGTCGCGTTCTCTTCTGTTCATGGTCAGCGCACCACCCGAGATGAGCTCATCAAGGGAGACGCACTTGCCGTTCAGCGCGACATTTCCGCGTTCGGCCTGGGCGATCTGCAAGAGGTCGCTGCGCACGCCCGTCAGGCTGATCGCCTGTGTCGGCGCGGTACCCTGGTCGGTCGCTGGCATCTTTTTCAGGTAGAACTCGTACACACCAAACAGGAGAATGGCTGCAACAAGGATCACAGCGAAGGCACGCATGGTCCGATTGTGTCGCCGGGAAGGCCTGAGAACAAGCTCTTCGCCATCTGTAGTGCAGTTGAGAACAACACCACGGAAAATCCCGCTCCGCCTCCACTCGTTCTGCTATTCTTTTTCTGACGCCGTCTCCCTCCCGGTGTACTTTTCCCCTCCGGACATTCCGATGCTTACCGCCACGCCTCTGGGCGACCGTCTGGCCATTGAAAAACTCCGGGAACAAGAACTCGAAGAAGCCCGAATCATTCAGAGCGCCATGCTGCCTGCGCAGCCACTTCACACCCGCGACGTTATCGTCTCTCACGAGTTTCAGCCTATCGACGAGGTGGGCGGTGACTACCTCGACTATTTCGCGCTCTCCGATGGCACCATCGGCATCTACCTTGGCGACGTATCCGGGAAAGGGCTACCTGCGGCGCTCTATGCTGCACTTGCCGTGGGCACGCTCCGAGGCGTCCACAAAACTGGCATGGCTCCCTCGCGCGTCCTGTACCTTCTGAACGAAAGACTGCTCCTCCGCGGCATTCCTGGACGGCATAGCGCGATCCAGTACGCGGTCTTCTTTCCTGACACGGCCGAAATGCGCATTGTCAGTGCCGGGATGCCCGGTCCGCTGCTTCTGCGCGACCAGCAATGCCAAGTTCTCCAAATTGCTGGCCTGCCTCCAGGTCTATTCCCCGAGGCGACTTACGACGAATTCACCCTGCAACTCAAACCAGGAGATTCGCTGCTCTTCTGCACGGATGGACTCACCGACGCCCGTAACGTTCATGACGGGGAGTTCGGCCTGGACGGTCTTCAGGATGTTTGCAAGCGTCACTCGGGTGAATCTCCTCTCGATCTGCTGGGGCATGTCTTCTCCGCCATCCAGGAATTCACGGGCCTGTGCCGCCAGTGGGACGACATGACCGCTGCCGTCTTCCACTACTCGCCGCGCTAACTGTCGGCTAACGTGGCAAAGCGGACAACGGCGCTCCAATTTCAATTGACCGTTCTGGCATTCTCGCGTAACAAGAGAGGGTATTATTTGATCTCCCTGAGGAGTCCCAATGAACACGAAGCCCCCAATCGCTCTGGCCCTGGCTTGTGTCCTGGCTCTTGCGATCACTGTTCCTACTGATCTACTTGCGGATCCCCAGACGGCTGGCCAACGCGCGGGAGAGGTGTCCCGCGTGATTCCTGCCGTAAATATCGCCCGCGGAACCAAATCGCTGTCTGCTTCCGCGAAAACTGTTGTCGACTGGCAGGACGTCGTGAATACGCAGGCCAACGCGCGTGCCCGCGTTTCCCTGGATGACGGGTCCGTGCTCAATGTTGGCTCGGACTCCTCCGTTCGCATTGCGAAACATGACGCTGGAGCGCAGCAAACGGATCTGGAGATCAGTCTCGGAAAGATGCGCTCCCAGGCCCAGAAAATCACCCAACCGAACGGGAAATTCGAAGTCCACACACCGGCGGGCGTCGCCGGCGTAGTTGGCACCGACTTTTACACTTCGTATGAAAACGACATCATGACGGTGATCGTTTTCGATGGCCAAGTGCGTGTCTGCAATCTTGCTGGAGCTTGCGTCGTGGTGAAGGCTGGGCAGATGACTACCTTGCGGAAGGGTGATTCTTCCGCGCCCGCCGTGAACCAGGCAGCGCTCTCGATGCTGACCGATGCCGTCGCCACCACAAATCTGGAAGGTCCGAGCGGACTGCAACAGGTTCACCACGTCGGCCGCGGTACCGCGATTGCCATCGGAATCCTCGCCGCAGTTCCTATCGTCGTAATTCCTATCGTCGTGACTCGGAGCTCTTCGCAACCGCCCCCTGCTCCTCCCAGTAGGTGTCCGTCACCGGCTGCAGGGAACTGCGGCTGATCCGCTTTTTCAATTCATGCTCCCAAGAGACCCGGTGATGCCCAGCCGCCGGGTCTTTTCTTCTGTTCTGCAGAAACGCCTTAGCCGTCCGGATCGTCAAATTCCTTTTGGATAAGTTTCTGGCCGTTTCCCCCGGAAACCCGCTTTGTCACAACGAAGTTGGTAGCGTACACTGGACGTTCGGCACTTGCGTCCAATTTGGAGTGAGGCACCCTTGAACCATGCATCCCGCGCCACTTGGCGCCTCCGTCTGTCCCACGTCTTCCTTTTTGTCACACTCTTAGCAAGTCTTGTGCTCGCAGCACTGCCATGCTTGCGGGCCGCTTCGCCCGATAGCCCCCCGAAACCCTCCCCGCTCCTGACGGCCATGCAGGTGGAGATGGACCGCTCCCTGAAGACGCTCGGCGACCAAGATCCCGCCGCCTACTATATCGGGTACACGCTAACGGACACGCAGCGCGCCACCGTTTCCGGGTCAAATGGGGCCCTGCTGCAAAGCGACGAAGTCCGCAACCGCTGGCTTGAAGTCTCTGTGCGCACCGGCAGCTATCTCCTCGACAACACTCACAAGGTTGACGGCCGCCAGGCTCCTACCGGCGGCCCGGGCATCAACGCCCCTCTCGACGACGACCCGGACGTGCTTCGCCGCGCCATCTGGCTTGAGACGGACAAGCAGTACCGCGCTGCTTCCGAGGCGCTCATCAAGATCAAAACGGGCAAGGAAGTGAAGGCCCAGACCGAAGAGGGCAGCGCGCCGGATTTCACCCATGAGAAGCCGCAGGTGTATACGGGCCAGTGGGTCTCGTTCTCCCTGGATCGCAAGCCCTGGGAACAAAAGGTCCGCGACTACACTTCCTATTTCCGCAAATCCACGGCGGTCATCAATTCCATCGTCACCTTTACTGCCGTGGCGCAGAACTCCATCCAGCTCAATTCCGAGGGAACCCAACTCCAATTCGGCCAGGTTCGTTACCGTTTGGAGATCTTCATTCAGGGTAAGGCAAGCGATGGGATGGACATCAACCGCTACTACAACTTCGATTGGGTGAATCCCTCGGAAGCGCCCGACGACAAGGCGGTATATGCCGCGGCGGATCAGGTTCGCAAAGAGATGGAAGGATTGGTCGTCTCGCCGCTCAACGATCCGACAGTCGGCCCCGCGCTCCTCACCGGCCGCGCAGCGGCGGTGTTTTTTCATGAAGTATTTGGGCATCGGGCCGAAGGCCACCGCCAGAAAGACGTGAACGAAGGACAGACATTCGCAAAGAAGGTGGGTGAATCCATTCTTCCAGACTTCCTCAGCATCATTGATGACACCACGAGGAAGAAGGTCGGCAATCAGGACTTGCTTGGCTACTACCAGTATGACGACGAAGGCGTGACCGCACAGCGGGTCGTCCTCGTTGATCATGGCGTGCTCAAAAATTTCGAAATGTCGCGCTCGCCGCTGGTGGGGTTTGAGCACTCCAATGGCCATGGACGCCGTCAAATCGGAGCCTCTCCGGTCTCGCGCCAAGGGAACTTGATCGTAGAGAGCACCAAGAAGCTCACGAACGCCCAACTGCGCGCGAGACTCGTTGCACTTCTCAAGGAACAGGGCAAACCGTTTGGCCTCCTGATTGACGACATCGCCGGTGGGTTCACGTTCACAGGCCGCGGCCAGCCACAAGCGTTTCAGGTCGAGCCGCTTGTGGTCTACAAGGTTTTTGCCGACGGCCGCCCCGATGAACTTGTGCGCGGCGTAGACATTGTGGGCACTCCGCTCGCAGCGCTCAAGAAAATCGACGCCACGGGTGACACGCTGGAAGTGTTTAATGGTTACTGCGGCGCCGAGTCGGGCTATGTTCCGGTTTCTGCCGCTTCTCCCGCGATTCTCACTTCGGAATTGGAGGTTCAGAAGAAGCCCTCCTCCACGGACCGGCCACCTATCTTGCCGCCCCCCGCCCACGACCCCATGAAATCGGGAGGGCTACAGTAATGCGCACACTTCGACTTGCGGCCGTTTTGCTGGCTCTCTCAACTGCGCCCGCGGCTTTCCCTCAGGCGAGCGGCGATAACGATCACACGCTTCAGGCCATGCGCGACGAAATGGCTCGTGCCAAATCGCGCCTGGAACTCGAGATTCCCCAGTCCAATCAACCGGTGCGGCCGTACTACATCGAGTACAGGCTGCTCGATATGGACGTCCGCGAGATTTCCGCCGAGTTCGGCGCCCTTCTCACGACGACTCACACGCGGAATCGCCTGATGACCGTTGCCGCCCGGGTTGGCGGCTACAAACTGGACAGTTCCAATTTCATCAGCGACGAAGGCTTTCGCGGATTCATCGGGCCCTCCGGTGCCGTCGGCATTGACCGCGACTACGACTCCCTCCGCCAGGACCTCTGGATTGCCACGGACCAAGCGTTCAAGGAGGCCGTCGAAACTTTCTCCCGCAAGCAGGCTTATCTGAGCAGCCTGGCCCACCCTTCCGACATCGACGATTTCTCGCAGGTTCAAGCAGTTCAGCATGTCGAACCGCTGGTGAACTCCGATTGGTCCGGCCGGAATTGGGAACAGGAAGCCCGTGACACTTCTGCGGCGTTCCGCGCCTTTTCCCAGATCTACGAATCGCGCGTGGCTTATTACCTCGTTTACACCACGGAATACTTTCTCACGAGCGAAGGCACCGAGGTCCGCGCCAATCATTCCTTCGCTGCCATCGAAGCGGGTCTCAACACACTGGCCGATGACGGCACTCTGGTGAATCACTACTATTCCACGTACGCTCCCCGCCCGGCGGACCTTCCCGACGTTGACACCATCCGCAAAGCCTTGAACGTCGCGGGCACCGAACTGATGGCCATGCGTGCGGCTTCTTCCGCGGCCGATTACACCGGCCCGGTACTCTTCGAATCAAGAGCTGCGGCTGCCCTGCTCGCGCAGGTGTTGGGCCCTTCTCTCAGCGGGGCGCGCCCGCCCGTCGCTTTCCAGCCGGTCGTGGATCAGTTGATGAACAGCCTCGGCGCGCGAAGCGATTGGAGCGGCAAGGTAGAGAGCCGCGTGCTGCCGGCAACAGTAGGTCTTGTCGATGACCCATTGGCCAAGGATTACAAAGGCACACCACTCATCGGCGGCTACGCTGTAGATGAAGAGGGAGTCCCTGCGCAAAAAGTCAACATCGTCCAGGACGGCAAGCTCAAGCAGTTGCTGATGTCGCGCCGTCCGGGGCCGGATTTCGACAAATCCAACGGTCATGGCCGCTCTGCCATGCTTGCCGAAAACAAGCCCACAATGAGCAACCTCCTTTTCAGCTCCTCGGAAACTCTCTCGAAGGACGATCTAAAGAAGAAGTTTCTCGACGCTTGTCGCGCTGAAAAGTTGGATTACTGCATGGTGATCCGGCAGATGGACAATCCCACCATCAGCCTCATGCACCAGGAGGACTTCACGGAGTTGCTAGCTAGTTTTGGAGGGAACGCCACCACCGACCGTCTTCCCCTCGTCGTCTACAAGATCTATCCCGCCACTGGGCGTGAAGAAGTCGTGCGCGGCGCGCGAATCACCGGCTTCAGCCCACGCATGTTGCGGAACATCGCTGGCATCGGGAACGACGATTACGTGTACAACTACATGCAGAACCAGACCGCTGGCGTTTCCGGAACCGCGCTGGGCGCGTTCGGCAACGCGCAAAACGGCTTGCCCGCCGCCGTTGTTGCCCCGTCCTTGCTCTTCGAAGAAGTGGAAATCCGGGGCGCCCGCGGTGAGCCCAAGCGGCTTCCGCTTCTTCCCGAGCCGCCCATGAGCCCGAAGCAGGCCAACTGACGCCGCAGGTTCGCGGCTAAGCCTATCTCTGATTCAACCAAGGACTTGAGGTAGTCTTATCCCATGGTGCTTTCCCGCCGCCTCCGAACCGTCATTCAGGAGAAGAAGCGGGCCGCCCTCCTGAGCATTGGGTCGGCCACCCTGTTGCTC
>DASPTY010000076.1:0-11338 GCA_035623175.1 Candidatus Limnocylindrales bacterium | reverse complement strand
ACATGAAATCCGGTGTGCATAAGTACGAGTCGGTCTCCGGCAATCAGTTCGCCATGTTCCAGAAAACCGAGGACGCGGCGGAGGGCGTCGCGCGCGTCTTGACCAATGGCCACCCGCAAGACGGCTCGCTCAGTGCCTGGCGATGGGATTACCCTGTCGGCGCCGGAGATTACTATGCCCTCTATCCCAAATCTTGGTACGACTACCGCTGGGACAAATTTCCTGCACACGTCGTTTTGGAACAGTTTTCTCCCATCCTCCCCTATAACTACAAGGAGTCCAGCTACCCCGTCGCCGTCTATCTCTGGCACGCGGAGAATCCCACGAACAAGCGTGTCACCGTCTCCGTCTTACTTTCTTGGGAGAACATGATCGGTTGGTTCCGTACCTATCGCAGAGACTTCAGCGACCAGATGAATGCTGGCAACTGGAACCATCTCGCCACGGAGACTTTGGGCTCCGGCGCGACCATGCAGGGTGTCGTGCTTGACCGGAATCACGTCGACAAGATATCTGAAGAATGGGATGGCCAATTTGCCATCGCGAGCGTTGCCGAACCTGGCGTCGAACTTACCTATCAGGCGACTTTCTGCCCGGAGACTCCCGGAAAGGAAATCTGGGAGCCGTTCGCTAAAGACGGAAAACTCGCGAACAATGGTGATTCTTGGACTAGCAGCGGCGAGCCCTTAGCGGCAGCGATTGCTATCCGGTTCACTCTCGAGCCCGGCCAAAAGAAAGTCGTGCCCATGGTCATCGCATGGGATATGCCCATTTTCGAGTTTGGCTCCGGAAGGAAGTGGTATCGCCGCTACACCGACTTCTACGGAACCACTGGCCTGAATGCCTGGGCAATCGCCCGCGATGCCTTGAAGAACGCGAACTCCTGGAGCGCCTCCATCGATTCCTGGCAGGCCAAGTACGTGAACGACGAAAGCAAGCCTCTGTGGTACCGCGGCATGCTGTTCAACGAACTCTACCCTCTCGCGGATGGCGGTTCTGTTTGGGGACGATCCGTCAACGGTGATCCTTCGCAGCCGCCGACCTATTCCTTCATGGAATGCTACGACTATCCCTTCTATGAGACTCTCGACGTCCGCTTCTACGGCTCCATGCCACTAATTGAGTTCTGGCCCGACATTGAGAAGCAAGTCATGAAAGGCTTTGCCGACACCGTGCCACAGGAATCGCGCGAGCGCATGGCTTGGATCTGGAAGAGCATTGAGACGGGCACACCCCAATTCCGGCTCCGCAAGGAAAAGGGTGCCGTGCCGCACGACCTAGGCGCCCCGGAAGAAGATCCGTTCAAGCAAATCAATCAGTTCAGCTGGCAGGATACGAATGGCTGGAAAGATTTGAATCCTAAATTCGTGCTGCTGGTTTACCGCGACTACGTTCTTTCCGGCTCCACCGATACCGCCTTCTTGAAATACACCTGGCCTGCCGTCAAACAATCGATCGCTTACCTGCGCAAGTTTGACCCCGACGGTGGCGGGATTCCGGAAAATCAGGGCTATCCCGACCAGACTTACGACGAGTGGGTTGTGCGCGGGAAGAGCGCGTATTCCGGTGGATTGTGGCTGGCTGCCTTGCGCGCCGCCGAGGAGATCGGGAAGAAGCTCGGCGATACCCAGGCCGCAGACGAATTTCACCGCCTTTTCGCCAAGAGCCAGGAAACCTATATCAACAAACTCTGGAACGGCGAATACTTCCGCTATGACACGGGAAGCGCCTACAAGGACAACATCCAGGCTGACCAGTTGGCCGGCCAATGGTACGCCAACCTGACCGGTCTTGGTGATCTTGTCCCGCGGAAAATGCAACTCACCGCCCTCAAAAAGATCTATGACTTCAACGTCATGAAATTCGCCGAGGGGAGCATGGGCGCGGTCAATGGCATCGCAGCGGATGGCCAGCTCATCAAGCTCGAACACAACGAACAAGTGGACGAAGTCTGGTCGGGCACTACGATGGCCGTCGCCGGCCTCATGTTGAGCGAGGGAATGACGAATGAGGCTTACCGCACCTTGTGGGGCATCTATCACACCAGCTACGAAACCAGGGGATACTGGTTCCGCACGCCCGAGGCCTGGGACATCAGCGGGGACTATCGCGCTTCAATGTACATGCGGCCCGCGGCAATTTGGACCTTGGAGATGATGCCCAAGGCGCACCCGGCGGATTAACGGAGAAATCCGTTCGGTCCTCGTCTAGCTTGCGTGCCGCGTCAGGGTTTGCGGCGCCGTCTGTGGACGCGGCCTTCTTTGCCCCTTATCATAAAAGTACGCTCCCGGGTCGCCGCATCTCGGTGTGCATCGAACCCGTTTCCGGAGGAGAGCTGCAATTCTTCTCCGATCAGACCGACATCCAGACAGACTTTCGGCAAGTTGCGATCTCCTTATGCCTCTTGCCAACTTCTCCTCGAGGTGAGCACTTCATGCCCGGTGAACTCTTTCGGTTGATGAAGCAATCTATCATCGATGGAGATCCTGAAGCCGCGCGGGAGCTCAGCCTCCGCGCCCTCGGCGAAGGCATATCCCCACTGGATGCGATCAACAACGGTTTTGTCCCTGGCCTCCATGTCGTTGGCCAGCAGTTCGAACAAGGTGAAATGTTCTTGCCCGACCTCGTCCTTGCCGGCGAAGCCATGAAAGCCGCCACCTCGACCCTGGAGCCCGAGATTCACAAGGTCGGCGCCACTCGCGAGACGCTTGGCAAAGTCATCCTCGGCACAGTCAAAGGAGACATTCACGAAATTGGGAAGACCCTCGTTGGCACCATGCTCTCTGCCAGCGGCTTCGAGGTTTTCGATCTCGGTGTGGACGTCCCCTTCGACACCTTTGCTTTGAAAGCCAAAGAGGTGAATGCCAACATTGTCGGTGTTTCCGCCTTGCTGACCACCACCATGACCGGCCAGAAAAATGTTGTCGACGCCCTGGAGCGTCATGGCTTGCGCCCGCATGTCAAATTCATCGTCGGTGGCGCGCCAGTCACGCAAAGCTGGGCGAATGAAATTGGCGCGGATGGATATGGCAAAGACGCTTTGGCTGCCGTGGCGCTTGCTAAGCGTCTGGTTGGTGTCTAGCCCGGGCCGCAAGAGTTTTGAGCTTGAATAATTGGATTGGGATTGGACAATTGATGCAAGCGAGTCTGCAACTTCTCGAGCCTTCCCTGATCGACCGCATTCTCGCGGAGGCTTTTGAACTCATCCACCAGCGCGGCGTGACCGTTCAGGCCCCCGAAGCCGTTGAATTGCTCGCCTCTGCGGGCGCGCGCGTCGAAAATGGCCTTGCCCACATCCCGGAGTCACTCGCTCGCAAGGCGATTGAGACTGTCCCTCGCGATTTTTCGCTGCACACTCGCGCAGGCGAACCCGTGGTCCGCTACGGTGCAGGCCGCGTCCATTTTGACCCCGGCTCTTCGTGCGTGCACGTCCTTGACCCCGACACGCTCGAACATCGCATGTCGCAATCGGCCGACCTCGTCCGCCTTGTCCAAATCGCGGAACAATTGCCGCAGTATGCCGCGCAATCAACCGCAGTGGTCTGCAATGAAGTTCCAAAGGAGATCGGCGATCTGTACCGCCTCTTCCTCGTGCTGTGGTATTCCGATAAGCCTGTTGTCACGGGAGCCTTTTCTCCTCGCACTGTTCCTGCAATGATTGACCTTCTCGCCTCCGACTCCGGAGGCCACGCGGCCTTGCGCCAAAAACCTCGCGCCGTCTTCGATGTCTGTCCTTCGCCTCCGCTGCATTGGTCGGAATTTGCCGCGCAAAACATGGTAGATTTGGCTCGCGCATGGGTTCCCGCCGAAATTGTCTCCATGCCTCTAGCGGGCGCAGCCGCTCCCGTCACACTCGCCGGCGCCGTCGTGCAGCACGCCGCTGAATGCATTAGCGGAATCACCATTCACCAACTCGCGCAGCCGGGAGCGCCCCTCGTCTGGGGCGGTGCTCCCGCCATCTTCGACATGCGCAGCGGCATTACTCCCATGGGCGCAATCGAAACCACCATGCTCAACGTCTCCTGCGCTCAAGTCGCAAAGTCGCTGGGCTTGCCCACTCACGGCTACTTGCTCGGGAGCGATTCCAAGCTCGTCGACGCTCAATCGGGCCAGGAGAGCGGCCTGGCGGCCATCATGGGTGCGCTCGGTGGTATCAATATGATTTCTGGGGCTGGTATGCTGGATTCCCTCGCCTGTCACAGCGCAGAGAAATTGGTCCTCGACGCGGAAACCATCGCCATGGCGCAGCGCGCCCTGCAAGGGGTCCAAGCCCGCACGGAAACGCTCGCGCTTGACATGTTCGCGAAGGCAGGTGCGCAAGGTGACTTCCTGAAGATTCCGGAAACGCGGAAACTGTTCCGATTGGAGCAGCATATTCCCTCTAAGGTCATTGATCGCGGCTCGCTCCATTCTTGGGAGCAAGGTGGCAAAAAGGATACCTTCGCGAGAGCCAGGGAGCGCGTCCAGGAATTGATTTCGAGCTACAAGCGGCCGAAAATCTCATCAAGTGTGGAACAATCTTTGCACGCCATGATGGGCGAGCTCGCAACCCGCGCGGGAATGCACCATTTGCCGGGGGTTTGATGATTCCGCTGGGATGATTGAATCGAAAATGAGAGTCGGCTTCACAATCGAACGCCACTCCGAGATTCTGGACGATTGGCAGTTGGTCGTTCAGCCCGTGGCAGTGCTGCGCGCGGAGGGTATCAATCCCGTCCGGTTAGGGGAGCGTCAGCCATTGTTTCGCACCTTGGCCAAGCGCGCCATCGCCGAGGGTACAGCGTGGATTCATCCTCGGGCGGTGGTTCGCTGCTTGAACATAGTGGAACGAGAAAACGAGGGAATGTTCTTTGCTCCCGGCGGGCAATTGATGGGTGCCGGGCTTTCGCGCAGACTTACCGGGGCGGGGTGTGTCCTCGCCGCTGTCGCCACCCTCGGCGGCGAACTGGAGCAGAGGATTGAAAAGTTGCGAGGCCAGGACTTGCTCTTCCAAATGGCTTTAGACGCTTTTGGGACTGCCGCCCTCGACGAAATGACCAACGCCCTTACTCGACACGTTCACGCTTTGGCCGGAGTACGCACGCTGAAAGCTACAAACCCCGTTTATCCCGGAACAAAAGATTGGGAACTCTCCGCTGCTCAAACACAAATCTTTTCGTTGGTGGATGCGTCTTCCATCGGGGTGCATTTGAATCCGTCGTTCATGATGATGCCTCGCAAGTCGGTCTCGATGGTGTACGGCCTCGGTGCCAAGGTACGGGTCGGCAAGATTCCCTGTGCCGAATGCGAAGCAGCGTCTCGTTGTCTGCACAAGCCAGGCTCTTCCTGACCTTCGGCATCGGCGGGTGGATTAATTCGACGCTTCCTCTATTCCTCTGAGGCGGCTCTTTTCCCCTGTGATTTCTTCAGCGCGGGGAGCCGGGCGATTTCGTGGATAAACTCAGGTGTCGTTCCACAGCAGCCGCCGAGAAAAGTGGCGCCCGCGTCCACTAGCTCTGGAACCGACTCTGCGAATTCCGCCGGGGTCGTCTTATATTTGGCCATGCCTCCCACCATCTCCGGCAATCCCGCGTTTGGCTTGATCCAGATCGGCAACCGCGACGCAGCCGCAAGGCGCCGGCAGACGGGAACGAATTCCTGAATCCCCAACCCGCAATTCGCTCCGATAGCGTGAACGCCGTCGCTCGTCATCGTTGTGGCGACCTGCTCTGGTGTAGTTCCCATGATGGTTCGGTCCCGGTTCTTCCCCGAATCGAAAACGAACGACACAATCACCGGCAGTCCCGTCTTCAATGCAGCGGCCACGGCAATGCGCGCCTCAGCTAGGTCGGTAAAGGTTTCGAGGACGATTCCATCCGGCCCTTCCGAAGCAAGCGCCTTCGCCTGCTGCGAAAAAGCCTCCTTCAACTGCTCCACGGTCACTTCCTTGGTTAGCAGCAACTTTCCGCTCGGACCGATCGAGGCAAACACAAGAGCGGAGTTCTCCGCTGCCTTACGCGAAATCCTCACTCCTGCGCGGTTGATCTCTTCACATTGTCCCGCCAACCCCTGCGCCGTCAGGCTGATCGCATTCGCGCGAAACGTGTTTGTCAGAATCACGCGGCTGCCTGCCTGCACGTAACTTTGCGCAACCTGCTCCACCAAGTGAGGTTTCGCCAGGTTCCATTCGTCCGCGCAGGCGCCCAGTTCGAGGCCGAGCTTCTGAAATTCCGTGGCCCACGCGCCGTCGCAAATCGTTGTCGTGCCGCGCAAACAATCTTGAAATTGCATGATGATTTTCTGTGAGTGTAGCGAACCTTAAGTATACTGCGAGAACGTTTTTCTAGCCCCAATCCTCGTCTGCGAGCCATCTGGACTCGCAGTCAAGCAAAACGTTTTCATAAGTTGTACCCGGCGCACAAGCACCATAGAATGTTTGCAAGAGAGGCCCCCATGACACATTTCAGAAAGCTCGCAGTGGTGCTAGTCCTTGTTGCAGGAATTGCCAGCGCGGCAGCGGCAAAGACCCAGGTCAGCAAGCGCAGTGGCGGAAATCTCCCGGATGGCGCGGCTGTGGATATCTACACCCTCAAAGACGGAAAGATCGAAGTGGAAGTAATGACCTACGGCGGAAACATCATTTCGTTGAAGGTGCCGGACCGCAACGGCAAGGTCGAGGACGTGGTTCTTGGTTTCGATGATCCCGCGGGCTACTACGAAAACAATCACTCGAAGAAAGCCTCCTTCTTTGGACCCATCGTCGGCCGCTATGCCAACCGCATCGCTCACGCCAAATTCACCCTGGACGGAAACGAATTCAACCTTCCCAAAAACGATGGCGACAACACCCTTCATAGCGGGCCAAACGGTTTTCACAATCACATGTGGACGGCAAAAATCATTTCCGATGGCGTCGAACTGAAATATCTCAGCAAAGACGGCGAAGAAGGCTATCCGGGGAATCTGTCGGTCACCGTGAACTACACTCTCAAGGACGGTGACGTGAAGATCGAATACATTGCAACCACGGACAAGCCGACCGTCCTGAATCTCACCAATCATGCCTACTTCAATCTCTCCGGCGATGCAAGCCATACCATCCTCGACGTCCAGTTGATGCTGAACGCCTCCCGCTTCACTCCCGTGGATACCACGCTTATCCCTACGGGAGAACTGAAGTCCGTCGTCGGCACCCCGTTCGATTTTCTGAAGCCTCATGCGATCGGCGAACGCATTAACGCCGACGACGAGCAAATCAAATTGGGTCACGGCTACGACCACAACTTTGTCATTGATGGTGGCGGCAAGAACCTGACGCAGGCGGGGGAAGTTTACGACCCTGGCACCGGTCGCACTCTCGACGTCCTCACCACAGAGCCCGGCGTGCAGTTCTACACCAGCAATTTCCTCGATGGCTCCATCAAAGGGAAGCACAGCATCCTCTATCCGCGTAACGCCGCGCTCTGCTTGGAGACTCAGCACTTTCCCGATTCTCCCAACCATCCGAAGTTCCCGACAACGGAGCTGAAGCCCGGTGCCAAGTTCCATTCCATTACGATTTACCGTTTCTCCGTGCATTAGTCCGCGGACCGAATTTCATAAACCCGAGCAATTCGATGAACCTACTGGGAATCGATGTTGGCACCGGCGGAACACGCGCCGTCTTAATTGACTCGAACGGCCGCGTCATCAGTGCGGCGACAGCCGAACACGCGCCCATGAGCTCGCCCCAAATCGGCTGGGCCGAACAATCCCCCGACGATTGGTGGCGTGCAGCCTGCCAGGCCATCAAAGCCTGCCTCGCGAAAGGCTCCAAAACACCTCAGGATGTCTCCACTATCGGCCTCACCGGCCAGATGCACGGTCTCGTTCTTCTCGATGGCAAGGATCAGGTCCTTCGCCCCGCCCTCATCTGGTGCGACCAGCGCACCGGCGACGAATGCCGCGAAATCACCAAGCAAGTCGGCGCGGAGCGCCTCATCGAACTGACTGCCAACCCCGCCCTCACGGGATTCACGCTGCCCAAAATCTGGTGGGTCCGCCACCACGAGCCGCAAATCTGGGCACGCGTTCGCTCACTGATGCTGCCCAAAGACTATGTGCGATTCCGTCTCACGGGCGCCCGCGCCATTGACGTTGCCGATGCCTCCGGGACGCTCATGTTTGACGTCGTCCACCGCCGTTGGTCCCGCCCCATGCTCGAACTCTCTCAACTCGACGAAGCCCTTCTGCCCGAAGTCTTCGAGTCACCGGAAGTCAGTGGCCGTCTTACGGAAGAAGGCGCGCGCCTCTCCGGCCTTCGCCCTGGCATTCCTGTCGTTGCTGGTGCCGGTGATCAAGCCGCGGGTGCTGTCGGCATGGGCATCGTCAAGCCCGGTGCGGTGAGCGCGACCATCGGCACCTCCGGTGTCGTCTTCGCCGCTACCAGCAAACCCGTCCTTGAGCCCAAGGGCCGCATCCACACGTTCTGCCACGCCATTCCGGGTCGCTGGCATGTCATGGGCGTAACGCAGGGCGCCGGCCTCTCGCTTCGTTGGTTCCGTGATCAATTTGGCGCGGGCAAAGACGACGGTCGCGACCCTTACAATCGTCTCGCCGAAGAAGCCGCCAAGACGCCTCCGGGCGCCGACGGCCTTCTGTGGACGCCCTATCTCATGGGCGAGCGCACGCCGCATCTAGATCCCAACGCGCGTTGCGCTCTCGTCGGCATCACCGCGCAACACACCCGCGCCCACGTCATCCGCGCCATCTTGGAAGGTGTTGCCTTCAGTCTCCGCGATTCGCTCACCTTGTTTCAGGATATCGGCGTGCCGATTCAGTCGATTCGCCTGGGCGGCGGCGGCGCGCGTTCTCCCCTGTGGCAACAAATTCAGGCGGATGTTTACGGCATGCCCGTGGAATTGATTGAAGCCGACGAAGGCGGTGCGTACGGTGCCGCCCTGCTCTCCGGCGTTGGAATCGGGCATTGGCCTTCCGTTGACGCCGCCTGCGAAACCTCGGTCCGCGTCGCGAAACGGGTCCAGCCCAATCCCGCTGCCGCTGCGCGCATGAATCTCCAATACGCGGAGTTTCGCAAGCTCTACCCCGCGCTCCGCGGCATCAACCACAGCCTCTAGCAATCGCCAATAACCACTGCGAAGTTTCCTCCGCGCCCCTGCGTCTTATAGTATGGTTTAGGTATCGGGGCTCGTAGCTCAGCGGTTAGAGCAGCGGACTCATAATCCGTTGGTCGTAGGTTCGAATCCTACCGGGCCCACCAAACCTTCCAGGTCCAGCCCGGACACATAGGTTACACAACGTACCTAAGACATAGGTAACACTTTGGGGCCGACGGGATTTTCGAGCGGTTCGAGCACCCGGGTCTCCAGATCGAAGTATCCCAAATCATAATCCATAAAGCTGACCAGCCAGATGTCATCGTGCACTTCTTTGATGCCGTTGCTCTACGGCTTTAAAAAGATCACCAACATAAATTAATTGGAAGATTCAAGACTATGGATGAATGACCAAACATGGTCGGTATCCCAACCTACCGCCCCCACTTGCCTAAGGGCTATGACACCCCGTGTATCCAGAATGAAAGTCTTGGGATACATCCGCACTTCAAATTCCTCTGGAATTTTTCCCCTAGTGATGTATACGGGGACGCCGATTCGGTGGGCGAACTTGAAAGTTCGGACAGTACTATCGTCCTCCTCAGTTACCGCGAGAAATAAGACTGGTGCACCTTTCAGTGAGTCCGCAAAATGCGTGATTGTTGGCATCTCCGAAAGACAAGGAGGGCATGTTGTACTCCAGAAATTCAAAAAGACTACGTTGCCCTTGAAATTCGCCAGGGTCACCTCCTTTCCATTGAGATCGTGAATTCGCCACGCTTCCGAATGACCTTGTGCGGAAAGCGAAACCCACACGGGAGCCAAGTGCTCGTCTGGCTCAGAATTATTGAATGAGTTTAACCGGGGGAGGACACGCAAAAGATGAGGTTGTGCATTTTCACGTAACGACCTTTCAAAGTGGAAATCCCATGCCTCCAAACCGATTAACTTCAAAACCAAACCTGCGAGCAACCGATAAAGAAGCTGCCCTTAGACATAATCGTTGGGCCTCCCGTGCCTCTTCGTCACATCTTAAGCCGTCTTATGTGTCAGCCGGGGAAATGTTGCGAATATGAAACTCCCTGGTGACCGACCAAGTCCCAAAATCGCGGCGACTCCGCCCGCAATTCAAACTGCCGGGCTGGAACAGTTGCCTGCGCCGCAGCGTCCGCGTCAATTCCGGGCATTGAGTCTTTCTCTTCAATTCCATCCCGCCTATCTTGCGGCTTTTGGATCCTTAAATCGGCTTAGAAGCATTTCACCCCGTGTCCCCCTGGTGGTAAAGTCCTTAGCGATTGAACTCAGGAGGTATCCATGCACAAGCCCGTTGCTGTCCAAAACTCCGGCCACCTTCGCAAACTCCTGTTGGCCTGCCTCTTCCTCGTCGTCCCTTTTCTTGTCTTCGTGGGGCTTCCCTCCGCTCGCACTCGTTCGCAAGTGCCACCGGCGGACGACGCCGCGGCGTTACTCGCCGGCTACCGCCAGGTCGAAGTTGCCTCTGTCTCTGATGCGCTCGAACAGCTCACCGGCCGCAAGATGTATATGTCCCACCGGATGCGACCGATCTTTCCCACGAAGTTTGCTGGCTTTGCCGTCACGGTGTCCCTGAAAAAAGAAGCCAATGACGATCCAAATGCCCTCAACGGAATGCTCGCGGCGATCGATCAAGGCTCCAAGGACTCCGTATACGTGATGGTCGTTGAAGACGGCATTGACATTGCTGGTATGGGCGGCCTCATGGGCACCGCCATGCACGCCCGTGAATATGCCGGCGCTGTCATTGATGGCGGTGTTCGCGACGTCGCTCAGTTGAAGCGCATTAACTTTCCGGTGTATGCCCTCGGCATTGTTCCTTCCACTTCCGTCCATCACTACCGCTTCGCCGGTTCGAATATTCCGGTCGTGTGTGACGGCATCGAAGTGAAACCTGCGGACATTATCGCTGCCGACCAGGATGGCGTTGTCGTCGTTCCTCGCCACCTGGCGCAAAAAGTCCTTACCCTAGCCCAGGAGATGGACTTCAAGGAGCATTCCATGTACGCCTACATCGAGAAGCTCAAATCCATCCAGGAAGCCGTGAGAACATTTGGCCGCCTCTGATGGTTCGGTGATCTGATGGACCCTCTCCGCCACAATCTTTCGTTTCGCACTTTTCGCTTCTCCCATCTACCAGTCGTAGCCTACGTTTTGTTAACTACTATCCCGGCTCTCTCTCAGCAGCCTCCGGCTACACCTCCAACGTGTCGCGTAGAATCCGTCGCTTT
>DASPTY010000075.1:0-4824 GCA_035623175.1 Candidatus Limnocylindrales bacterium | reverse complement strand
CTGCTGGTGTGATCGTCACCTTGGGCGACTCTATCACCGATGGAAGGAACTCCATCACCAACGGAAACAGTCGTTGGCCGGATTACTTAGCCCGACGCTTGCAAGCGGACAGGCACACCAAAACAATTGGCGTCCTGAATGAGGGAATCGGCGGCAACCGCTTGTTGCACGACCGCCTGGGCCCGAACGCCTTGGCCCGGCTGGATCGCGACGTGCTTGCACAGAGCGGAGTGCGATGGTTGATTGTGCTTGAGGGCATCAACGATCTTGGCACTCGCAAGGATGCTGCGGCACGCAACGAACAGCCCGCGACTGTGGCCGACATCCTCGCCGCATACGAACAGATCATTCTGCGCGCTCATGCCCACGGCATCCGCGTGTATGGAGCGACCATCCTAGCGTGCGAGGGCTCCAATTACTTCAGCCCGGTTCTGGAAGCCGATCGCCAGGCGATCAACAATTGGATCCGAACGAGCAACAAGTTCGATGCCGTCATCGATCTGGACGCCGCGACACGCGATTCGCAAAATCCTTCACGGCTTTCGCCAGACGTCGATAGCAGCGATCATCTCCATCCCGGGGACAAAGGCTACAAGAAGATAGCTGACGAGATTAACCTCAAATTGTTCACCAAGTGAAAATAAAAGCAGAAGGCAAGCGCCTGCCAACTCATCCTTGAGCGGCCTCTTTTCACGCACCCAATTCCTGACGTGAGACAATTTGGGAGTTTGGCAGCGGCGTCCATGTGAGAGAATCCCGCGAGAGTCACACGACGACGAGCCGAACTCGAGGGCGACATGGCACGCACACTTCCAACGATCGATGAAGTAAAACAGGCTGCGGAGTCGGTTTATCGAGTGATGCGGCCCACACCGCAGTACTGCTGGCCGCTGCTGTGCGAGCGCTTGGGGACCGAAGTTTGGGTGAAGCATGAAAATCAAACGCCGACAGGATCCTTCAAAGCGCGGACGGCGGTTGTGTACGTCGAGGAACTGATAAAGCGTGAGCCAGGCACGCGCGGGCTCGTTTCGGCGACGCGAGGGAATCATGGTCAATCGGTGGCGCTGGCGGCGAAACGCTTTGGCTTGCCGGCGGTAATCGTGGTGCCGCACGGGAATAGTATGGAGAAAAATGCGGCGATGCGAGCGCAGGGAGCACGCTTGATCGAGCATGGGCACGATTACCAATCCTCACGCGAGCACGCCATGGCCCTGGAGACGGAACTCGGATACCACTATGTGCCGCCTTATCACCGCGACATTGTGAAAGGAGTCGCGACGTATTGGCTGGAATTGTTCACCTCGCTGGCGGATATTGATGTGGCCTACGTGCCGATTGGGATGGGGTCGGGGATATGTTCGGCGGCAGCAGTGCGGAATGGACTTGGATTGGAGACGAAGCTCATAGGAGTAGTTTCGGAACTTGCGCCGACCTATGCGCTTTCAATTGAAGCGCGGAAATGCGTGGAAGCCCCGGCGCAGACCAAGCTTGCGGATGGCGTGGCATGCCGCAAACCGGAAGAGGAGCCACTGCAGTTCATCTTGGAGAATGTTGAGCGTGTGGTGCGCGTCTCCGATGCCGAAGTGGCTGAGGCCATGAGAACCATGTTCACCGACACGCATAATGTGGTGGAAGGCGCGGGAGCGGCGCCGTTGGCAGCTGCGACGAAGGAAGCAGAAAAATTGCGCGGGAAACGAGTGGCGCTCGTTGCTAGTGGGGCAAACGTGGACCACGACGTGTTCGCGCGCGTATTGCAGGGCAAATGGGAATGAAAGTGGAGGCACCGTAAACATGACCGTCGAAGAAACAAGCAAGGCGGGAACGGGCGCGAAGCTGGTCATTCGCAATATCGGTCTTCTGTTGAGCGGTGATCTGGAGAAGCCGATTCTCGATGCGGACACGGTTGTGGTGAGGGACGGACGCATCAGCGCCATCGGCAAAGAAAAGGATGTTGATTGCGAGGGCGCGACAAGCATCATTGATGCGAACGGCACGGCTCTCGCTCCGGGGCTGATTGACAGCCATGTGCATCCAGTCGCGGGCGATTGGACTCCACGTCAAAACCAGATTGGCTGGATTGATAGCTGCCTGCATGGCGGCGTGACCACAATGATCTCTGCCGGCGAAGTGCACATGCCCGGGCGGCCGAAGGATGTCGTCGGCGTAAAGGCTCTAGCGATTACAGCGCAGCGGGCGTTTGCAGCGCTGCGGCCCAGCGGAGTGAAAGTGCTCGCCGGCGCGCCGGTGATTGAGCAGGGAATGGTCGAGGAAGATTTCAAGTCGCTCGCGGAGGCGGGCGTGAAGCTGCTCGGAGAAGTGGGGCTAGGCAGCGTGAAGGATGGCCCCACGGCACGACAGATGGTGGCTTGGGCGAGGAAGCACGGCATTCAGAGCACGATTCACACGGGCGGGCCATCAATTCCAGGCTCTAGCTTGATTGACAAGGATGTCGTCCTCGCGGCGGACACGGACGTGATCGGCCACGTCAACGGCGGGCACACGGCATTGCCGGATGCGCAGATCCGTGCATTGTGTGAAGAATCGTCCCGGGCGCTGGAGATCGTGCACAACGGGAATGAGCGAGCGGCGTTATTCACACTTCGCACAGCGAAGGAGAGGAAGCAGCTGCACCGCATAATTCTGGGCACGGATGCACCTGCTGGATCAGGTGTGCAGCCGCTGGGAATACTCCGAGTGATTTCGGCGCTTTCTTCGCTCGGCGAGCTTCCGGCAGAACTCGTGTTTTGCTTCGCCACGGGGAATACCGCGCGAATACGGAAACTGGAGAGTGGCTTGATCGAGCTCGGGCGGCCCGCGGATTTTGTGTTCATGGACATGCCTCAGCAATCGGCAGGGAAGACACTGCTGGAGAGTGTGCGGTTGGGGGATTTGCCGGGGATTGGGATGACGGTGATTGATGGCGTGGTGCGCAGCGAGCGCAGCCGGAACACCCCGCCGGCAACACGCGTGCCGAAAATCGTGAAGTAGTTTACGACCCTCTCACTCTCCGCTAGAATGTGCTCCATGTTCACTTCAAACCTTTCAATTGCAAAAGTAGCTTGGATAACGCTCATCGCTCTAGCCCCACCGCTCTTCAGAAGTCAAACTCAGGATGCACAGAAGCCTGTCCCTATCACGGAGGAGCCGCACCATCTTCTCGTGCTTGAAAACTCCTACGTCCGTGTTTTCCGTTTCAGTCTTCCGGGGCATGAGGCCACGCTTCTTCATCTGCACGATCTACCGTATGTCTCCGTCTCTCTCTCTCCCACTGACTTTGTCAACGCGGTTGTGGGGAAGCCGGAAACGCACGTGACGATGGCAGAAGGACAGGTTGGTTACTCCCGTGGTGGGTTCGCACATCTTGTACGCACTGACCAAGGCACTGCCCTGAACGATCTCACCATCGAGCTGCTGCATCCTCAGGGAGAGCCGCGCAATCTCTGTCAAAAAATAACGGATGGTCCGCTCAACGACTGCCCTCCCGGCAACGTCGATAAACTGCCTACTGACTCGCCACTGAGACAGATTGCACAAGCAATGCGGGTAGCTAGGTTGTTTGAAACTGATGAAATTTCTGTAACATCTTTCTCGATCGCTCTCAAACAAAACTACAGCGAGTCGGGCCCGCAATCTGCGCGGCTGCTGGTCGTTGAACAAAACTCTGAATTGCAAGTGAATAGACCTGGAGAACCTTCCAAGGCTCTCCGCGGTGGGGAAGTCGAGTGGTTGGAAGCCGGGAAAAATTGGACTGTCGTCACTCCAGGCGACCACAAAGGCACTCGTTTTCTGCTGATTCGGTTCAAAGACAGTGAAGGGCCGAGCAAGCCCTAGCCCAATAGGATCGGAGCCCCACCACAGGCTATGCTCACCCCGGTTCTTCTATCGCAATCCGTCTTCGCCTTTGATCTGGTCTTTGGTTAGGCCGCCGACACGGGGGAGAGGCCGTCCGCTGTCGGTCACGGCAATCGCGACGAGGATTTCGTTCGCACGCGGCGCGTCGTTCACGCGAATTTCCATGCCGTCAAAATGGCTGCGAACGAACGCCGCATCCTTGTGTCCGAGCGGAATGTCGAGCGAAATGCCCGGCCCACCGCGCTTTTTGGATGATGGAATCAGCGCGGCGCCTTTCCCGAGGACTTTGCGAACCGGCGAGCCAAGTTTCGGATGGAGAATCGCCGCGGCGTGCTCCAGTTCGCCGTTTTCGCCGACAGCGGCAGCTTTGCCATAACTCTCCGCGGAAGGTCCGGCAATTCCGAGCGCTGCCACGGCTCGTTTCGTAAGAAGTTCGCCGAGTTCTTCGCCAATGTCCATTAGCTCGGTGAGGTCATCGACGAATCGTCCGGCGAAAGGATTCTCGATCACTGCGGCCGCAGCGGCACGGCGCGTGGGCGGTGTGACACCCTTGCCCATCTCCGTGTGCGTCTCTTCCAGAAATGCAACGATCTTGCGGATTTTCGCCTTCATCGCAACCCATCCTCGCCTTTGATCCCTGATGCTTTCAGTCCTCCTACTCGCGCATGCACGCGTGGCCCCGTAGTCATAACTAACGCCAGCAGAATTTCGTCGGCCCGCGGCGCATCAGCGATACCTACTTCCATCGCGTCGAAGTGACTGCGCACGTACGAAGCGTTAATGTGAGTCACGGGCACGTCGAGGCGCGTTCCGAGTCCACCCACTTTCTTTGTCGAGGGCACAATGGCTTTTGCGCCGCCAAGAACTTCGCGCATTGCATAGCCGCCGGGAACGTGCCACAGCGCGCCGTGTTCGAGTTCACCCGCTTGGCCAACAATGGCGCCCTTGCCGTAACCTTCGACGACTTTTGGA
>DASPTY010000074.1:0-39518 GCA_035623175.1 Candidatus Limnocylindrales bacterium | reverse complement strand
TCTCGCGGTGCCACCATTTCCAGCGGCCCCGGACCACTCTCCGGGGCCGTCTCCATTTCTGCTCTCCTTGCGCCACGCAAAAGATTTTGCTTGCAATGCAGTCCATAGTATGTTATATTATTTAATGGTATACATATGGTGCCGCACAGCGTTTCGGCCAAGTCCCTCAGGATCAACACATACGAAAAACGGCCCCTAACCCTTGTCCAATCAACACTTGCACATCAGTATGAAAGCACGAGCTTTGTAACCCCTTTGGATTCCGCACTTGCGCCACCCCAAAATGTTAAGTCGTGTAGAATCAATACTTAAGTAGATTTCAATTCCCCCTCCTTACCGTCCTGGGACCAATTCCCCCGCGCCTCAACGCCCCCCAGCCACCCCTTTCACCTCTCCCCATAACCCCTCCCCATTGCAACCTGTGATAGTTTTGAGAGTTTCCCTGCGTATCTAGTTATGGAACCGCTGAGACCAGGCCGAGATAGCGTGCCGGGAATAACGGAGCCGAAAGATTTAATCGTTCGGGCCAGGGCTGGGGATACCTTGGCCTGGGGCGATCTGTACCGGGAATATGCGCCGGCAATCTTCCGCTTTTGCCGCCGCGCCATGCCGACCAAGGAGGACGCGGAAGACGCCACGATGGAGATCTTCATGAAGCTGCGCGAAAAACTCGCTCAGTACGATCCCAGCCGCTCCTTCTCCGCGTGGCTTTACAAAGTCGCCGCCAACCACTGTTGGGATATGCTGCGACGGCGCAAGGCCCGTCATGACAAAGACACCGAGGACATTGAAGGACTCCCGCTCGAGGCTCCGGATCCTAATCAGCTCGAGCGCCTCATCGAAGAGCGCACCGGCGAAGAGGTCAGAAAAGCGATGACGAAACTCGGATCACGAGCGCGCATGGCGCTGGTGATGCGCTATTACTCGGACATGAGCTACGACGAAATTGCGGATGCTTTGGGCGTGCGCCGCCCGTTTGTCGGCGTGGTGCTGCTTCGCGCAAGGCATGAGCTCCGCCAGGCCCTGCTCGAAAACAATGCCTTGGCGGTAGGAGGAACCCGGTGAGCAACGCGGAAAATTCGGCGAACAAGCACGTGGATGAAATCACTTTGCTAATGTACGTCGAAAGGCAGTTGGACCGCGAAACTGCGCAGGAGGTGTCTCTCCATACGCAGACTTGCACGCGCTGCCTGACTCTGCTCCGGGCGCTCGACCGCGAATCACGCCTTCTGACCCGCTCCATGCTGGAGCAGGACGAGCCGCTTCCCGCGCGCCTTGCCGAGTTTCACGAGCGGGTCAAAAGGTCCATGCAGTGGATTTGGGGAGTTGTCTTTGGGTTGATGGGACTGGGTGTCTACGCTCTCTACAGCTTTTACATCGAACCCATGCAGCTAGAGCTCGAGAAAGCCGGATTCGGCGGCAGCAATCTCTTGAGCCTGTTGGTGTTCCAGGGCGCATTCTGGAAAGGATGGCAGTCCATGTTCACTTTGGTTGAATTCGTCGCCATGGCCAGTGTGGGGTTGCTCGGGGTTTTCGCGATTCGCAGGTATTTGAAGCGCGCGACGGCTCTGGCGGTCATGTTTGCGAGCTTGGGGTTGCTCCTTTCGGTCGCCAGGCCCGTCTCCGGGCAAACCATCAAAATGGATATGAAGGGCCAGCCTTCGTATGAAGTGAAGCAGGACGAAGTCCTGAACAAGGACCTTTTCTTTTCCGGGCAACGCTTGCGAGTCGCTGGGACGGTCAACGGAGACGTGTACGCCTTTGGGCAGCAGGTCGAGATCGGCGGCCACGTGAATGGGGACATAATCGTTTTTGCGCAATCCTTGCGTATTACGGGAAAGGTGGATGGCAGTGTCCGCGCGTTTTCCAACAACTTGACGATTACAGGCGATGTCGAGCGAAGCGTCACTGTTGGCAATGAGACTTTCACTCTCGAATCCGGCGGCCGCATAGGACGGGGCCTGATGGATTTCTCCCAGACAATGAGTCTAGACGGGAAGATGGATCGGGACGTTCATGTGTTTGTTGGGCAGGGCTCGATTGGCGGGACAATTGGAGGTGATTTCCACGGCAAAGGCGGGACGCTGACTATCAACCCGAGCGCACAGCTGGAGGGGAAAACTAAGTTTGAAGGCGATGCATCCCCCGACGTGGCTTCTGGAGCCAAACTGGCCTCCCCGTTGGAATTCAAGAAGCTGGAACATCGGCACGAAACCGTCCGCGACGCGGGCTATTACGTCTGGCGCGTGATTTGGGCAGGAGCGTTTGTGCTCTTTGGGTTGGTATTGATTTCTGTCATGCCGTTGTTTGCCAAAGAGGCCGCTTTAAACGTCGAAAACGCCGGCGCGTCCTTCGGCCTTGGTGTGCTGGTTGGCTTTGCCGTCCCGATTGCCTCGATCATCGCCTGCTTCACGGTGGTAGGACTCTTTGTGGGCATCTCCGCGTTCCTCTTGTGGATTGGCTGTCTGTATTTCTCGCAAATCATCGTAGGTGCTGCGATAGGGCAGTGGATCCTTAGCCGTACTGAGGAGACTTGGGGACTTATCGGCCGGATGGCCGTTGGAGTCGTCATCCTGCGCGCGTGCATGGCTGTTCCTCATGTTGGGATCTGGATCAAATTTGGCGTGATCATCTGGGGCATTGGGGCAATTTCCCTGGCGATCTATCGTCGGCTTCAGCCCGTGATGGCGCCGAACATTCCCTCCGTGCCGCTTTACCCCGGCACCACACCCTTGCCACCCAACACGACCGTCGGCGGACAGTAGTTCAAGATTATGAAAATGAGACGGGCCCCGGAACTTCCGGGGCCCGTTGCCTTTTGCGGAGGCGGGAAAAATCTAGGGCACGCGCACCTTGGCCACGGCAAAGGTCGGCTGCGTGCTATTCAGGAACAGCGCGCGAATGGAGGCCGTCGCGCCCGCCGTGACGGAAGTGGCCCCATCGAAAGCGGTGGTCGTATAGGTGTAGGAAGTCAATGGCGGCACCAAGCCTGCATCAAAGGTGCTGACGTAGGATGGCGGAGTGAGATAAAAGACTGTTCCTGCAACGGAACTCACTGTCCCACTCAGACGGGAGAAGCGCAGGAGAAGATTCGTGGCTGTAGCGGTGATCCCGTTGTTCGTGGAAGTGACATTCTTCACCTGCGCCCGTACTACCTGCCCGGCCAACAAGCTGCTTGTGTTGGCGAACCCAACCGGGTTGGACAGAACGGAAGAGAGCGTCTTCGTATCAACGAAGGTGTTCGCGTTGGTAACGGTTAGGAAGATCGGAGTGCCATATGTGGTCGTGGACGCCCCGAGAACCGCGTTGCCGCTGGCGGAAATTTTGTCGGACAGAATCAGGCCGTAGACACCGGCAGTTGCCGTAGGATAAATGACACCTTCAACTTCATCAGCCGCGGTGACATCCAGCACATCCACTTCGCTGGCGGTCAGCGTTCCATTTACACTGAGCACCGCATCAAGGCTCACCGTGCTGCCAACCTTCAGGCAGCTCGGCGAGGCGCTGCAACCGCTGTAATTCGTGTTGGGAGAGGTGGGCGTGTCGTACTCCGTATTGGCGTTCAGTGCCGCCGTGATTTTTTGTCCACTGATCGTAGATTGCACGGTGATGCTGCTCCCGGCGGAGTAAGCGGTCACGGCTCCGATGAAATCCTCAATTGTGTCGACGCCATTAGCGGGGATACCCGTACGCGGACTGGTGATGGCCGTGAGAACGTTGGCTTGGGAAAAGTCCACGCTGAGTCCGCCAGCGGTGGTAATGGCATTGTTGAGATTCAGATTCAGGCCCACCCATTGATCCTGACTGGCAGACAAGTTCAGGCTTAACGCGACGGGAACCGTAAAGACCACTCCTGCAGGCAAGAAGCAAACCGCGCCATTTGCGCACGATCCACCAGAACCAGTTGTCCAGGTGATGGTTGAGCCGGAAGTATTGACAAAAACACCGGATGTAGCGGTGGTGGGACCCAGTGTCACGTTGAGCTTCGTGTAGGAGCCGGCTGCGACGGAAACGGCGTCAACAAGCAGAACCGAATCGGTCTGCAGGCGAGTGGTTTCGACAGACGTAACCGTGGGAGTGATGCTCACTTGGCTCCCTGAACTGGGCGTCAGACTAATCCCGGCGATGGGGAGAGTGAAGCTCAACAGGTCCATCCCCGTGGGGGCTGTGTCATACAGGCTGATACTCAGCGTGGCATTACCGCCGCCGCAATTCGTCGTGCATCCACCATTCTTTAGACCACTACACGACCCCAGCGGCAGAACGGCGGCCAAGACAAAGTAGATTAACGACTTTTTCTTCATGTAAACACCCCAAGAGAGAATTGCCTGGGAGCCAACTTGGCCGGATGGCTGGAACATCCCCCAAAGACAATGTAGATGAAGCTCGGAACAATTAGAACCGCAAACAACGAGGGTGTCCAAAGAACCAACCAGAGAGCCGGGCGGCAGCCGGCGGGAGGCGTGAAAGCGCCTGTGATATCGTAACGAGGACGCTCCGAGACGCGAAGATCGAGGCTGCCCCTGGCAAAAAGAAAACCCAAATCGGAACACCTGGAGCCCGATAGGCCACATGCAATAATCAGCGAACGCGTCTACGTGCCGCTCGATGAGGAATTCACCTCGGCAAAAACAAGGCCGGCTGTGGCGCCTTTGACCGAAACCAGGGATAGGAAGCGTGCAACTGCCACGGAAGCCAGACCAGAGTCGGCCGCGCCAGGGAAACCCGCCATGGGCGATATCTTTGGGCCCGGCGGTTTCCTCGAGAAGAGCATGATTGGCGGGTATGAGCACCGCCCGGCGCAGCTCGAAATGGCCGAGGCGGTAGACGCTGCGTTTGAGAACCATCACCACGCGATCCTTGAGGCCGGCACCGGAACAGGGAAGACACTCGCTTATCTTTTGCCCGCCATCTGCAGCGGCCGTCGCGTCGTGATTTCCACCGCCACGAAATCGCTTCAGGAGCAGCTTTACCAAAAAGACGTTCCCTTTTTGCAAAAGCATTTCGCGCCCAACCTGAAGGTCGCGGTGATGAAAGGCCGCTCGAATTTCTTGTGCCTCCATAAGCTTCACGCCCTTGCGGATCAACCATTGCTGAAAGGAATGGACGAGGTGGACGCTTTCCGCCAGATCCGCCAATGGTCAAAACTGACGGAGACCGGGGACCGCGCGGAACTCACGTTCTTGCCGGACGATTCGGAGCTCTGGTCGCGCCTCGATGCCCGGCGGGACACCTGCACGGGAAAGAAGTGCCCACAATTTGACGAATGCTTCCTGACGGCGATGCAGATGCGCGCCCGGGAAGCGGACATCATCATCGTGAATCACCACTTGTTTTTCGCAGATCTGGCGCTGAAGCAGGATGATTTCGGGAGCATCCTGCCGGAATATTCGGCGGTGGTATTCGATGAAGCGCACGAAATGGAAGACGTGGCCAGCGAGTATTTCGGCCAGCAGATTTCCAACTTCCGTTTTGAGGAACTCGCGCGCGACGCCGACCAGATGATGCGACTCTCGCGCCTCAGCACGCCCGGCCTCCTGCGGCGGACGCAACGTATCCGGGAGAAGAGCCGCGCATTTTTCGACACGTTTCCGCCGCGGGATGGCAGGTTCCCGTTCTCGCACCAGGAGCGCACCGCCTTCCTTGATCAGAATCGCGAAGCCCACGATGCGCTGATGAGCGCTCTGAAAGGGCTGGAAACGGAATTTGCGGCGTTGACTCAGAAGCCCGAGGAGCTGCTAAGAATCGCCCGCCGCAGTTTTGAAATTCGTCAGGAGTTGGCCTTCCTTTTCGAGTCCAACGAGAAGAATTACGTCTACTGGTTCGAACGGAGAAACAAAGGAGTCTTCCTCGCCGCCACGCCCATTGATGTCAGCCAGATCCTGCGAGAGAAGTTGTTTGAAGCCTTCGATACGGTGATTCTCACTTCCGCGACACTCACTGTCGCGGGAGGCTTTGAATTTGTGCGGCAGAGGATGGGGCTGGACCATGCAAAGGAGTCGGCGTTGCCCCCGGAGTTTAACTACGGCGAGCAAGCCCTCCTCTATTTACCTCAACGCATGCCTGACGTGCGCGACGGCGGGTTTGCCGGCAAGGCCGCGGACGAAATTGTGACGCTCCTGGAACTGAGCCAGGGTCGGGCGTTCTGCCTGTTCACGAGCTATGCACAGATGAACGACCTTTTCGAGCGAGTTCGCGACCGGGTGAGTTTTCCCTTGCTCCTTCAGGGCACAGCGCCGCGTTCCGTGCTCCTGGACCGATTTAAGACCACACCCAATGCGGTCCTTTTCGCCACCGCGAGTTTCTGGCAAGGTGTGGACGTGCCCGGAGAGCAGCTGTCGTGCGTGATTGTGGACCGGTTGCCTTTCGCTGTGCCCAGCGATCCCGTTGTTGCGGCGCGCGTTCGCGCCTTGCAGGAGGATGGCCGCAATGCTTTCGCCGAGTTCCAGGTTCCCCAGGCGGTTCTGGCGCTGAAACAGGGGTTCGGGCGCTTGATCCGGACGAAGACCGACCGTGGCGTGTTGGCGCTGCTCGATACGCGAATCCTGCGAATGCCCTATGGTAAAATTTTTCTCGAGTCTTTGCCGCGCTATCGCAGGACGCATGATCCAGGGGAGGTCGAGCGGTTCCTGAGCGTCAGCAGACCTGCCTGAAGAGTCCCCTTAGGAAGAAAGAAAAGGAAGAGAAAGCCAGACATGTTTCAAGTGAGCGTTGAGGAAACCTTTTCGGCGGGGCACGCCCTGCGTGGCTACAAGGGCAAGTGCGAAAACCCCCACGGACACAACTATCGGGTCCAGGTGACCCTGGAAGGCCCTCAACTCGACGCCATCGGCTTGCTGCTCGACTTTACCCAACTGAAAGAGATCATGCGCGGCGTGATCCGGCGCCTCGACCACCAGTTCATCAACGATCTGGAGCCATTCAAGACTGTGAATCCCTCCGCCGAAAACCTGGCCAAGTATTTCTACGATGAGGTCAGCGGCCAATTGAAGGGACTGCCGCCGGGGGCGCGCGTGACCGACGTCGTGGTTTGGGAAACGGACACCGCAATGGCGAAGTACCGTCCCGGAGCGTAACGAGGGCACGACGACGGAGGCCGAATGAACCGCTCGCTCTACATTATCTTGGTCCCCGCATTGTTCGTGGCAGCAGGTTACATATTCGTTCTGCGGATGATGGGAATTGCGCCCGGTTATTTGCGGTTAATTGTTGCGATGGTTCTGTTTTTTGGTGGGATCTACTGGCTGTCCAGGAGATCGGACAAGAAGGCGAAAAGCAGCAATCAGTAGCGCCTCGCGCATTGGAATAGTTGTGCCTATGTACATCACGGAGATCTTCAAATCGATTCAAGGAGAAGGAACACGCGCCGGGCAGCCGTGCATTTTTGTGCGCCTGACGGGCTGCAATTTGCGCTGCACGTGGTGCGACACGGCTTATGCCTTTGAGGGCGGACAGAAAATGAGTGTGGAGGACGTCCTCGAGCGCATCGAGATGCTGAATCGCCGCGGCGATGGCGCCCCGGCAGGTGTGCCGCTGGTGGAGCTGACCGGGGGAGAACCTCTCCTCCAGGAAGAAGTTTATCCGTTGGCGGAGCGGTTGTTGACCGCAGGCTATACCGTGATGGTCGAAACCAGCGGAGAGCGATTCATCGGCAAGTTGCCAAAGGAGGTTGTGCGCGTCGTGGACGTGAAGTGCCCGGACTCCGGCGAAGCGGACACCTTCGATCTCCGGAATCTCGGAGAATTGAACCACAACGATGAGGTGAAATTCGTGATCTCCAGCCGGAGGGACTACGAATTCGCGAGAGATTTTACGCGCGAGCATAAATTGGAGGAACGCGTGCACGAAGTGCTGTTTTCACCGGTAAACGAGGATCCACACGGCAAATGGCAGGGTCTCGAGCCGCGGCAATTGGTGGAGTGGATGTTCGAGGACGGTCTGGGCGTCCGCTTGAGCTTGCAGTTGCACAAGATCGTCTGGGATCCTGCAATGCGTGGGGTCTGAGCGAGATACGAGTTCATAATGTCTGTGGCGCACGCGCCACTCTTACCAACGGGCCGTGAGTGATCAACGCAAAGCGGTGGTGCTACTAAGCGGGGGGATGGATTCGTGTGTGTGCACGGCCATCGCGCGCGAGCGCCACGGCGCGAAGAATCTAGCGCTGTTGCACGCCATGTACGGCCAGCGAACTGAGAAACGCGAGAGGCGCGCTTTCGAGGAAATCGCCAATTTCTATGGCGTGCGGGAACGCCTGGTCGTAGTACTGGACCATTTCCGCGCCATCGGTGGGTCGGCGCTCACAGACAAACGAATCCAAATTCCAGAGAATGAGCTCGGGGCGCCAGGGCCCGGCGGAAGCACGATTCCGGTGACCTACGTCCCCTTTCGGAACGCCCATTTTTTGAGCGTAGGAGTGAGTTGGGCGGAGAGCATCGGTGCCCGCGCAATCTATATCGGTGCTGTTGCAGAGGATAGTTCTGGCTACCCGGACTGCCGGCCCGAGTACTACCGCGTGTTTCAGGAGTTGATCCGTGTAGGGACCCGGCCGGAGACGGACATTGAGATGCTTGCTCCGGTAATCGGGATGAAGAAAAGCGCAATCGTTCGCCTGGGGGTGGAATTAGGCGCGCCCTTGCATCTGACGTGGTCCTGCTACCAGGGCGAAGAAGTAGCTTGCGGAAGTTGCGATAGCTGTCTGCTGCGGCTCCGGGCGTTCGCCGAAGCGGGTGAGAGTGATCCCATCGCCTACCGCACGCGTGTCGTGGGCAGCGCCTAAAGTGGACCGGGAAACCATTGGATTCTGCAGTAGATGAGCGATAATGGGGACAAACCGGCCGGAGAACCGGGGCCGGCGCTCCTCAACGACTAAAGGAGAATGGAGCATGTCGAAATTCTGGAAGGTGTACACGCTCGCCGCACTCTTGACGCTCGGGCTGGCTGGATGGATGGCACCGCGCGCGGCGGCACAGGATGGAAAGATAATGGGAATGGTCAAGGATTTTGACGGGAAGCCGATGGCCGACCAACCTGTCAAGATCAAGAGCGATCAGGGATCGGTGCAGGAGACTAAAACGGACGCGAATGGAAAATTCGCCTTCGTGAACCTGCGATCGGGCAAATACACAGTGTCCGTGCACCCCTCGATGATCGCCGCGCCGTATGAGATTGTCACGGAGGTTCGCAGTGGGAACGAGACTCCGCCGCTCAACCTCAACTTCAAGGAGATTCTGGAAAAGCAGAATCCCGACGCGCTGGCCAAAATGAAGCAGCAGCAGGAGGCCCAGCAGAAGTTCAAGGGAATGAAGGTGCATTTTGATGCGGGAATGGCGCTGCTCGAACAAGAACGCACCGCAAAAGCCGACGTGAGCAAGGCGCCAACTGACCAACGGGACGCTGCAAAGGCGAAAGTGACCGACCTGTCGAATCAGGCAATCGCGGAGTTCCAGGAAGCACAGAAAGCCGCGCCAGAAAAAGATCCAAACGTTCATCTCTTCTGGGCGCGTATGGGCGAAGCGTATGACATAGCGGGCCGGAACGACGAAGCCATCAACGCATACCAACAGGCCGTCACGGCGAAACCGGACAACGCCGGCTACTACAACAATCTCGGGAACGCCCTGGCGCGCGGCGGAAAGATCGACGAAGCTAAGACCGCTTATACAAAGAGCGCAGAATTAGATCCGCCAAATGCAGGCATGGCTTGGCGGAATTTCGGAATCAGCCTTTATCAGGTGGACAAGAAGCTCGACGCGATTGAGCCGCTTCAGAAAGCTACACAACTTGATCCCAAGAACGCCCAAGGTTGGTATCTTTTGGCCACCTGCCTCGTCTCTGACCCCGCCATTTTCAAGCAGGTCGGCGACAAATTGGAGGTTACTCCCAGACCGGGGACTATCGAAGCCTACCAGAAAGCGATTGAGCTTGACCCCAATGGAACTTGGGGCGCTCAAGCCAAAGCGGGGCTGGATCAGCTGCAGCAGATGACCGGAGGCATCGAGACCAAAATTGGTGGAAAGAAGAAGAAACCCTAGGATCCAAACCCTGCTTCAACATAGCCTTCCCAAACCGGCTCTGCGCTCAGGGCCGGTTTTTCTTTGTCCCGCCTGTCCGGACGGTTTTCTGTTCGCCTCCGGCACTGGGCGGCCGTCCACCCCAAAAGGCTCTCTCGCCCTCACCGGTGCGAGAGGGTCCCTGTGATTTTTGTCCGCCGCAGTGCCCACGAAAACGCAATCATCGAGGTTGGGAGAAGGACGACTGCGAAAAGGACAAGCACGAAGAGCGGATGAACAATTCCGCGGAAGCTTGCTCCATCAAGAATAGAAGCGCGCATGGCATCCAGAGCGAATGTGACCGGATTTAGACGCGCGATGAACTGGAGCCAGTCCGGAAGAATGCTGACAGGGAAGAGAATTCCGCCCACGACGCTCGAAACTCCGAGAATAAACCATTTCGCGGGATTTCCGCGCTTGAACAGCAACAAGTAAGCGGAAGAAAAAATCCCCAATCCAGAAAACGCGAGCAAAGTGGCAATCAGAACCACGAGAACAGACAACCAGTTTGCCGAACGAATGGGGAAACCAAAAAGCAAGGCTCCCCAGGCCAGATAGACGCCAATGCGCAGCGTGGTGACTACGAAGGGATACACCGCCGAACAAATCAGAATCGTGGGAAGAGATACCTGCGTTACTAGAAGTGGCTCGAGCGTTCCAGCGTCGCGAGCCTCTTCGAGGCTGCGATCGAAGGTGTCCAGTGCCACATGGAGATAGTCAAAGAAAACGAATCCGACCAGAGAATAGGCGAAGTAGGAGCTGCCTTGCGGAAGCGCCGCACGAAGCTGGGGCGAATCGACAAACCTTGCGACGTAGTAGAGCATGGCTGCGCCAAAGAGCGCTTCTATGAGTTCAAGGACAAACGGGCTGCGATACGTGGTGGCGATGCGTAGATCGCGCCGAAGGAAAAGCAGCAAGTCGCGCAGGAGTCGCATCATGAAGGGGGAGACTCCTCAAGAAGATGGGCACGGTGTCCGGTCAACCGCGAGAAAGCCTCTTCAAGGGAAGCGGAACCTGCCTTGGCTCTAAGTCCCTTGGGGGTATCTATCGCGATGAGGGTCCCTTCATTAAGAATTGCCACGCGATCGGCGAGGAATTCGATTTCGGGAAGGGTGTGAGAGGCAAAAAGGAGAGAAGTATGCTGACGGCCGAGGACCTCAGATTTAAGGAAGCAGCGGAAGTCGGCAGCCGCAATCGCATCCAGGCTACGCGTGGGTTCATCGAGGAGCAGGACCTTGGGCTGATGCAAAAGCGCGCGGATCAGGCTGAGGCGCTGCACAGTGCCGGAAGAGAGTGTGCGGACCTGCCGGTCGAGCGCGCCGCTCAAGTCAAACTGCTCTGCGAGCGCCGGAACACGGGATCGCAGGAAAGACTCAGAAAGATGATTTAAGCGGCCGAAGAATCGAAGGTTTTCACGCCCGGTGAGGCGCGCGTAAAAGCCGAGATCGGAGCCGGCGTGGTAGCCAAGTTGGCGGCGGACCGCGGCGGCTTCGCGCGTTGGATCGAAACCCGCGACACTGGCAGAGCCGCGGGTGGGGAGAAGAAGGGTGGCGAGGATCCGCAGAAGCGTGGTCTTCCCGGCGCCATTGGTGCCGAGCAGAGCTACGGATTCGCCTTGCTTGACGTCAAACGAAATGCCGCGAAGCGCGGGCGAGGTGGAAGCGGCAAAAGGCTGCAGGAATGCTCGCCAGCCGGTTCGTGCCGGAGGGAAAAACTTCTCGAGGGAATCGACGCTGATCGCGGAATCGGGCACTACCGAGTTTATAGCGTGTCTGAAGAAAGAAAACAATCTGGGCCGGCGCGGGCATAACGGCTGAGCACGGAAACGAATAGCGGAGTGAGCGAATCCTCGGTAAGATATCTACCTGTTGCAAAGGCGCTGAGAGGCGAACCACCATGCCAGAAATGCAAGGAGTGCAGCGAATCGTGGCGTTCACCGATCGGGCGGTGGTACCACCTCATGTTTTGATCAGGCATATGGATGGCGAATCGGTGCTCCTCAATCTGGACAGCGAGATTTATTTTGGGCTGGACACCATGGGAACCCGCATGTGGCACCTGGTCACAAATTCCCCCAATATCGAGGCGGCCCACGGGATATTGGCCGAGGAATTCGAAATCGAACCGGAATTACTACGGCATGACCTGATGACATTGATGGGCCAGCTTGTGCACCATGGGCTGGTCAAGATGCTGCCTGCCGATGAGGAAAGCCTTCCAGCGGTATAGGGAGCTGGATCCGGAAGCGCGGAAGCTGTTCAGGCGCGCAGGCTTGCTGCTCCCCCTGGTTGCCGTGTCCTTGCGGCTCCGGGGATTTACAAAAACAAAAATGGGATTGCAGTCGAGGCTGTCTGCGAGTGCCGCGTTGGAGCTCAAAGCGGAACAAGCCGCGGAAGCCGTGCAGAGAACCTGCCGCATGGTGCGGGCTGCGATGCGCTACGGAACGATTCACGCAACCTGCCTCGAAGTGTCTCTTGTGCTCTGGTATCTCCTCAAAAAACAAGGCGTTGCGGTCGACTTGCGAATCGGCGTACGCAAGTTGAACGACAAGTTCGAAGCCCACGCCTGGGTCGAGTATCAGGGCGCTGCGCTCAACCAAGCTGAAGACAGACATCGGCACTTCGCGGCTTTCGACAGTGAATTCTCGGAATTGCCTGGGGCGAAGCCGTGAGCGGATTTTTCTTCATGCGCCGCCTCGATGGCGCACCGATGGCAGAACGTCTGTTGCGGGAGATCGCGGCAGAAATGGAATTCCGCGGACCCAACGCTACCTGCGTCTGGTTCCAGGACTGCATGGGAGGTTGTTTTACCTGGATGAGGACCGGGCCGGCGCGGCAAGCTGAGCAGCAACCCGTGAACCTGGGCGATAGGTTCTGGCTCTGGGGCGATGTTCGGCTGGACGCGCGGGAAGTATTGCGGAACGAGCTGGCAGAATACGGCGGCGCAGTTGGTGCAGACACGACCAGCGAAGAGTTGCTCCTGCGAAGTTGGAGAAGATGGGGACCAATCTCGCTGGAGAAAGTGATCGGCGATTTCTCATTTGTTTTGTGGGATGCAAACGAAGCAACCCTTTGGTGCGCGAGGGACTTCGCTGGCCCCCGGCCCTTCTACTACGCCCATGTGGGAAACATCTTCTGTTGTAGTAACACGCTTGACATTTTGCGACTGGTCCCGGAAATCTCCGGAGAACTGGACGAAGCTTTCTTGGGCGATTTTTTTCTGGACGGTTGGAACGTCGAGATGGAGCGGACTGCCTTTCGAGATATCCGGAGGTTGCAGGCTGGACATCTTTTGCGATTGGCAGGAGAGAATCTCGAAGTACGGCGATTCCGCAAACTTCCTGTTGATGAAGCAATCAGGCTGAAGCGCTCAGAAGAGTATGTGGAAGCTTATTTGGACATCTTGAAACCCGCAGTGAAGGATCGACTGCCGGAAGGCGCTGCGGCGTTGTACTTAAGCGGTGGCCTGGACTCGAGCACGGTCTGTGCCTTGGCGGCACAGATCGCGGACCGGAATGGCCGAATGCAGCAATTGAAGGCCTTTACGTTGAGCTGGAACCCGTTCTTTGACGATCCCGAGCCAGCCTTCGCGCAACTCACGGCTTCGCACCTGAACATTTCCCACGAAATCCTCCAGGAAACTGAGATACGCCCCTTTGAAGGAGCTGGGACGCAGCAGGGAAGAACTCCCGAGCCCAGTGAACAGATCTTCATTCTAAGGGATCGTAGACAGTGTCAAAAGATCGCAGTCCACGCCAATGTTGTGCTCTCTGGTGACGGCGGCGATGACATTTTGACAGGTCAGGGATGGCCTTACCTTCTGAAACTTGGCAAACGCGGGGACTGGAAGGAAATCGTACGGTCCTTCGGAGGGTACTTCTGGACGCGAAGGCGCATCCCCCCGTTGCGCGGAGGGTTCCGGACGAAAGTGCAGCACCTGTTAAGTGCAAACGATCCTTTCGAAGTCTACCCTCAATGGCTCAACCCGGAATTTGAGACAAGAATGAACCTCAGGCAACGATGGCTGGAGCTTCGGAATCAAAAGAAAGATCTGGAGCACCCCCTTCATCCAGTAGCCTATGCGTCACTGCACAGTGGATATTGGTCTCAGGTTTTGGAAAAGGAAGACGCCGGGTGGGACCGCGTGAGGCTGGAAACGCGCGCGCCTCTACTCGACCTGCGGGTCTTGACATTTTTGTTAAGACTTCCGCCTGTCCCATGGTGCATGAACAAGGAGCTTTGCAGGCGGGCAATGAAGGCCATGCTTCCGGCCAAAGTTGTGGAAAGGCCCAAGACTCCTTTGCGCAGGGATCCGCTGGAAGTATGCAGCGGCCGGCAAGAGTGGGTTTCGTCTTTGGCCAAAGGGGCACCAGAGACCCTGGAGAAGTTTGTAAATTGTGAAAAATGGTGCGAAACTTTCGACTGTTCTAAGGGTTCTCTTACGTGGGTAAATCTGCGTCCATTAAGCTTTTTGCACTGGCTGAAAGCCGTTGAAAATAGAAAGAGGATTCAGTAAAGTGTCTGCAGAGGGGCGTGAATGAAGCAGCCGTCGGGGATGGAACAGAAGAAAAAACCGTATCAGTCACCTAAGCTGCTCATTTACGGTGATCTAAATCAGATGACGCAATCCCACGGTACGCACGCCAAGCCCGACGGCGCGATGACAGGCACTAATCGCCGTACGGGCGCCTGAGTACCGCCCAGAATTCCGCGAGCAACACTTCACCAAATTCCGTGAGCTATTCTTACCGAGCCTACGGTGTTGGAATCGACTCCACTTCAGAGATTCCCGGACTGAATCCTTGCCAGCATGAAATTTCAGGACTCAGGCTGCGCCTCGAAACCGGCCCCGAGCCGGTATGGGCCAAGCGTGGACGGGAGTTTCCCGGGCGCGTCATTTCCCACCTCCCCGAATGCGAAAGGACCGCTGATCCGTCGTTCGTCTTGACACAACATTCCGGCGGGCAGTGTTACCAACTTGCCTACTCGGACGGCACACGCTTCGTCGTGAATGGGGCGACCGACCGGGTTTGGGGGACGTTCCAAGCACCACTCACCCATGAGGATCTCGCGACCTATTTTCTGGGGCCGATCATGGGGTTTCTTCTCCGGCAGAGGGGAATCACCTGTCTTCACGCGAGCGGAGTGGAACTTCAGGGCCAGGCCGTGGCCTTTTCAGGGCATGCGGGATACGGGAAATCGACGACGGCGGCCGCGCTGGCGCTTCGGGGAACGCCTGTAATTACTGAAGATATAATGCCTCTAGAACGCTCAAAAGGACAATTCTGGGCCACCCCGGGTTACCCGCGTGTTTGCCTGTGGCCTGACGCTGTCGCCAAACTCACCGGCGACGTAGAAGGGCTTCCAAAACTTACGCCAGTTTGGGAGAAGCGGTACTTGCCGCTCGACGGCGTGCGTGCGAAGTTCGTGGAAGAGAAGAAGCCGCTGGGCCTCATTTACCTTTTTGGAGAGCGCTCCCTCGGCGAGAACGTTCCGCGCATTGAGGAATTGCGCCCGAGAGACGCGTTGCTCGAGCTTGTGCAGAATACCTACATGAATTGGCTGCTGGATCGTGAGCGTCGTGCAAGAGAATTCGACGAACTGAGCAGCGTGGTCCAGCAGGTGCCCGTCCGGCGGATCGTGGCGCATGGCGACGGCGAAAAAATTGGAGCCCTCTGTGACCTGATCCTGGAGGATGCAGGAAAGCTCCTGGCCAGGCGCTAGTGGTCCGTTGTGGGCACCACGAGTACGGAGACGCGGCGCGCCGGTGTACACTGTCGAAAACGAAGCGGGAGCTTACCCTGCCTGATCTGTCTCCATTTGGCACGGAATTCCTTAAGAAAGAGTGGCCTCTTCTCTGCGCCTGCGCCGCGCCTTCGCCGGACCTGGAGCGGATCCGCGCGTTGCTTGCCGCCGGGATCGATTGGGATGTGCTGATGGACCTGGCGGACGAGCACAGCGTTCAAGGATTACTGGCAAACCGATTGGAAACTGTGGATTCTGCCGACGTGCCGTCCAATGCAAAAGAAAAACTGCACGAACGAATGCGGGCGCAACATATTTTCACATTGAGCATGACTGCGGAGCTTTTTCGCCTTTTGGAGGATTTTTCCAAAGCGAAGATTGAGACCATTCTGGTCAAGGGACCTGTAATTTCTCTGCTGGCGTACGGCGATGCCGCCATGCGAAGTTATGTGGACCTTGATCTGATAGTTCGCCACAAAGACATCTCTGCGGCCACACAAAGGATGCTCGCGTTGGGATTCGATGCGGACGTGCCCGCATCCGTCATAGAGAAGGGGAAGATCCCAGGCGAATACCTCTTCACGCGACCCGGAACACAACGCATCATCGAGCTGCACACTGAACGCACCTTCCGTTATTACCCGGAGCCCATGCGTGTGGAGGATCTATTCGCGCGCCGTCGCCCGATGCTGCTTGAGGGCCGGCCAGTGCCTGCCCTGAGCCTGGAGGATGAACTCGTCTTGAATTGCATCCACGGAGCGAAGCACTTCTGGGAGCGGCTGATGTGGGTTTCCGACGTGGCCGCGGTGGTGACAAGGCATCCGGAAATTGACTGGAAGAAAGAGCAGCGAGCGGCTGCGGACGTGGGCGCGGAGCGTATGCTGCGCGTGGGCGTGCTTCTGGCCGCATCCTTGTTCAACACAAGAGTGCCAGACGCTCTTGCCGGTGAGTTAAGCAAGGATCGAGTGTGCGAAGTTCTCTGCAAGCAAATCCAAGGCTGGCTGCCGTACTCGGGCTTCGCTCCTCCTCCATTGATGAGGCGGGCAAAGTTCAGGGCCGATATGGCAGGAGGCGGATTCACCGGTGCAGGTTATTTGGTGCGGCTTTCCCTCTCACCCACGGAGGAGGACTGGAAAGAAGGCGCGGAAGGACGAAGGTCCTGGATTTGGGATGCACTGCGGAGGCCCTTCCGCCTCATCCGGAAGTACGGCTCAGGCCAGTGACGCGGATGGAGAACCGGCGTTAAGATGCCCGGCTCGCCGAAAAGACGGGCCGGGCATGTCGCATTATCTTGGTTGAAGGGACAGATTCAGATGTTTGTGCGCACGGAACTATGATGCTCGTGCTTTAGCTGGGGCGTGGGCATTTCGACAGATAGGGTGAGCGGAGCTTTGTTGCGCAGGAGACCGAGCTTGATGCTCTTCTCGCTCTTCTTTTCCACCATTTTTTCGCGGAGTTCGCCTACAGAGCGGACCCGATCCCCATCCAAGCTCGTAATCACATCCCCTGCCTTGACCCCGGACTTTGCCGCGGGGGAATCTGGGAACACTCCGCGGACGAGTACTCCCTCGCCTTCCGGAGCGCCAAAGTAATTGCCGAACTCGCCCTCGAGGTCTTCGGCATCAATGCCCAGGCGCGGCCCGCCGCCGAACCAAGGGCCAGACTGTATGAGTTCATTCAATTGTGGCATTTCGGGCATGTGAAAGGTGAAGGTCCCAGGCGAGACGAAGGCGGAGGCGTGCCGCGACTCCAATTTGCCAATGGTGACGCTTACCGTCTGCGAATGGCCATCCCGCCAGAGAGTGATCTGGGCTGTCCGGCCCGTAGGGATTTCGCGGATCATCCTACGGAATTGCTCGGTACCCTCCACGCGCTGGCCGTTGATTTCCGTGATGACATCGTTTTCCTTGAGGCCCGCTTTCGCCGCAGGGCTATCTGGCACGATTTTCCCGAGCACAACGCCGTGCTCCGCGGGGAGCTTCAATTCCTTGACCTTCGCCGCGCTGACTTCCGATACGCCAACTCCCAGCCACCCGAGACCGGAAGTGACAACTGCCGTCTGCTCATCTTCTGCATCATCCGAGAAGCTTTGAACAAATCTCAGATCGTTTAACTCGTTCTGGAGTTCGTTAACCTGGTATTCAACGTCTCCATCCTCCACCACAACCTGGGGGGGCCGTTTTGCTTGTGGACTTGAGGGATCTTGTTTCCGTGCCGAAGAGCTTGGCAGCGCAACCAGCGCTACTGCGAGCGCGCCAAGGCCTACCGTCGTAATGAGTCGTTTCGTGTTCATCGGGGATATCCTCTCCTTGAGCACTTAGACGCACCAAATGTCAAACCGTTGAGCGTAGAACTACGATGCGGATCGTGCCATTGACCGTCCCGAGGCGAATCGGCGCGCCGCCACGCCCAAGCTGGCCATGGACAACGCGCGGCTGCTCGGCCCCCTTCATAATCAGCGGAAGTTCCGAGGAAAAACTTCCGTTCATGCAGCGCGCCTCAACGTCGGCCGGCAGATCGGATGGAATCGCCAGCAGGACGGAGCCATTCGTAGTCTCCGCAGAAGCGCCGCGTGCATCGCGGGGGCGTTTGAGTTCCAGGTAGACGTTGCCATTCGTCGTGTGCGCATGGACGTTGCCGCTGCCCGCATATACTTCGATGTTGCCATTGACGGTGTGAAGTTCGCCGATAGATTGAGCGCTCACCACCCGCAGAGTGCCGTTGATGTTGTTGATGCGGCTCAACTGCGCCCGGCGCGGAACATGGATGACGTAATCCACGGCCACTTCCACGCCTTCTTCCTGGGGGTACCGCGTGGAGATGGAGAGGCTGTCCGGCTGTGCATCGACTTCAATGGCCACGAGGTCGAGCAACTCTTCCTGTTCCGGAGTGCTCTTGACGGCGCGAACCTCAACCTGGTCCTTGTCCCACGCCTCGATCCGGACAGTGCCGTTGACGTTATTCAATTCGAAGGTGCCGTTGGGGCTCAAAGGATAAGTCTTCGTGAATTCCCGCGTTACGCCAAAGCAGAGCGGAACGATGAACACGATGGAGAGAAAGACACCCAAGGCTGCGCGACGAAATGCTGAGCCAAGCATCTTAAATCCTCCTTCAAGCCAAAACACTGAAAGATTCACCCAGGACAACAAATCTCGAGCCGGATGCTCTCCACCCTAGTGCAGCTGAAAATTGAAGCTCAAGGTGGAAACCACCTCCACATTCTTCCCAGAGACCTTCTCCGGCGTGCCGCGCCATTTCTGCACCGCGGCGGTAGCCGCTTCCGCCAAGGAAGGTTGGCCCTCGAGAACCCTTTCAACGATCACCGACCCATCTACCTTCAGTCGGATCTGCAAAACAACGACACCCTGAATACCCGCCTTGTGTGCCAGCGGCGGGTATGTAGGAAGCGGCTCCATCTTCAGTCGGCGCTTGAAGTCCTTTTCATCCTCATGAACGCTGCCCATAAGCATTACTTGAAGACGGTTCTTCGTGATGTCGAACCAGTCTTGCTTCACATCGCCGGAGGCCAACAAGGGGGGATTGCCGGCAGAGGCCATCGGCGCGGACAACGAAACCTGGGTCATCGCGAGCTCATTCAGCTTTTCCGCCAGCCGTTGCCTCTGCTCTTCTAACAGGGCCTGTCGAAGCGATGCTTGTGCATCCAGATATTGCACCTGGATCTTTCCGCTGGTCGTGTGGAGCTTGAGGAGCGATCCGCCTCCGTTCAGCGAAGCCACGGCGTGGACGGGCCCGTCCGGCTGTGTCTGAATGTTCAGTGGAAAGGAAGGGTCGGTATCAATGCGGCCAGGGCCGCCTGAATCGACGATCGCATCAATGGTCATGGCGATGTTGCGCGGCAGGAAAACGACAATGTCTCCGGTGCGGGAAGCCAGCAACGAAGGACCGGGCAGGCGCACGACACGGGCTTGTTCACCCGAATCCGGATTGATCCAGGCTGTGATCGTTCCTTCACTCGTTGCCGCTCGCACAGTATTTGCGACCCGGGTGAGACAGACGCTACCGCTATTGGTCGCCACTTCCATGGGCCCAGATACGTACATCACGCGGATGCCACCACCGCCGGTCTGCGCCCGGACCGTGCCGTGAACCTCTCCGAAATCGATCTGGCCGCCTGTTGTGCGAACGTTCACATACGCGCCCGCTTCTCCCACGGTGATATTCCCGCCATTGGTTTCGAGTTGCGCTGTTCCCTTGATGCGGGTTGCTCGAATGTGGCCGCCACCGGTATGGAGCTTTGCATTCCCGTCGATGTTCCCGGCTTGAATGTGCCCGCCTGTCGTGGAAGCATCCAGATCGCCGGCAACATCCCTAACAGTGACGTGGCCACCGCCGGTCTCGAGCTTTGCCAGCAGCCGGTCGGCTGAACCGCTCCATTGGCCGGGCTGGCCGATCCGTCCGGCCGTGATGTTCCCTCCTTCCGTGAGAAGAACTACTTTTCCCCAGATATCAGTTGTTTCAATATCGCCGACGCCCGTGGATACGTCCAGATTGAAAGTGAGCGGAACAGTGACGACAAACTGCACCCAATACTGGGCGTTTCGGGCCGTTGAATGGCGATTGGAAGAAGAAGAGTCCTGGCTGGGCAGCGCTCCAGAGAGGAAAACGCTGTCGACGGTTTCGCGTGTGGTAAGCGAATAACGGTCGAGCAAACGCTGGCCTGCCAGATTGGGAGCGTCCGTTTCGATGTGAACGCTATAGCGGAGCATCGGCAACGAGCCCGGGGGTAAAGTCTGAATTCGCACGTCGCCGAGATCGACATTCAGATGCAAGGTCATGCCGTTGGACACGCGCAGCTCCCCTGAGCGGTCCACAGAGAGATGGGGAGGAGCATTTTCTGCGACGAGCGGTCGGGCAAGGAATAAGCCAACGGCGAGTCCTACAGCAGACAAAAAGAGAATAGAATCACGCACCCAGCGGTGCGATACAGCCGGATTGCAGTTCAAGTCGCGCATGAATGAAAACCTGGAAGCCAATTCCACAAACGGCGATTACTGATCGCTCCGCACGCTAATTTCACGCAACGCCGCAGCGCTCCGCAGGCGAACGTACCGGCTCGAGTCGCTGCGCTGCAAATCTTCAAGCGCCCGAATCACGCGCTCCATAGAGGCGTCGGCAGGCGCACGGGCGCTGCCCGCCTGAATTATTGCCTCACTCGGCAATGCTGGCATCACCGATGATGGCATCGTCGGCATGGAATCGTGCGGTGCCGTCTCAAGAGACCGTACCAGCAGGTTTACGGCTTCCACGCGCACGCCGGGATTCAAGTCGTGCTTGAGTGCCTGCAGCAGAGCTTCGCGCACCAGATCGTCCGCTGCCGTGTTGCGCAGGGCCTCGAGGGCTTTCAGCCGCACAGCGGGGTTTTGATCCTTGCGCGCCGCGGCCAGCAAAGCCGCACGCACCTCAGCGTCCTCGGCACGGGCCTTCAGCGCATCCAGGCAGTCGAGGCGCACTCCTGAGTCGAAGCGCTCGCCATTCTTCACCACGTAGGTGAGGACTTCGCGCACGTCGGAATCGTCCAAACTGCCGCTGAGCACCACAGGCTGTTCGGCGCTCAACTGCACGCGTACATTTTGTGAACCGGAGTAAGGCGAAGGAGTGAGATTCACTCCCGCGACCACCATCTTGGAAAGCTGATCGTCCGTAAGGCGCGGGCCGCTGGGTCGAACGTCCACCGCATCGAGGGCGTTGGCGTTGTTGCGGCCGGCGAACCACTGCACGGATTGAACCCCGGTCACTAAGCCAAACAATACCAGCGTGGCGGCGCTCCAGGCAGGATGGAGCACCATCCATCGCCGAACCCAGCCGAAAGACGGCGTTCTCTGCTTGACGGGCGGGTGCTCGAGATCATCCAGCTTTTCTGCAAGTTCGCTGCGGCATTGGGCGAGCAAAATTCCGGCGGAATCGAGTTGTTCGTCCGCGCGGGGCAGGGAAACAAGCGCGCCGTGGAACTCTTTCTCTTCGGCGAGCAAAGCCTGGCAGTCAGCGCACCCGGTCAGATGCTTTTCGATGAAAGTGCGTTCCTCGTCGCTTACTTCGTCACAGACGTAGAAGACCAGGAGTTCGCCGACCTTCGCGCAGTGCTTGTTCTGCTCGCCGGAAGTCATCGCAATACTCCCAGCTCGCTGCGGAGTTTGCGCGTGGCGCGGAAAAGCGAGTTCTTCACGGTTTCTTCGCTGGTGCCGAGGGCGTCGCCGATGGCTCGCAGCTTGAGCCCCTGATAATGCTTCATCTCAAAGACCATGCGCTCGCGCGGAGAGAGCCGCTCCATGGCTACCGCGAGCTTCGCCTTGATCTCCTGGCCAAGCAAGTGGCGCTCGGGATCGAGGGTCGCGCGTTGCTCACGTTGGCGCTCAAAGAAGTCTGTGCCGCCATCTTCAAACTGGGCAGGATGCAACTCGGGAGCTTGGTCTTCCGGCCGCGCCTGGCGGCGTCGCAGGTGATCGAGGCAGACGTTGGTGACGATGCGGTACAGCCAGGTATAGAAGCTGCACTCAAAACGGAAGCGATGGAGATTACGATAGACCTTTAGAAAAGCTTCTTGGTAAACGTCGCGGGCGTCTTCCGTGCGCTTCATGAGGTTCAAAGCTAGGCGGAGGACATCTCGGTCGTAGCGGCGGACGAGTTCCTCAAAAGCGGGGCGGCTGCCCGCCTGCGCCTGCTGGACGAGAGCGCGCTCGTCGAGGGTCGCCAAGGAGGTCACTGAAGCGAGCGAAGAATCCGGGTTGCCGGGGCGGCCGGGTCCATCAGCAAAAGCCAAGGCCCAATGGGGTAAGGACATTTTCGCTTTCTCTTTGCCAATTCCGGGCGAATTTCGCACCCAGCTTGCCATCACAGAATCGGCATCCTATGCCGGAGACACGCACTCCTCCGTTTGTACATTGGACGGCCCGGGCCGCAAATTGTGAGCACGTCCCTAGCCTTGATGGAAGTGCGCAAACCCAAAATCCCTATTTATTTTTAGATGCGGTAGCGCGCCCTAGTGTAACGTCGCGGCGCCCTCGATCGGAGCCGAATTCCCGCGAAGCCGCCAGACCACCAGGGGCAGCGCAAGCAACAGCACGACCGCAGTCAGTGTGAGATAGCCTTGGGAGCGATAAAACGCGTCGGGCTGACCAAGCAATCCGGCGGAGGCTGCCAGCAGAGATGTGCAGCATGCAACGAGAAAGATGCCCAGAAGATTGAACCTCGCGATGCGTGTCAAGCCAAAGACAATCACGGCCAATTGCACGGTCGCGATCAGGAATCCTCTCAAGAAGTCGGCCGGCGAACCCCAACTGGAGACGAACGCCGCAGACACGAAAAGGAAGAGAAGCAGGCGCAACCATCGAATCCGGACTTCCGCGCCGATAAATGCCGCTCCGAGCGCAAGTATCGCAGTAACAAACAATGCGCGCCAAATGGCACTGCCGATCACACCGAGGCCCGGATAGACTGCGTCGAAGCTCTGGCCAAAGTTCGTCGGAAGTTCGCGGTGCAGCGTGGGCCACCACACCGCCGCGAAATCGAGAAGGCGCCGCAATCCAATCAGGAAGGCGGAACCTCCCAGTCCGATCCAGAATGCATCCCGGTAATAGTCCGCGGTCATGCCTAACCAAGTAGGCAGCTGATCATTGCCGAACGCCCGTACGCCAAACGACCACGCCAGACCGAAGAGAAGCGTGAGCGCGCCGAGCAGCAAAGCCCCCAGAAGAAAAATACTAATTGCGGCCGTGGCGTAAAAGAGACGCAGCGATAACTCGGTTGGATATCGCGCGAGCAAACTCGGAAGGCCGGGCCCGGCGATGAAACTCACGCAAAACGCGGCCAATCCAGCAAGTCCCCATCCGAACAAACGCCGCCAGGGCACGGAACCCGGAGGCAGGGAGCGCATGCGCTTGAAATAGAAAACCAGCACGCTGACGAGGAGGCCGAGCCCGACGAAGATTTGGCCAGCAACAACAACGATGCGCACAAGTGTCTGCTCTCCTTGTTTGCGCTCGAACTCTTCAGGGATCTTGACGTATGTTCGGAAATCCACGGGCTCATCGCCGATCACTTTCAATTCGATGCGCGCATAGGCATGGTCGGCGGAGCCTTTCTTGCCGGAGTTCTCGGGATCGAGTGGTGAATTCTGTTGCCAGGTGAAGGTGTGGTCCGTGCGGCTGGGGCGCTTGTCGGATTTGGGTTCGATGAGCTGCCAGTCTGTCAAATCAATTTGCTTTTTTTCCCGCAGGAACTTCTCGGCGATGGCCAGAGCCTCGTCCTTGGAGAGATTCGCGCCCTTCGCGGCTTCCGCCTGAATGTGCCAAAAGCCGTGGAGGGAGCCATCCGGCTTTAGCGTGACCGCGTACTCTTCCGCTTGCATGTCGCGAAAATAACGAACACGCCAGAGCGCCCCAGGTACGCGCTTGGCGTAGATGTCGTTGATCGCCGAAACGGACATGTGCCGGCGGAGAAATTCGTTGGTGACGCCATTGGTCGTGTCGACCACCTGAGCGGCCCTGTGGTACCTGCTGGGATCCAGGCCGTGCTCGTGAAGGACAGCGTCCGCCTTCAGCGTAGCCGAATTGCGATTGACAGAAAGCTGGAGATAATCGCCAATGTGTTCGCGCTTGAAGCGCCACGCACAGAGTCCCCCAATGAGAACACATAGGGCGAGGAAACCCAGCGCTCCGGTCGCCAGCGGCTCGTAACGGCGCGAGCCGACAGTGGCCGCCTCCGTGGTCGATCGGGAGAGGCTGATCTCCGGAACTGGCTCCGCCTGGTTCAGCAAGTCTTCGACTTCTTCGAAGCGCCCGCGCACGAGGTAGAGCACTCCCGAAAAGAGCAAAGGCGCAACAGCAGCCAGTCCTACGATGATGCCCGAGATTTTGAAGTACAAATTGTCAGAACGAATGAGCAGCAGGCCAACCAGGGACGCGTCCACGGTGTAGTGCCAGATAAGCGTGGCGACGATTCCCCAGCGCAACATCACCACGCCCGCGACAATTCCGATGATTCCCACCTCGATCCCGCGAATGTAGCCGGGCTCTTGCGGATAGGCACTGTGAAGGAAGCTCCAGAAGAAGGCAGGGAGAATCACAGCAAGGACGCGCGAGCCCGTCATCTTGTGAAGAAAAGGGATGGCGAAAAGCCGGAAGAGGAATTCTTCGCTTGACGAAGCGAGCACGCCAATCGCGACGCCTGCAATCCAAGGAGCGGAGGTGTTCACAACATCGGAGTAGTTTAGATCTTGCGGTGCCCAGACCCCGAGGCGACTGCCGATCATGTAGAAAGCAACGATGAATCCGAGATGCGCTGCCGCAAGAGAGATGCCAACAACCGCCGAACAGAAAAACTCTCTCGAACGCATGCCGCGAGAGGTGAAAGCCTTCGTGAGGCGGAGACGGTCCGGCTGCGCCGCGCGGTAAAGGGGCTCTCCACCGGGCAGAACCAAGCTCACGGTCAGCGCCGTGGCCACCGCGGCCAAGAGCATCGAGAGGAGGCTGCGGAGAACAAAGCTGGGATACGTGAAGTGTGTATCATACGAGGCGCGAACAGAATCCCAATCGTTCAACTGCATCAGGAAATAGAGGATTGCCACGAGGACGCCGATCTTCAGTGCGGCGCCCCACGTAGTTTTGCCCTGGCGCGTAAGCGAAATGCCAAGCCAGAGCGCGCCGCCCAGCAAAAAGCCGTAGGGGATCAAAGCAACCTGATTGTAGAAAATGTTCGTAGAGCGCAGGTGCTCGTAATCGCGCGTCCAGGCTTCGGGCACCTGCAGGAATTCTCGCGTGCCCCCGATCTGATCGCCCTGCAAGCCAACCTGGAGGCGATAGGGCGCGTCCTTAGCCTTAAATCCGCGGCGTTCCCACGTAAAGGACCAATCGACGCGATTGGGCCGAGTAAGGGAGTTTGCCTCTGCGGGCAGGAATTCCCAGTTGTTCAGGTCGGCGCCCAGTTTCGCTTGGAGGTATTGTTGCGCCGCCGTGAAGGCCTCTTCGCGGCTTAAGGATTTCGCGCTTTTTGCTTCTTCGAGAATATGCCTGTAGCCGACAACCTTTCCCGCCGGATTGACGCGAACGCGAAACTCCTCTTCCTGCTGAGGGCGGAAGAAACGCACTCCCCAGTACCAGATGTGGAGCTCGCCCGCCATCAAGCGGTTTGCTTCCTGGAGCCCCAATTTGCGTTCGAGATAGGTCTTGGCGTCCTCGTCGACTTCGAAGACGATGGTGGACTGATAGCCTCCGAGATTTTCTCCCAACCCTTCGACAAACTGCTTGGCGCGCGCCTGCGCTTCGGCGCGGGAAACCTTGAAATCGACGGAAGCTTCCGGAAAAGCGCGAAAGAAGTACTTGTGGGCAAAAACAATGCCAACAACGCCGAGCAAAATCCAGATAAGCAAGGCGCGCGTGTCGGAGCCACTTAATCGAGTCTCAGCCAAAGGGCCTCCTTTGAACCACCACATCCCGAACGCCCACTCTATCGGTACGCAGGCCAGGGATGCAAGTTTCACGAAAAGCGGAGCTTACCGCGGGAGTGATATAAAGAAGGAAGTCATGAGTGTCAACCTCCAGATGGACGTGCGGATGGTGAAGGGCGTGGGGCCGCAGCGCGCGGAATTGCTCGCCCAGCGCGGTGTCCACACGCTGGAAGATTTGCTGAACTACCTGCCCTTTCGCTACGAAGACCGCATCCACTTCTCAAAAATCAAGGACGTGCAACCGAACGGCACGTACACGCTGCGCGCGCGCGTGATGAGCGGGCAAGCCGTTCGAGGCATGTATGGCCGCGATGCCATTTATCACTTGCTGGTGCAGGATGACACCGGGTCGCTGCCCTGCAAATTCTTCCACGGCAGCTACCTGGAAGGGCGGCTCAAACCTGGCCAGCAGCTCATCCTTCATGGAAAAGTGGAGGTGGACAAATATCGCCCGGCGCGCCGGGAGATGGTGAATCCACAGATCGAGTTGGTCAGCGGCGAGGGAGTGGATTCCACGGAAATGGGCAGGATCGTGCCCATCTACGAAGCCGTGGGCACTTTCGGCACGCGACAGATTCGCCGAGCCATCTACGCAACGCTGCAGGACCTCGACCCGCACATTCCCGACGTCCTGCCCGCCGAATTGCGCGACCGGTTCGGCTTCCCCACGCGACGCGATGCCCTGATCCAAACGCATTTTCCGCCGGCGGAAGAATCACTCGAACTGCTCAATCTCTTCCGTTCTCCCGCGCAGAGGCGGTTAATATTTGAAGAATTCTTCCTGTACCAGCTTAGCCTCGCTTTGGGACGACGAGCGACACGAAAGGAGAACGCGATTGCCTTTCACGTTCGCGAAGACAAAGTGCGCGAAGCGCTGAAGAAGATTCTCCCGTTCAAGCCGACGGGCGCGCAGAAGCGCGTGCTTGCGGAAATCGCCGCCGATTTGGAGCGCCCAGTTCCCATGAACCGGTTGCTTCAGGGAGACGTGGGCAGCGGGAAAACGATTGTGGCGCTTCAGGCCGCGGTCATTGCGATCGAGAATGGTTGCCAGACAGCACTAATGGCGCCAACGGAAATTCTTGCTGTTCAGCATTTTCTTTCTGCGCGGCGAATATTGGCCCCGGGCGGATACCGCGTGGAACTGCTGATCAGCGGATTGAAGCCGACGGAAAAAACGGCGGCTCGCGAGCGCATCCGAAGCGGTGAAGCGCAACTCGTGATTGGAACACACGCTTTGATCGAAGAGGACGTCGAGTTCCAACGGCTGGGATTTGTGGCCATAGATGAACAGCACCGTTTCGGCGTGATGCAGCGCAAACGGTTGATGGACAAAGCGGTGAAGCATGGCCATGCGCCGCATGTTCTGGTGCTGACGGCCACACCGATTCCTCGGACCCTCTCGCTTACGCTCTATGGCGACCTGGACGTTTCGGTCATAGACGAATTGCCGCCGGGACGCACGCCCGTCGAAACCCGCATGACCACCGAGGCGAATCTTCCCGGCGTCTGGGAATTCCTGTGCCGCGAAGTCGAGGCCGGCCACCAGGGATATGTCGTCTATCCGGTGATTGAGGAATCCAAGCTCGAATTGAAAGCTGCGATGGAAGAGTATGAGCGGCTCTCCAAGACGATTTTCAAGAAACTTAAGGTGGGATTGCTCCACGGGCGGTTATCGAGCGAGGACAAGGAAGACGTGATGCAGCGCTTCCGGAAGAACGAAATCCAGATCCTGGTGACGACCACTGTCGTGGAAGTGGGCGTGGACGTTTCGAATGCAACGGTAATGGTCATCGAGCACGCGGAACGATTTGGGTTGGCGCAACTGCACCAATTGCGCGGGCGCATTGGCCGTGGCGCGCAGAAGTCTCATTGCATCCTCATCGCGCCTAAACGTCTCACCGACGATGGCCGGGCGCGGCTGGAAACAATGGTGCGCACGAACAACGGATTCGAAATCGCCGAAACGGACCTGCAGTTACGTGGCCCCGGCGAATTCTTCGGCACGCGCCAGTCCGGCGAGCTGGGATTTCAGGTCGCCAATCCCTTGCGCGACCGCGAATTGCTCGAACAGGCAAGAAAAGAAGCGTTCTCACTGGCCGATGATCCCGCCGGGAAGGAAACCCTCCGGAGAATGTTGCGGGTTTTGCCGGGCGAATGGCAACGGCGCTATCATCTGGCGCGCATTGGTTGAGGCGGGCGAAACTCCATGCGTGTAATTGCCGGAAAATTCCGCAGCCGCCAGCTGAAAAGCCTGAAAGGAATGGCGCTGCGGCCTACGAGCGACCGGCTGCGCGAGACCTTGTTCAATGTTTTGGGCGAGCGCGTCGCGGGCTCGTTCTTTGTCGATGTCTTTGCCGGGACTGGAGCCGTCGGGATCGAAGCGCTTAGCCGCGGCGCGCAAAATGTAGTGTTTGTCGAGAAACACGCGCCTGCGGCTGCCTTGATCAAAAAGAATCTTGAGTCTCTTGAGGTAACCGCAGGACCGCGCGTACTGACTGTTGACGCCGTGCACGGTCTCGAGATTCTGGCGAAGGAGAAGCCTGCGGGGGAGTCCGGGCCGGACATTGTCTTCCTCGACCCGCCGTATGGCAATATGGAGGACTACGACCGCGTGATGTCGGTCCTGGGTTTTGCATCGCTGCTCGGCGAAGGAAGCCTGGTGGTTGCGGAACATCGCCGCAACTTCGAACTGCCTGAGGCGGTGGGAGGCTTACAGCGGGTGCGCGTCTTGCGTCAGGGAGATGCCGTACTGAGTTTCTATCGTTTCACGAAGCAGAATCGGAAGAACGGGCCAGCTCTGGCGCAAACCTGAGCCTGGCCTCGCACATCTAGATTCCTATCTGCCTTTGCGATGCCTTCCAGCCCCGCGGGACCAAGGCGGAGCACGCTATACTTGAGGCCCATGTTTCGACGGTTTCACGTCAATCCGTTTGATTTGCTCGGGCAGGGGGAAGATTGCCCGGTTGCTATCGCTCTGCCCGGAGACGGCGAGCCGAAGTTGTCCATTGCGTGGAACAGCTTTCATCAGAATTTCTTTGGTGAACTGGCCGCCTTTTTCCAGTGGGCACGAATGCCGAGGGGGACGCCGGCAGCAGATCTTCTTCGCGATTGCCGCATCGAACGGCGCATCCCGATGCGCGCGATTGCCGCAGCCGGATTATGGCACATCGTGGTTTTCATCCTGCCATGGCCGCAGCTGCCCGGCGGTGCGAGGCGAGATCCCGCGTTCGACGACACTCAGGTGACATGGTCCGGGCCGATTGACGACCTGCCTCTCTTGAATGTCCCCAAGGCAAAGCCCAGGGCTCCCAACGCGAAGGTTGCGGAGGAAGAGCCTCTTCCGGAAGCCACCGACGTGTTTCACCCGCGGCAGAGAATCTTCACCGATCCGGTGCGCCCGAGTCATCCACGCCAGACTCTGGTGCAACCTGCCGACCCGATGGAGCCGCCAAAATTTTTGCCTCCGCTGCCGAACATGGTCCGACTTGCTGCCTCAGCCGCTCCCGCGCGCCCGCGGCTGGAAATTAGTGAGCAAGCGTTAGAGAAGCTCAGGCCTAGAGAGGTGAAGCGCGCGGCCACAACGGACGCGCCCGCACCAGACGTGCCCAACATGGAGATGCGTCCTGCGGAGGTCAGCATAATCACGGTGGCAGACGGACCTGCCAGGCCAAAGCTGGAGATCAACGCAGGCTCCGCGCCGCGCATCGTCGCGCACAGGCAGAACGGCGAAGTTGTAGCCGTACCGGACTTGATGGGGGCAAGCTCAGATCCGAGTGGCGGGGCGTCCGCGACGATTATCGCTTTGTCCGCGACGCCTGCGCCTCCCGCACCAGTTGTCGAAGTGCCAAAAGGAAATCTGGCCGCGCGCGTGGCGATTTCGCCGGAAGGCAAAGGTACGGGGACGGGAGGCGCATCCGATTCCAGCACTGGCTACGGGGACGGCAGAAGCTCCATCGGCATCAGTATCAGCGGCGGGAGTCCGAAACCGAACGCCGGAACCTCCGGCTTGAGCGGAGCGGCGAGACTTCGCCTGCCCAAGGTGCAAGCAATCTATGAGCGCCCGGATCCCGCTGCGGCCGACGATCCGCCAGAACGTACCGGCCCGCCCAATTTCGGGGCGCTGCCACCCGGCTCTCCGCCGGAGCAGGTTTTTTCCTCGCGGCGGATCTATTCGATGAACGTCAACATGCCTAATCTCAACAGCGTGACGGGAAGCTGGATCATTCATTTCTCCGAGCTGCATTTGACCGGAGGCGCAAAGCCGACTGGAGAAGTCAGCGCGCCAGTGCCGCTGCGAAAGGTCGACCCGAAATATCCCCAAGACGCAATCCGAGAGCACGTCGAAGGCGAAGTTATCCTTTATGGAGTGATTCGGCCGGATGGAACCGCAGACAGCATCCAGATTGTTCACGGAATTGATCCACAACTCGACGCCAACGCCGTTGCCGCTTTCGCTCAATGGAAATTCCAGCCTGCGACAAAGGGAGGCCAGCCCGTTGCGCTCGAGGCCATCGTACACATTCCCTTTCGCGGCCCGGCGCGCCAGTAAGCCCACTTATGATTTCGCAGGAAAGCCCAGCTCCTGGAGCTTTACGAGCGTGTACAGGGCGTGATTGACGGGCGTCGCCACTCCGAGCTGCGCGCCCACCCGCGCGACATGGCCATTCAGCGAGTCAATTTCGGTTCGTTTGCCCCGAGCCATATCCTGCGCCGTTGATGAGCGCGTTCCACTCATCTGCTCTGCAATTTTGAAGGAACCCGCTAGGGCCGCGCGCGGATCTTCGAGGCCAGGTGGGTGAATACCCTTCGCACGAGCTACGTTCAGTGTCTCGCGGACAGCCGCTTCGACAACCTGCTTCGCGTCCAGGCTGGCGATAATCTCTCCATAGGTCACTCGCCCCAAGGCCGACACCGCGTTCAACGCACAATTCCAAATGAGCTTGGTCCACAGCTCGCCCTCGATGTTCTCCGAGATGCGACAGGGAACGCTCGCAGAGGCGAACAGACTGGCGATCTTTTCAGTCTTCTCATTCTTCGGACCCAGCACGAGATCGCCGCGGCCCAGGTGCTTCACGCTTCCTGGCGAGGGCACCGAGGCAGCCACATACACGACCGCGGGGAAAGCATCGATTCCTGAGGCAGCCCGAACTTCCTCGGCGTTGTTCACGCCATTCTGCAGGCTGACGACCAAGGCGTGAGCGCGAATGGTCCCCTTCAGATTTCTTGCGACGCCGGCTGTGTCCGTGGTTTTCACGCAGAACAGGACAACATCTGCGCTGGCAGCGGCCGATAGGTCCGTAGAGGCCTCGGGATGAACCGTCTCCTGAAACTGGACAGTGTCAAGGAAGAGGCCTGAGCGCTGCACGGCATCCACGAGCGCGCGCCTTCCGATGAGCACCACCGGCACACCAGCACGAGCCAGCATGCCGCCAAAGTAACAACCCACAGCGCCCGCCCCGACGACGGCCACCTTTGGTTGACTTGTCGCGACACTCATGGGTCCTCACCCCCGTCCGCAGGTGCTTTCTACAGACAGACCTCAGAAGTGATTCCGCAATTCACGGAAAGTGGACACGATTACCAGTTTTCCCGAACCCGCCACAACCGGCTCGTGTTCCAACTGCCATGTGTTTACGTGCGGGATGTACACCGCGTTCAGTCCTGCTTCCATCGCGGGATTGATGTCGCTGCGTGGGCTATTGCCGATCATCCATCCTTGCGTCTTGACGATCTTGTGCTTGTTGACCAGCGCGCCATAAGTTCTTGCGTCCTTCTCTGCGACGATTTCGATGGCCTCGAAGAATCCCTGCAGGCCGGAGCGCTCCACCTTGGCGGCCTGTTCCGCGGGTTCTCCCTTGGTGAAGAGAATCAGGCGGTGCCGGTTGGTGAGATACGCAAGCGTTTCGGGAACGCCATCCAGAATTTTCGGCGGAGTGCGTTCCAGGCCGACGACGCGGTTATGAATTTCCGCCAGCACCTCCCGCTGGGCCATCTGGTCCGCGAGCTTCATGTAGGTTTCCTCGAGGGACCTGCCGAAGCTGCGCACGCCATAGCCGTACTGCCGGATGTTCTTTCGTTCAGTTTCGTTGAGGATGTGGCGGATGTAGGCGCGGCTGTAGCCGCAGGGCTCGACGAGGCTGATGAAATCATCAATCAGCTTCTCGAAGAAAACGTTGTTCTCCCAAAGCGTGTCGTCCGCATCAATCAGCAGCGTGTTGCGTCGCATGGTTCCGAAATTTGCGCTCTTTCCGGCGGCGTCCTTCTCGGCCTCTCACAATTCAAACCGGATTAGTGTAGCAGTCCTAGGGCATCTTCGACGATTATCCGGGCGGCGGCTGGACGGGCCATGGCTTTGGCCGCAACACTCATGGCCTGAAGTTTTTCGGTGTGGTCCAGTAGTGCCGCGATTTTCCAGGCAGCAGCGGGCAGATTGTTGCAGCGAATCGCTGCACCAGCTTCGAGAAGGTGGTCGGCATTTCGCTCTTCCTGACCAGGAATCGGTTCGATCAAGACCATGGGCAGCTGGCGCGCCAACGCTTCGGAGGTGGTCAATCCTCCCGCCTTACCAATGAGCACGTCGGCCGCCGCCATGTACTGGTCCATTTCTTTAGTGAACCCTACAACACTCAGGCGATTCTGCCCGTCAGCGGACTTGTCGGCAATCTTCGCAAGTTCATCCAAACGCTTCTTGAGTTTCTCCGCTTTGCCAGCTATGGCCACGATCTGCAACGGGCGTTTCAGCGCCAGAAGATCGCGGACAAGCTGTTCCACAGGTCCGAGGCCGTAACCGCCAGCAGCGATGAGAAGGACTGGCGCATTGGGCACGAGTCCGAGTTTGCGCCGGGCGTCGCTCCTGTTCACAGGCGTTTCAAACAGAGGATCGATCGGAATCCCGGTCACGCGCAGCTTCTCGCGTGGCACCCCAATTCCAGAAAGATACTCAGCAGATTCCGGAAGCGCCACGTAATAGCGGTCCACAGTGCGGCAGAGCCACATTGCATGCACATCGTAATCGGTGACCACGATGGCATTTCTTGCGCGCAGCTTTTTCTTGGCGATCAACCAGGCCAAAATTTCGGCAGGCAAGAAATGTGTGGCGATGCACAAATCCGGCTGCACGCGTTTCAGCATTCGAATCATCGGCCGGGTATTCAACCGGTCCAAAGCGAGCCTGCGGCGGGGATGGCGCCAGGGCTGGTCCATGCGATCGTAGAGCAACCCCATCAAATCGGGCGCGCGCCGCACGAGGGAGATGTAGGCATCGTCGTAGAGGCGCTGAAACAGTTTGCTCACGTAATCGAGTGCGTCAATTTGCTCGACGTGGCAACCGCCTCCCGCGCGAAACGCTTGTTCCAAGGCCTGGGCTGCGCGGACATGGCCCGCCCCAGAGGACGCAGAAAGGATCAGGACGCGCGGGCTGCGATTCAGCGAGAGAGTCTGGATCATCCTGCGGCAGCGCTCAGGCGGTCTTTCTCTGGCCGGTGGCGAGCTTTTCGAGAATCGCGCCAGCCAGCTTCTGCAGATCCCCGAAGCGCGAGAGATACTCCTGAAATTCGTGATTGAGCAGTTGGGCGTCCTGAGGGCCAAGCTGGTTCCGGAGGATCATGTCGCGGAGCTTGACTGGGTGAGGCAGCAAGGCCTCTTCCTGAAGTTCCTCGAGCGCCATGCTGGGATTGTAGTGATACATAACCGTTCCCCCTGGGTTGCGGTCCGTCAAGGCTTCGCAACTCCTTTTCATTCTACGCAAAAGACAAGGAAAGCACGCGCATTTTTGCGGAGACTAACAGGTAGAGGATCAGGCGGCGGAGGCGCGAACGGGCACGAATTCGTAGCGTTCGATCTTGGCGGCGATGCCTTTTTTGCCGTTGTCGGTGGATTCGACCCGAACCACCTTGCCGTGACAACGGATGTTTACGTCGCCGGCGGAAATCATTTGCTGAGGTAACGTCAGAATGAAATCGATGTCGGTGCCGCTGTCAAAACTCGCTTCTGACAGAAAATAAAGCCCGCGATAGCTGACGTCGCGCGTGTGGGCTTTCAATTCCGGGCTGTTGCTGTCGTGCGCCAGTACGCGCACCGGCAGCGTCATGACGAATCGCCTTGCTTCCCGCCGGTCGGACAAGTCGCCCATACTGCCCCCTGATGTGCTTGAACCTTGCAAAACGTAGCATTCACAGCGCGAGACTGCAATGCGAAATTGAAACAATTTAGCTCTAGTACTCAAATTCGGGCGTTGTGGGCGGTCTAGAACTAGCCTTCGATTCAGCCCATTTGGGTGCTTTGGTGTGACCATAGTCACATTCAGGTACACTCTTTCAGAGCTTCTCAGATCTCATGCAGATCCACCACGACTCGCGCAGTTTCTTCTTGCAGGGGCCTGTTGGGAGGCTGGAAGCCATCCTCTGGACCCCGACTCGCTCCGGGACACCGATGCTCGCCGCAGTTCTGTGCCATCCTCACCCGCTATTTGGCGGCACGCTTCACAACAAAGTTGTCTATCAGGCCGCGAAATCTCTAGACGCGCTGGGCATTCCGGTTCTGCGTTTCAATTTTCGCGGCGCCGGTTTGAGCGCCGGGGAACACGATCGTGGAATCGGGGAGAGAGGCGACGTGCAGGCGGCGATTGATTTTCTGGCAGTTGAATTTCCTGGTATTCCCCTCCTCGCCGGAGGATTCAGTTTTGGGAGTTTGATTGGCATGGGTGTGGGTTGCACGGACTCCCGGGTTCACGCATTAATCGGCATGGGGCTGCCAGTGAATGGCTCAGATTTTACTTTTCTCGAGACGTGCAAGAAACCGACGCTAATCGTGCAGGGCACCAGCGACGAGCACGGTTCCTGGGACACACTCGAACGCGTGGTGGCGCACATGGGCAGGGACACGCGCCTCACATTCGTGCGCGATGCGGATCATTTCTTTGCGGGGAAGTTGGAGGAGCTGGACCAGGCCATCACGAACTGGCTGACGGAGCGCTACGCGGAACTCCGCCCGCTCTAAGCGCCTTCACCTTGTGAGAAGAGTCTTCGGAATTGGTCCAACCCCGCGGGTGGTGCTTCGACCAATCGAGCATTGGCCTCGACGTGCGGCGTTCGCGACATTCCCACAAGTGCCGTTGTGATCCCCGGTGCCGAACGCACAAACTGCAAGGCTCGCTCCGTATCATTCCCCAAGCCAAGCGCTTCAGCGACAAATTCCGGCAAATTCTGCGCTACCTGCCCCTGCAGCAGAGAAGCGCTGGCAATCAGCGTGATTCCCAGTTCGTCGGCGGCCTCCATAATGGTCCGCTCTTTTGCGCCGAGATTCTGATTGCCAAGCGTCAGGGCTTCGGTCATCGCCAGATTGAAGGGTAATTGCACGAAGCGGAAGTGATGCTTCTCGCCGGCGACTTCCTTGGCGATGGCTTCCAACTCCGCCAACTGCACGGCGTCAGGCGCAGAAGCAGGCTTGCGGAAACCATTCCAGGTGGCCAGTCCATAGAATTGAACCCGACCCGCGCTCACTGCGGATTCCAGGAAGCCAAATGCTTCCCGCACCCGGTTCAGGAATTCAAGCCTTGGAATATCCGTGAGCTGCGTCTCGGGATTGTGAAGGTAGAAGACGTCAACCGTTTCTACCCCGAGATTCTTGAGGCTTCGGATGAGTTGGTTCTCTAGGAAGCGCGGCGTCATGCAGTGGCAGCCAGCGGCAATATCCTTCGCACCGAAGATTCCCCTTTGAATGTACTCCTCGAAAAAGTAGCGATTCGGGTCGGTGGGCATGGAGCCATCTGGCGTCAGATAACCAGCTTTGGTGCAAACGACAATCTCGCTTCGCAGAAAGCCCTTGTGTGCCAGCACCTTCAGCGCGGTCCCGACGCTGCGCTCGCTGCGCTGAAGCCGGTAGTTGATTGCCGTGTCAATCACGTTAATGCCCGACTCCACCGCCGCCACGATCGCCGCAGCGTAACTTGCATCCGTCGTGTCGTTGGGCTGGCCGAGATACGTGCCGATGCCCAGCGAAGAGAACACCAGTCCCTGCACCTTGCGAAAATGTCCGTCGGCGGCAATTCCACGGAACTTCTCCGCATACCGCGTGGTGCCTTCCTGGGTTGCTCCGCGGCTCATTGTTTTTCCTCGCGTGCGGACTTTTCTTCCCGTCTGCCTGATTCCTTCGCTGGTTCTGATTTCGAAGCCAGTAAGCGCGAACAGGCCCGCAGGATTCTGCGGTACGGCCAATCCTGCTCTCGAAAGAATATCTCGCCTTCCCGCGGATTGCTGAAAAACCAGCGGGCCAGGAGCCCCAGATGTTCTCCCAATTCCGTGGCGCTCTGCCGCACATTCGGGTTTGTGGGCAGCGGGGCATTCATCACGCCCTCCAGATAATCCCGGACGGTTTCTTCAGCGGAAGCAGGCTTGCTGGTTTCCTCAAAGCGCAGCCAAAACGGCTCGGCCAGCCTGCCGCCGCGCACTGCGAAGAGTGCGATGGACTGAGTCTCAGCGGTGCGCTGAAGAACGACCGCATCGAGATTCTGGACTCGCCGCGCGAGATCGGGTTGGAGGCGAAGGGCATCATCGAGTCTCTCGAGCTTTTTGTGCACCGCCGCGGCTTTCTCGAATTCCATTTGCTCGCTGGCGAATTCGCGATCGTGAGACAGCGCGTCTCGCAGGGAACTGCCACCCGTCTCGAGGAATTGGACGAGACGGTTCACTTCCACGTCGTACTCCTCCTTCGAGCAGCCCGCAAAACACGGAGCCAGGCACATCTTCATCTCGGAGTAGATGCACCCGGGGAAAGCCGGATCGCGGCGAATCTTGATTTGGCAGCGCCGCACTTTGAAGAAATCGAGCATCTTTTCGGCAAATGCTTCTGCGGATCGACGTGAGGCAAATGGCCCGTAGTAAACGCCGGAGACAGGCTGGCCTTGTTCGTTGACGACGATGCGACGCGTGACGAAGCAGCGCGGATAGGCGTTGCGTAAGTTGACTTTCAACATCGGGGCCGGGCGCAGCCGCATCATCTCGCGGTATCTTTTCGGAAAAATCTGCTTCGCGTTGTGATAGTACGCGTAGGCTTGCTCGAAGGCTGAGCCTGTCTCGCGATACTGCACCTGGTGTGCAAATTCGCGAAGGTTCAGCCGTTTGCTCGCGGGCTCGGGCGGCCCAAGGAGTCGCTGAAGTCGGCGGCGCAGATCCGCAGTCCGGATGAGATAAGGCTCCGCGGTTGGCTCGCGTGAACTAATCAGGCAAACGGCCGGTCGAGGTGGCAGGAGAGAAAAGAACTCTTCGTCCTGGTCGGGATGGAATTCGAGGCCGGAGTGGAGTTCCAACACCACGCCAGCATACTACGGACCTTCGGTTTGCGTAGATGCGCTCAGGCCTTTTGAAGCGCAGTAACGGCGCCCGCCTGGAGGGAGTGCAACTCCGAATTCATGGCGCGTCGATAAATGAGCCTGCGTACTAACTGGACAGGCCAAAGTCCGCGTAAGGTGATGAGGAACGCGCCTTTCCACGTAAGCTTGTAGGATTGCCCGTCTTCCGCAAGTTGCATGTAGCCGACGTGTACATGGCGCGGGCCGTAATTCTCGACGACTTGCACCAGCCGCTGGATCTCTGCGTCGGGGGTTTCTCCCTGGGCCCATAGCCCCGGCGCGTAGCGCTCTTTGAGCTGGCGATGAATCCGCAGGAGCGTATGAAGGTCCTTGATTTCCGGGAAACGAAACGTTTTTATCTCGGAATTGTCGGGCGTCAGCGGGAGTATTCGGTTGGTATTGGTCTCCAGGATTAAGCCGTTTGGGAAATGTGAAGAGAATTCCAGATACCCGCAGGTCTTCCTCTGCGAAGCCAAAACGGAAATACTCGCAAAATCATTTGTCTGGACGTTGCAGAAATCCGCGACATAGCTTCGCGTGCCACTTATCAGGCAGCCGAGGTCGTAGTAGCCGATTAAGTTGAAGCCCAAGTTTTGGATCGCTGGCGCTTGATGCCGGAATAGCCCACTGACTTTCTCGGGCAGGGCATCCAGGGGAACGTAGGCCGCGTGGCAACGTGCGGCGAAGCGGTATGAGCTTCGGAGGGCCAAGAGGATAAGCAAGTGAAGGACGGCGAGGATGACCGCCGCATCAATCCAGAAGGATTCGAACATGGCCTAAAGTCGCGGGAAGAACGCGCTTCCTTTCCATATTAACTAGCAAGATACGTACCCTATTATATCCAAGCGGAAAGGAAAGGGACAAAAATCTTGGCCAAGTTTCCAAGTTGATTAGGATATTAACTAGCAGGGCACTATGGGTACTAGGACTTAAGTACCTGCGCCGCTATCACCAGGCGTTGTATCTCGCTGGTGCCTTCGTAGATTTCTGTGATGCGTGCGTCGCGATAGGCCCGCTCAACGGGGTATTCGCTGCTATATCCATAGCCACCATGGATTTGCATGGCCTTATGGGTCACCCGCGTGGCCATTTCGCTGGCAAACAACTTGGCCGTGGCGGCCTCCTGGCTGAAGCGGCCCCCAGTGTCTTGTTTCCAGGCCGCTTTGCGCACTAGCAGTCGCGCCGCATCAATCTCCGTGGTCATATCGGCCAACATGAACTGGATAGCCTGGAGTTGCGCGATGGGGTGGCCGAAGGCCATGCGCTCACGCGCGTACTTCAAGGCGGCCTCGAACGCTCCTTGGGCAATGCCTGTGGCTTGAGCGGCAATCCCGATTCGGCCACCGTCGAGCGTGGAGAGCGCCACTTTGTAGCCTTCGCCTTCATTGCCTATGCGGTTTGCCGCAGGAACCTCGCAGTCCGTGAAAATCAATTCGCAGCATGCCGTGGCGTGTATGCCCATCTTCTTTTCTTCCTTGCCCACCCGGAATCCCGGCGTTCCTTTCTCCACTACGATGGCCGTGATGCCTTTCTCGCCTTTGGCCGGATCGGTGTTGACGTACACTATCGCGGCATCCGCTACGCCGCCGTTCGTGATCCACGCTTTCGTGCCATTGATGACGTATTTGTCGCCCTTCATCACCGCTTTCGTCTGCAAAGCTGCGGCATTCGAGCCTGCCTGCGGTTCGGTAAGCGCGTAGCAACCTATCTTTTCGCCTCGGGTAAAGGGCAAAAGGAATTTCTCTTTTTGTTGTGCAGTGCCGAAGCGGTGGATTGGGTCGCAAAAAAGTGAATTTTGAACGCTGAGGATGACACCCGTTGATGCGCAACAACGCGAAATCTCTTCGATGACGATGGTATAGGCGATGTGGTCGAACCCCGCGCCGCCTTCCGACTCAGGAAACGCCACGCCCGTC
>DASPTY010000073.1:0-18854 GCA_035623175.1 Candidatus Limnocylindrales bacterium | reverse complement strand
GGTGGAATACGAATTGACACAGCCGAAGTTTGTGGATTGCTCGAAGAAGCCCGTGCGAATTCCAGCGCTTTTGCCTCAGATCGGACTGCCGGAAGCACCACCGCCCGCCGCCGCGGGAAAGCCAGCGCCGAAAATCGAATTGGGCACGCCACTCGACGTGCAGACAACGATGACGCTCCGTCTGCCCGCCGGCACGACTGTTCAGACGCCTGCGGGAGCCTCTGTGGAACGGGATTACGCCACGTTTTCGTCGAAATACTCAAGCGCGCAGAATACAGTCACCGCATCGCGCCATATTAATTTTCTCAAGCGTGAAATTCCGGGCGACCGCGCGATGGATTACAACGCCTTCCTGCACGCAGTGCAAAACGATCAGGCGCAAGCGATCGTTTTGATTCCTCCGGCAAAAGCTGAATAGGGATCATTCAAGATGACAGGCTGAAGCCTGTCGCTACACTGACATCACTTCTTTTTCTTTTGCCGCGCAAAGGTCTTCGACCTTCTTGGTTTCGGCGTGGGAGACTTTTTCAAGCTCGTCGAGTGTGCGCTTCTGCTCGTCCTGGCTGATCTTCTTGTCCTTTTCGAACTTGTCGATGGCTTCCTTGATGTCGCGGCGGATGTTGCGGATTGCCGTCCGGTGATTCTCTAGCGCCTTGTGGATGTGCTTCACCAGTTCCTTGCGGCGCTCTTCCGTCGGCGAAGGAATGGGGATGCGCACGACCTTTCCGTCGGTGGTCGGATTAAGGCCAAGGTCCGAAGCGCGAATGGCCTTGTCAATCAGCGGCACGGCGGTGGGATCCCACGGCGTGATCATCAGCATACTGGCGTCCGGAACGGTGACGTTGCCGAGTTGATTCACCGGCATGGGCGTGCCGTGATAATCCACGCGAACGTGATCCAAAATCGCGGCGTTCGCGCGGCCCGTGCGCACGGCGGCGAGCTCCTTGCGAAAATCCTCCACCGCTTTTTCCATCCGCGTTTTGGCGGCAGCGAGCGCTTCTTTGGTATTTCCAATTATCGTCATCGTCTCGATCCTCGAGAGGTTCTATGAACCTCGTAACCTGTCTTTCCGAGGGCGCCATTTGCCCGAGGAATCTGCTTTCTTCTTTGTCTCAGAAAAAACGGATTCCTCGCTCCGCTCGGAATGACGAAACAACAAAGCCGAAACTTACAACTGAAAACTTACAACTGTAAACTTCTTTTTCCCTACGTCGGCAGAACCGTCGAGCCCACGCGCTCGCCGAGGACCGCGCGGCGGATGTTCCCAGGCTTGTGCATATTGAAGATCACGATGGGCATGCCGTTGTCCATGCACAGCGAAATGGCGGTCGCATCCATGACCTTCAAATTCTGGTGCAAGACTTCACGATAGGAAATCTCCGCGAAGAATTTGGCGTTGCTGTCCTGCTCCGGATCGGCGCTGTAAATGCCGTCGACGCGCGTGGCCTTCAATATGACGTCGGCCTTGATTTCCATGGCACGCAGAGCCGCGGCCGTGTCCGTCGAAAAGTAAGGATTACCCGTTCCGGCAGCAAAAATAACTACGCGGCCTTTTTCCAGGTGGCGAGTGGCGCGCCGCCGGATGAAGGGTTCGCAAACCTGGTGCATCTCGATGGCGCTTTGCACCCGTGTATGTACGCCAACCTTTTCAAGCGCATCCTGAAGGGCGAGCGCATTTAGCACGGTAGCCAGCATGCCCATGTAATCGCCAGTCGCGCGGTCAATCTCGAATCCCTTTTGCCGCGCGCCTCGAAAGATATTTCCGCCGCCGACCATGATGGCGATCTGCACGCCGAGTTTGTGGACCTCGCGCAATTCCTTGGCAATCGCGTAAATCGTCTCGCCGTCAATGCCAAATCCCTGTGGGCCCTGCAACGATTCTCCCGAGAGTTTCAGGAGAAGCCTGTGATAGGCTGGCCGCTTTTTCACAATTTTCTTGGATGCTTTCCCCGGCATGTTTTCCCATCCGTTCCGATTCAAACCCTGCCGATTGTAACAAACAATCCGCAAGATGGCCTATGACACCCGGGCGCTAGTGCAAAAAAAACGCCCCGGCGGACCGGGGCGTCTGAAGTGCGTTTGAAGAATGACTCAGGACTTGACCGGCTCGGCCACGCCGACGGACTCGCGTCCGCCGGTGGCGGTGAGTTCGCCCACCTTGAAGCGTGAGAAGCGCCGGATGGTGATGTTCTCGCCGAGCTTCGCGATGGCGGCGTTAATCATCTCGCCGATGGTCTGGGTCTCGTCCTTGATGTAATGCTGTTCGTACAGGCAAGTTTCCTCATAGAACTTCTCCATCTTGCCCTGAACAATCTTCTGGATGACCTGCTCCGGCTTGCCTGTCGCGCGCGCTTGCGCGGAGTAAATTTCGCGCTCCTTCTCAAGCATATCGGTGGTCACGTCTTCGCGGCGCACGTAGCGCGGATCGACGGCGGCGATGTGCATGGCCACGTCGTGGCAAAGTTGCTGGAAGGCATCCGTGCGGGCAACGAAATCGCTCTCGCAATTGACCTCGACGATCACGCCGATTTTCCCGCCGGCATGAATGTAGTGGCCAATCAATCCTTCCGTGGCTTCGCGCGTGGCCTTCTTGGCCGCGGCGGCCTGGCCCTTCTTCCGCAGGACGTCAATGGCCTTGTCAATGTCGCCATTGGTCTCCACAAGAGCGGCGCGGCAATCGCTGAAGCCGGCATTAGTCCTTTCTCTGAGTTCCTTAACGAGTTTCGCTGGGATTTCCATGGTTGTTTTACTTGTGCTCATCCTTTTCTCTCTCGTTTCTGAAATTCGTTTGTGTTTGTTAGAAAAATGGCCCGGCGTGGGTTTCTCGCTCAGCGCCGGGCCAGTGGAAATTAAGTAGCCTCGCGCGTCTGCTTAGCGCTTTTCCTCGTCCGGAGGAACAGTGGTTTCGGCCGCTTCGATGAACGCCTCGGAGCCCTCGGCGAAGTCACCTTCCTGTTTCTCATACTGCTCGTAGGCGCTGGTATCCACGTACTCGACCCCGGCTTCTACGGCCTGATCCGCGGCGACCTTCTGGTCCGCGACCTGCGACTGCTCGTAGATGGACCGGCCTTCGGCAACCGAATCCGCAATCTTCGTGGTGAACAAGCGGATGGCGCGCAGCGCGTCATCGTTGCCCGGAATAATCCAGTCCACCATGTCCGGATCGCAGTTTGTATCCACAACGCTGACCACGGGGATGCCCATGCGGCGCGCTTCCTTCACCGCAATCTCTTCGGCGTTCGAATCAATCACGAACATAGCATCCGGCAGCTGCGCCATGTTCTCGACGCCTTCCAGGTTCTGCTGGAGGTGCTTCATCTCGCGGTCCAGTCGCGCGCGCTCTTTCTTCGAGAGCTGCTCCAAGCGGCCGTCTTCGGTCATGGCCTTCAGGAGCTTCAGGCGCTTGATGGACTTCTGGAGCGTGGACCAATTCGTCAGCGTCCCGCCCAGCCAGCGGTGATTCACGAAGTACGCACCGCAGCGCTTCGCCTCTTCGGCGACCGCATCCTGGGCCTGGCGCTTGGTACCCACAAACAAAACCGTGCGGCCATGGCTCGAAATTTCGCTCACGAAGCGGCTCGCTTCGCGGAACATCTTCAAGGTCTTCTGCAGATCGATGATGTGAATGCCGTTGCGCTCCCCGAAAATGTATTCCTTCATTTTGGGATTCCAACGACGCGTCTGGTGGCCGAAGTGAACTCCCGCCTCCAGCAGCTCCTTCATGGTGATTTCTACTGCCACTTTTCCTCCTTATTAGATAGCTGCTTTTCGTTGCTGCCTCACTGCCTGCTGCCGTGAAGGCCAGCGCTACGTGAGGAACTACGCAGCAGCCTCTTGCCGGCTTCTTGCCGGCCGTGATCTTGGCGGCGCAACTTGCGCCGCGCCGCCAGAGCCCGTAGTGCGGGGCGAACCCCGCACAAAACCAACCGAGTCCAGTTCTTTAGCGCTTGGTGAACTGGAACCGCTTGCGCGCACCCTTCTGCCCGTACTTCTTGCGTTCCTTCATACGGGAATCGCGCGTCAAAAATCCGTTCTTACGCAGCGCGGGACGCAGCTCCGCGTTGAAGCGGCTCAGCGCGCGGGACAGTCCCATGCGCACCGCTCCCGACTGCCCGCCCACGCCGCCGCCCTTCGCGGTGGCCACGACGTCCACCTGCTCCGTCATGCTTGTGAACTTCAACGGCTCGGTAGCGTCATGCTCCCAGGCGTGATTCGGGAAATATTCCTTGACCGGCCGGCCGTTCACCGTGAACTTGCCGCTGCCGGCCCTCACGAACACGCGCGCAATCGATTCTTTCCGGCGACCCGTGCCGTGAAACCATGTCTTTGTGCCTACTGCGGGCGTTTCGACAGTACTCAATGCTCCTCCTCCAAAAACGCTCTCAAATTCCTCAAAAGACGAGACGAGTCCACGCTCTCTGGAACTTCACGCTCGGAAGGCTCCCTGCTAAGGCACCACTTAGAAAGGAACAGCCAGTCCTGCAGAACGGAAGAAACCCTCGTCCGAACACCACCCCGCCAGGCGGGGAAACTCTTAGACCGCGACCGTTTGCGGTTTCTGCGCCGCGTGCCGCGCCAGTCCCGCCGCGTCGCCGTACACGCGCAACTTCTTCGCGCGCCGCGCCCGCAGCTTGTTCTTCGGCAACATGCCCACAATCGCTTCACGCACAATCCACTCGGGCCGCGTCTCACGCAGGCTCTTCGCCGGAACCGCTTTCAATCCCCCCGGGTAACCGCTGTGCGAGTAGTACACCTTCTGCTCGACCTTGTTCCCGGTCATCTTGACCTTGTCGGCGTTAATCACCACCACGTGATCGCCCGAATCCAGGTACGGTGTAAAACTCGTCTTATCCTTCCCGATCAGGATGCGCGCCGCTCGAGTGGCCAGGCGTCCCAACGCCTGGTTGGTCGCGTCAATCACGAACCACTGCGCGCCCATTTTGAGCGCTTCCGCTTCGTCTCCCTTGGCTACGTACGTCCTCATTGCAATCAGTCACACCTTTCCCTGTAAAGACAAAATCTAAGTTTAGGGGCTGCAGCAGCCTTTTGTCAACGAACCATTACTAATGGGTAGTGGTGCCGGTCGATTTCCACAGAGACTCGTCGGCTATTTGTGGCGTTTGTGCCATCCCGCTAAATCAAACATAGGGTTTGTACCGATCAGAACAATTACCGCCGTTGGGTCTTTGATCGCCAATACCCATGGTGAATCCTCTCCAAGAACCCTCCAAAATTGCAGTCCTTGTGGACTCGCGTCAGCTTCGGCTTGGATGGTACTAATATCAATCCTGTTAAATGCATCATTCAACGCAACAGCGGCAGCCTTAACGGTTTCAGCCGCAGTCGAACTTACGACTACTAAATTGCCACCTGCAGAAGAGGCTCCTGTGTTGCATTTGGCCCACGTAGTGTATCCAGGGGACTCTGCTATCCATCCTGCATTAGGCTTACTTGCCGCGCTAACTCCCAGAACATTTAGCAGGTACTGCTCCAATTGCTCCGGTTCAGCTTGCAATGTATACGAACATTTGACGACGGTTACGCGCTGTCCTGCAAATGGCTTTAGAGCTGCAATGAATTTGTCTCTATTGCGTTCTAATAATTTCACCCGCGGGCCTTGGATGCGAACCAACTCCTCGATTTGCTGCAATTGCGCCGCTGCTATATCTAGTCGTTGCTGTATCTCACCAGCGTCTTTCTTTACAGCAACTAACTCATCGTGTGCTTTTTGGGCAAATCTTGCGGCGTCGCCAGCTTGTTTACTGTCAAATGTTTGTATTGCATCGGTTGCTGCTTCAAATTTGACTTCATACTTCCACTCACCAGCAACGCCAACGGCGACAATGACTAGCCCGAGAAACGCAACAATCTTCACCCATGTAGGCGTAAGGCTTTCTGGTTCTGCACCTACGATAGTGCCGGATACGGGGAATAGCTCCCTTAGTGCCTTTAGATCAGCACGTTCTTTCCTTCGTCGCAGCAATTGCTTGGTTACTTCAATGACTTCGTGGATAACTGCTACGCCCTCTACTACCACACCGATTACAACGAGTCTCGTAGACCATACAAGGAGAGCGAACCACTTTGCCGCTTCATCGGTTAAAGCGCGTCTGGCAGCTTCTTGGGCAGAAAAGAGCATACAAGAACAAGCCGATGATTTTTCCAGATTCCTATTCCATACGGTGGTCGTCGCAGCGATTATTCATGCATTTTGCATATGGGAGTTTACCATAGGCTTAGCAATGCATTGCGCATTTGCAATTCGGAATTCTCGCGTCATTCTGGCTTGTCTTTGGAAAGAACCCAGTCCAAAGCTTCATCGAGCGACCGGAAAACCCGCAGGTTTTCTTCGCCCAAATCCGCTCGCAGCATCTCAAACATGCGCGCCAGCCCGAAGGAGACGTCGTTGGGCACAATAAAAGCCCGCCGGGACTGTGGGGCGAAATTGGATTTTTCCGCCAGCCTTTGGACCTCTGCCGCGGAAAGCTCAAAACTCGTGAACTGAGTAAAGTCCGCGATCTGAGAATAGCTGGGGTCAAAATCGGGATCACTGAACAGTCTTTGCTGGTAGGAGAAGGCTTCATCAAAGGTCAGGGGGCCCGAGCCGCTGGTCAAAATCAGTCGCCGCCCCCTGTCGATTTTGTAAAAGACCGGCATGGGCTGAGTACCTTCCAGGTTCGCTACAGGATGGACTTGTGGCAGCTCAGAGTCAATCAAGTGCGTACCCAATTGCCGACTTGGGCAGTTGAGGGCTTATCTACGCTGGTTGACACCCCTGGATTTGGGAAGTTGCCGTGCGTGATCAGCAGTTGCCGCTCCGGGTACAAATTCGAATTTCGAGGCGGATGGGAACAAGTGGCTTCTAAAATGGTCTTAGCACTGAACCACGGGCAGGCAATCCACCCATGCAATTCAAGCTCGAACTTTTCCTGGGACTGGTGGCGTTCTGGCTGGTCTTTCTCACGATCATTCATCGCCTCGAAAAGCGCATGGTCTGGCCTTATGGCGACCTCCGGTCACAACCACACTTTGAGGACGCCACAGGCTATGTGCAACGTTGGTTTTCAGACGCGATTCGGAACGGTTTCAAATTGCTGGGATGGACGCACGACCTCAAAGGGGAAATTTACCGCGTGAGCTATGCCATGCTTGTTTCCTCCGACCGGTCCACATTCGCGGTCATCGGCGCGGGGACAGTAGCAAAGATGCGCGTCCAGGGCACCTGGCTGCACACGCCCACCTCGGACGGCCGCTCCTTCTATTCGACGGACAAGCAGGCCGGCGTGAAAATCGATCTCTCGCACAATTGGACAAACGAACTCGTGCTGGTGGGCAATTTTGAAACACTCTGGCAAACCCATCAAGCTTGGGTCCGGGAGAATGGCGTTGTTCCTCGTGGTTTCAGGGAAGACCGTGAGATGGAGGAATTTCGCGCCCTCCGCGAAGAACACTATCGTCTTATGGAGCAGGCTGGATTGATTTGCTTCATCGATCCGATAAGGACTCGCTTTCAGTACACTTTTGTCGGCTCCGCCCGAACTGCCATGTGGAGTTATGCGCTCGGGCTGATGCGAGGGCTCACTCACGGCAGATTTCCAAGAAATGCTTGAGTGAACTCACTTCCCCGTTGCTACCTTCGCTGTCCTTCATTAATATACGGCAGCTTGAAGACGGGGTGACTGCCGACCTGGAGTCCCGCCCGCAGCCACCACCCCCAGTAAGGAGCCTCCATGGTGTGCACTCGCATTTCCCGAATGGTAGTCGCTGGCTTGGTGCTGGCGCTCTTTTGCGCTGCCGGTATGGCGCAAGACGCTGCTCCGGCGCCTGCGGTGAAGCATCGCGTTGCGGTGATGAATTTTGACTACGGCACGGTGCGAACAACGGTTGCGCAAATCTTCGGCACGGATCAGGACGTCGGCAAGGGCATCTCCGATCTCCTGGTGCAAAAGCTCGTGCAAGACGGCAAGTTCTCCGTGATCGAGCGCAATGCGCTGGACAAAATTCTCAATGAACAGAATTTCGCCAATAGCGATCGCGCCGACGCGACTACCGCCGCAAAAATCGGCAAAGTGCTTGGCGTGGACGCCATCATCATCGGCTCAATCACCCAGTTTGGCCGCGACGACAAGCACACCAATGTGGGTGGAGGCGGCTACGGGCTAGGCAAGTTTGGTCTCGGCGGCGTTGGGAAAAGCGAGGCGAAAGCCGTCGTCGCCGTTAGCGCCCGCATGGTGAATACCACGACCGGCGAGATTCTCGCAGCCGTGACGGGCATGGGTCAATCGACTCGCTCGAGCACTTCCCTGCTCGGTGCGGGTGGCGGCTGGAGCGGCGGCGGAGGCGGCCGCCTGGACATGGGGAGCAGCAATTTCGCAAACACCATTCTCGGCGAAGCGGTTCGCAAAGCCGTGGACGACACTGGCGCGCAGCTCGATAACGCCGCCGACAAGGTCCCCACCGTGAAGCTGGAAATCAGCGGCGTGGTTGCCGACGTCAGTGGCAACACACTCATACTCAATGTGGGCAAATCAGTTGGAGTGAAGGTGGGAGATAAGCTGACGGTCTCCCGGCCGGTGCGCGTCGTCAAAGACCCGACCACCGGTAAGGTGATTAAATCCATCGTGGACAAGATTGGCGAGGCCACCGTGACTGAAGTGGATAACGACTCCGCTACCGCCACGTTCTCCGGCTCAGGCGCAGCCAAAGTGGGTGACGTCGTTAAGAACTAGCTGGTTGTTTGGCGTTTGTTTGCCGTTTGTTTGACCGTCATCCCGAGCGCAGCGAGGGATCTCTCTTCTGACTTAGAAAAGAGAGAGCTCTCACTCCGAATACTCCGTTCGAAATGACGAACAACGCCGAACCTGGCTCACACCCAAAAACAAAAAGAACGGGCAGCCTCCACCCAAATATCCCCATGGCATGGAACGGCTGCCCGTTACGCTCTGTCTAGTCTTCCGATCATTCCAGAACGTGGATGTTCTTTTTCTCGCAAATCTCCTTCAAGATCTTGGGCCACACCGTGACGGTGACCTCGCCGAGGTGCGCCTTGCGCAGCAACAGCATGAGCGTGCGCGCCTGTCCGATGCCGCCGCCGATGCTGAGCGGAATTTCATTCTTCAGGATGGCCTGGTGGTAAGGGAATTTCAGGAAGTCGAGTTGCTTTGACAGCTCGAGTTGCTTCCGCAGCGTTTCCGGGTTCACGCGAATGCCCATGGAGCTTAATTCGTGGCGGCGCCGCGTAACGTGATTCCAGACCAGGATGTCGCCGTTCAGGCCGTGATAATGCTTTCCATCAATGGTCTTGGTTTCGGTGACCCAGTCGTCGTAGTCGGCGGCGCGCATCTCGTGCGGGTAGCCGTCTTCAAGCGGATAGCCGATGCCGATGATGAATAGCGCCGGGCACTCCTGGAGAATCGCGGTCTCTCTCTGCTTGCGCGGAAGATTGGGATACAGGCGCAAAAGTTCCTCGGCATGGAGGAATGTGAGCTTCTCCGGCAGGTTCGGATATTTCTTGCAGCGCAGTTCGGGGAAGAGCTCCTGGGCATAGAGTTCCGCCTCGGTGAGCACTTTCCAGATTTTGTTGACGATGTGCTTCAGGAATTCGACGTTGCGCTCCTCCGGCGTCATCACTCTTTCCCAATCCCACTGGTCAACGTAGGCGCTGTGGTCGTGGTCGAGGAAGTAGTCCTTCCTCACGGCGCGCATGTCTGTGCAGATGCCCTCGCCATGACGCATGCCGAATTGCTTCAGCGCCGTCCTCTTCCATTTGGTCGCGGCCTGCACGACTTGGGCGTTGACGGGATGCTTTTCGTAATCGTTGGAAATGTGAAACTGGATGGGCGTGCGTGAACCGTCGCGATCCAGCATGTCGTTGACGCCGCTATCCACGTCAACGATCAGCGGGACGGTCACCATCATCAGGTTCAACTCTTTGCACAGGTTGTCCTCGATGAATCGCTTTACTGCGTGAATCGCTTTTTGTGTTTCTCTGCGGGTGAGGGCGCTGCTGTAGTCGCCCGGAAGGATCTTCTCGAGTTCTTCATAATTGCCGATGCCGGGACCGGCGAGATCGGCGACTTTTGGATTAGCCATGGGGAAACCTCCGCACTCGCGAGGGTGTTCCGAAATGAGCTCGGGAGCCAGTACCTTGCGCACGGGAGATTGTGACGACTGGCACAACGCCTCATGGAAATGAAATGGGATGCGGCGTGCAAAGGGGTTTTCCTGCCACGACATAGAGAGCGAATCGTTGTCACACCGCGGGGCGCGGATATCTTATACACTCGGACACAACGTGGGAGAATCTTGTCAGCGAAGCATAGGAAGAGAATCATGAAAACTCGAACTGGGAATTACGGTGCGCTATTTCTCGTTGTCCTGTTCGTTGCAGTCTTTTGCTGCCCGGCGGGCGCGCAAACGCAGGCGGACACAAACGTCGTTTGGCAAATCGGGAAGTTCGATCAGACGTCGGGCGAGTTCGGCCACGATTTTGACCTGGAAAGTGAAAATCTGAAGCCCGTTTTCACGGTGGGCCAAAGCAAAACGTCCGATTGGCCCGCGTGGCAGACGACTTCCGTCGGGAGCGGTACCGGCAAGCACCCGACGCCTTACACAATTCTCTTTTCCTTGCCGAAGCCGCCCGTCGGAATGTTCCACCTCACAATCTCCGTGTTTTTGGTGAATCCCAGCGTGCCCGACCTGATCGTCGAGCTGAACGGCCGGAAAGGACGATTCTTCTTCGATCGCAAAATCAGCTACTACCCCGGCGACGACCGGATCGATTCGCCAATCTATGGCGGAGACACTCTGGAAATTGATCTGCCCGCTAGATTCCTGAAAGTCGGCGAGAACAAATTGATACTGACGGCAGTGGAAGATGCCGAGAATCCCGAGACACGAGCCTCCCTGATTTACGATGCGCTGAAGCTCACGCAAGGCCCAAGCGGGAAATTGGAGCCGCACGTCACCGTAAAGCCGACCGTCTTCTTCAAGGAGAAAGACAACCAGCGCTTCGAAGTGACCACGGTTACGGTCACTGCGACTGAAAAATTAGGCGCAGGGTCGGTGGACTTTTCCCTTGGAAAAGAGCATTTTCGCGCCGCGCTTCCTGCAGCGAACGATTTTGGCCAAGAGCGCGTGGAGTTCGACGTCCCGGAATTCTCCGGGCCTGCGGCCGCCAGCGTGGCGATCCGTGCCAACGGAAAGACGTATCGTTCGAGCACGACGGTAAGCCCCGAGCGCAAGTGGTCAATCTATTTTGTGCCGCATGCGCATCTCGACATCGGCTACACCGATTATCAGGCCAAAGTCGCGGAATTGCAGAACCGCAACATTGATAAGCTGCTTGAGTTTCTCCCGAAGAATCCCGGAATGAAGTTCAGCCTCGATGGTTCGTGGGTGGCGCAAAATTACTTTGCAACCCGCGATGAATCCGCCAAAAAGCAGCTTTTGCAGTACATCCACGAAGGCAAGGTGAGTGTACCCGCGCAATACTCGAACCTGCTCACGGGCTATGCCAGCCTGGAAGAACTGATTCGTTCGCTCTCTTACGCTCACGCGCTTCACCGCTCCGAAGGCGTTCCCTTCGAGTACGCGAACATCACCGACGTTCCGAGTGTCACCTGGTCGTACCCTTCGATTTTGAATGCAGCCGGAATCAAATATTTTGCTGAAGCAACCAATAGCGATCGCGGGCCCATCGTGCTGTACGGCAGGTGGAATGAGAAGTCGCCCTTCTGGCGGGAAGGTCCGGACGGTTCTCGCATCCTGATGGCCAACACGCGGCAATATTCGCAGCTTTGGTTTGTTTGCGAACTGCCGCCGGAAGTGGGCAATTGCTGCCAGGGGCTTCCGGGCTACCTCCAGCAGTTCAGTGCTCCGGACTACAAGCCGGACGCGGTGCTAATGTTCGGGAGTCAACTGGAGAATACCGACGCGCGGCTGAGCGAGCCGGAGTTTCTTGCGAAATGGAGCGCCTCCTACGCTTATCCGAAGTTCATTCTCAGCTCGTTTCCCGACTACTTCCGCTACATCGAACAGAAATTCGGTGCCCAGTTGGCGACTGTTTCCGGTGACGGCGGCCCCTACTGGGAAGATGGCGTTGGGTCGGATGCAAGAAACACCGCGATCGATCGCAACAATCAAACGCGGGCGCTCTCGGCCGAGAAACTCGCGACGGTCTCGCGCTACCTGAATCCCTCGCTGGCCGTCCAGCAGCAGCTCCTCGATCGTATCTGGACGAACCTCCTGCTTTACGCCGAGCACACCTGGGATTCCTGGGACTCCGTGTACCGTCCCGATAGCCAGGAGTCCATTGAGCAACTCGCAACGAAAGATGAGTACCCCGCCGAGACCGACCAGGCGGTAAAGGCGCTGACGCGGCAATCCCTCAGCCAGATTGCGGACCAGGTTCACATGCCTTCCGGCTCACTCGTGGTTTTCAACGCATTGAGTTGGCCGCGCAGCGGGCTCGTCGAACTCGATCTGGAGCGCGGCACAATCCTGACCGAATTTTCCGGGAAAACGCCGGTGCCCTTTGAGGCTCTGCGTGAGGGAGCAGGTTACAGTCATGTGCGCTTCCTGGCGAAAGATGTGCCGGCGATGGGTTTCAAGTGCTATACGCTTCAGCCGGGGCAAGTTGAAAGCGAGCGCTCATCGCCTGCCGCAAAGGAATCGGCTGTCGTGCCGGCGGATACGATTGAGAATGCGTATTACCGCGTTCAAGTGGACGCTTCCACGGGCACAGTGAAGAGCATTTTCGACAAACAATTGAATCGCGAGCTTGTGGATACGGCCAGCCCTTACCGCTTCAATCAGTATCTGTACGTCGAGAAAGAGGGAAAGGATGCGACTCAGATCGTCTACATGCGCAAGTCACTGCCGCAAGCCGAATTGAAAATTACACCTTCCCATGATGGCCGAATCGTTGGCGTGAGAAAGACTCCCTTCGGACAGATTCTGGAGGTCGAGTCCAAGAGTGTGCACACGCCTTCGGTGAGAAGCGAAATTCTTCTCTACGATGGCGACAAGAAGATCGAGTTCGTGAACCACATTACAAAAGACCCGGTTCGCGATAAGGAAGCGGTGTATTTTGCGTTTCCGGTGGCCGCGCAGAAGCCTTCTTTCCGCTACGAAATCCAGAATGGCTCGGTTGACCCCAGCAAGGACATGATCAAAGGTGCCGGACTCGAATGGTTCAGCGTGGCTCATTGGGTGAGGGCGTCGGCGGGCGACGCTGAGGTCGCGATTGTTCCCGTGGACGCGCCGCTTGTCACGCTCGGCGACATCAATCGAGGCATCTGGCCGGAAGAATTTGTTCCCAAAACCTCCACGATTTTCTCCTACGTCTACAACAACTACTGGCACACGAACTACCGCGCCGAGCAAGGCGGCGAAGCCACATTCCGTTATGCGATGACTAGCGGCCCTTCCCTTTCAGAAGAGGCGTTGGCGCGATTTGGCCGCGAGGCCATGACACCGTTAGAGACGGACCAGGTCATCGACCAGGACAAGGTTGGAAATCCGCCAAGGCCATTGGAGCCCGGGGCTTTGAGCTTTCTCCAAGTGGATGGGCCCAACGTCGTGGTTGAGGCCTGGAAGGCCGCTGAAGATGGCAACGGGACCGTTCTTCGGCTCCTGGAGACTGCGGGAAAAGAGAGCGTTGCGAAGATCCGCTTCCCGCTTCTCCACTTGGAACAAGCGTGGCTCTGCAATGCGATGGAGGAAAACCAGAAGGAGCTCTCCACCCACGGTTCCTCGCTGGAAATATCCCTGCGGCCGCACCAGATTGTGACGCTGCGGATCCGCGGCCAATTTCAACTCCCGAAGAAATAGCCAAGTGCTAGAGAAGCAGTCGGCATAAGCCAGAACGATGGCGTGAGACGGTGGTTATAAGTTCGAATCGTGGTGATTTACATCACGGCGGAACAGGGCCAGATGATTGTGTAATAATTCTGTCTTGCGGCCAGCCCCCCTGTCGCTCTTAAGGCTGCTGATTGACATGCCTTTCCAACTCACCAATCTAAATAGGAGGCTACACTTATGGGTAGCATTACGCTTACCCCTCCGGTTCAGAAGGAACCTGGGGAGTATATCAAGGACGTTTTAAACATCGCTCGAGCTAAGAACCCCGCCGAACCGGAGTTTCTCCAAGCAGTCCAGGAAGTCCTCGAAAGTCTCGCTCCCGCCCTCAAGAAGCACCCCGAATATCAAAAAGCCCGTATCCTCGAGAGGATGATCGAGCCGGAACGCGTCATCATGTTCCGTGTGCCGTGGTTCGATGACAACGGGCAAGTCCAGGTGAATCGCGGATTCCGAATTGAAATGAACAGCGCCATCGGCCCCTACAAGGGCGGACTCCGCTTCCATCCTTCCGTGAACCTGGGCATCTTGAAGTTCCTCGCGTTCGAACAGGTGCTGAAGAATTCGCTCACCACTCTGCCCATGGGCGGCGGAAAGGGCGGCTCGGATTTCGATCCCAAAGGCAAGAGCGACAATGAAGTGATGCGGTTCTGCCAGAACTTCATGACCGAACTGTATCGCCACATCGGACCGGACACTGACGTGCCGGCAGGGGACATCGGCGTGGGCGGCCGCGAGATCGGCTTCCTCTTCGGGCAGTACAAGCGGCTGGCGAACGAGTTCACCGGCGTGTTGACGGGCAAGGGCCTGAATTGGGGCGGCTCGCTGATTCGTCCGGAAGCGACCGGCTACGGCTGCGTGTACTTCGCGGAAGAAATGCTGAAGACCCGCAAGGATAAGTTCGATGGCAAGTTGTGCCTGGTGTCCGGCAGCGGCAATGTGTCGCAATACACGATTGAGAAGCTGCTCGACCTTGGCGCGAAGGTCATCGCGATCTCCGATTCCAACGGCGTAATTCACGATCCGGACGGAGTCAACCGCGAGAAGCTGGCCTATGTGCTCGAACTGAAGAACGTGCGCCGCGGCCGCATCAAGGAGTACGCCGACAAGTTCAAGACCGCGAAGTACATCCCCATTGATGCGAAACTTGACTACAACCCCATCTGGACCATCAAGGCCGATTGCGCGTTCCCGAGCGCCACACAGAACGAAATCAACGCCAAGGACGCCGCAACGCTGGTCATGAACGGGTGCAAGCTTGTCGCCGAAGGCGCGAACATGCCGAGCACTCTCGATGCGACCAAGCTGTTCCTCGAAGCGAAGATCCTCTACGGTCCCGCGAAAGCTGCAAATGCCGGCGGCGTGGCCACCAGCGGACTCGAAATGAGCCAGAACAGCATGCGCCTGGGCTGGTCGAGAGAAGAAGTGGACGATCGTCTCCACAAGATCATGATCGCCATCCACAAGAACTCGTTTGAGACCGCCGAGAAGTATGGGCAACCCGGCAACCTGGTCTATGGCGCCAACATCGCGGGCTTCGTGAAGGTAGCGGACGCCATGCTGGATCAAGGCGTCGTCTAAATCACGACCGACCGCTTGCGGAATCGCGCTGGATTCGTCATTCCGAGCGGAGTCTGCGGAGTGAGGACCTCTGCCCCATCGCGCGCGGTTTGCGCGATGAATCTCTCTGTCATCGACCTGAAAACGAAGAGGGATTCCTCACCTCGCTCGGAATGACCGTCCGTCACCGTCTTCCGCAACTGCAATGAGGTAAAATTCCGGCGGGGTGGTTTAAGCCCACCCCGCCGTTTTTGCTCTGGAGCGGGGCTTGCTCATGAAGCAAGGGTTTTCTCCCCTTCCCTTTCCGGATATGGGGATGCAGTTCGAGGGCTTCGACAACCTCATGCCCTTCCGCGTGCAGGAGATCATGCTGGTGTCGAGCCTGTATGACTCGTTCATCCTGCGCGAGGACGGGCGCCTGAACGAACTGCTCATCAGCGAGTCGCAGGATTTGCACCTGCAGCAAATCCCGCGCATCACGCACGTCTCGAGTTGCCGCGAAGCGCTTGCGCTCGCGAAGTCGGAGCCGCGCTTCAATCTCATCCTGACCAACCTCGCCGTCGGCGACATGAACGCCGCTCAACTAGCCCACGATATCAAGGCGGCGGGCCTGCAAGTGCCGGTTGTCGTGCTGGCGTACGACTACCGCGAACTGAAGCGATTCGTCGCGCGCAACCCGGCGTCGGAGATCGACCGTGTCTTTTTGTGGCAGGGGACGCCGCGGCTGCTGCTGGCGATCGTGAAGTACATCGAGGACAAGCGCAACGTGGAGCACGACACCTCTGCGATGGGCGTGCAGGTCGTGTTGGTCATCGAGGATAACATCCGCTACTACTCGGCTTTCCTGCCGCTGATGTACACGGAGCTGATTTCGCAGACGCGGCGAGTAATTCAGGAAGGACTGAACCTCGCGCACAAGCTGATGCGCATGCGGGCGCGGCCGAAGATTCTGCTCACCTCGAATTTTGAAGAGGCTTATGCGCTGGCAGTGAAGTATCAAGAGCATTTGCTGGGAGTTGTCAGCGACGTGGAATTTCCGCACGGTGGCGTGTCGAGCGCCGAGGCGGGATTCGAGTTGGCGCGCAGTGTGCGCGCGCTCGTGCCGGACGTGCCTATCGTGCTCCAGACCAGCCGGACCGCGTTCCGGCAGCAGGCCTACGCGGAAGGATATTCCTTTCTGAGGAAACGCTCGCCTACCTTTCTTCGGGATTTGCGCAAACTGCTGACACAAGAATTCGCGTTCGGGGATTTCGTGTTCCGCACGCCTGATAAAGCAGAAGTGGGTCGCGCGACGGACTTGAATTCGCTGGAAGAATTGCTGCACACCGCCCCCACGGAAAGCCTCGCGTATCACGCCCAGCGCAATCACTTTTCCCACTGGCTGACGGCCCGCACGGAATTTGCCCTCGCGCAAAAGCTGCGCCCGCGCAAAGTGTCCGACTTCCCCACGGTAGATGATCTGCGGCGAAATCTCATTGATTCCATTGCCGAGTACCGGCGCGAGCAGAGCGGCGTGCTCATCGGCGATTTCAAACCCGCGGCGTTCCAGAGCGGCGGCCCATACTTCCTCCGGATCGGGTCGGGCTCGCTCGGCGGGAAAGCGCGCGGGCTCGCGTTCGTGCGTCACTTATTGCACAAACGGCAGTTCACCCGGCGATTTCCGAACGTCCGCGTGAGCGTACCCCCGACCGCAGTGATTGCCACAGACGCTTTCGACAAGTTCCTGGCGGAAAACAACCTGCTGGACTTCGCCATCAATGCAACGGACGACAGCGAGATCCAGCAACGTTTTCTGGATGCAAGTTTGCCGGGGTACTTGGTAGAGGATCTGCGCGCGTTTCTGGCCGAAGCGCACTATCCATTGGCAGTACGCTCTTCGAGCTTGTTGGAAGATTCGCAGTACCAGCCGTTCACCGGCGTGTACGAAACCTACATGCTAGGCAACCAGCAGGAGGACGATTCCTTCCGGCTGAATCAGCTCAGCGAAGCCATCAAGCTGGTGTATGCCTCGACGTTCAGCCGGCACGCCAAAGCGTACGTGCGCGCAACGCCGTTCCGCCTCGAAGAAGAAAAGATGGCGGTGATCCTCCAGCAGGTCGTGGGCTCGTTCTTCGGCCAGCGCTTCTACCCGGACTTTTCCGGAGTGGCGCGCTCGCGGAATTTCTATCCTGTGCCGCCGATGACCTTTGAGGACGGCGTTGCGGCTGTCGCGCTCGGGCTGGGACGCACGGTCGTGGACGGCGGCAAGTGCTTGACGTTCTGCCCGCGCTACCCGGCCAACTTGGTCCAGTTTTCGACTGTGGAAGATGTTCTTTCCGAATCGCAAACGGATTTCTGGGGGCTCTCGCTGAATCATCCCTCGGAGCAAACTTCTCCGCCAGGATTGCGCGAAGTGCGCTTCGGCCTGAACGTTGCCGAAGAGGACGGCACGCTGGAGGCGGTGGGCTCGACCTATTCAGCGGACAACGATCGCATCACGGACGGACTCGCTCGCCCAGGAGTGAGGCTGGTGACCTTCGCGCCCGTTTTGAAATACGGCGCGTTCCCTCTCGCTAGCCTGTTGGACGTTCTCGTGAAGGAAGGCGAGCACGCCTTCGGCCAGCCCGTGGAAATTGAATTCGCCGTGCGGCTGCCGCGACAACCACAAGAAGCCGCGGATTTTGGCTTTTTGCAGATTCGGCCTCTGGTGCTCTCGCGTGAAACCGAAGAACTACAGATGGACGGCTTCGATCCCTCACGGATCATCGCGCAAAGCAGCAAGGTCCTCGGAAATGGGCGCGTGGGCAATCTTCAGGACGTGGTAGTCGTGGATTCGCAACGATTCGAGCGCGGCCAGAGCCAGGAAGTCGCGCGGCAGGTGGCTTACTTCAATGCGCGGCTGACGAGTGAGAACCGGCCTTACCTACTTTTTGGCGTGGGCCGATGGGGCTCGAACGATCCGTGGCTCGGAATCCCTGTGGAATGGGACGAGATTTCCGGCGCGCGCGTAATCGTGGAGACGGGCTTCCGCGATTTCCGAGTGACGCCGTCGCAGGGAAGCCATTTCTTCCAAAATCTTTCCGCGTTTCAGGTGGGCTACTTCACCGTGAATCCGGATTTGGGAGAGGGCATGGTGGATTGGGAGTGGCTCGCGGCGCAACCTGCCCTGGAAGAACGCGGCTGCGTGCGCCACCTGCGATTCGCAGATCCCATCACCGTTCTGATGAACGCACATTCCGGAGTCGGCATGATTCTGAAGCCTGATGGGAACCCGAGCGGACGCTGAGCGGGACTTCCAGCCGACAAACGCAGGTCACTGCAAAGCCAGAGACTTGGCTCAGTCCGATGTGACTTGGCGCACAGGGACTGGGTGGAATGACGCTGTTGCCGTAAGCTCACGAGTTAGTCCTTCATCACCAATCCTAATAACTCAATCTTTATCATACATTTACATA
>DASPTY010000072.1:0-3846 GCA_035623175.1 Candidatus Limnocylindrales bacterium | reverse complement strand
CCGGGTGGCAGAGCCTGGATTGGGGCCTTTCCCAGATCAACCTGAACAACAGTTTCACGGCCAGCGTAATTTATGATTTGCCTTTCGGGAAAGGCAAGAAGTACGGGAGCGATTGGAACGACGTCGCCAATGCGATCTTGGGGAACTGGCAAGTAACTGCCATAGAGAAAATTACCTCCGGATTCCCAATCTTCGTGCTAGACAGTAACCCGCTATCGGGAGCGGCACTGATTAACATCGGGACCGCATCACCCGCCGGCCGAACCGATGAGATTTCCAATCCGTTCGCACCGGGTACTGTGGCGGCGAATCCCAATGCGCAGTGCCAGACATTGGTCGGACAAACAACGTCAAGCGGCCTCCCCGGTCTAGCGCCGAGCTCACTGGGGAAGTCCTCTGGATACTACTTTAATCCGTGCGCCTTTGCGGCGCCGCCCGCGGGCGAACTCGGGACTACGAGTCGAGCTCCAATTTCTGGACCGGGCTTCGTGAACACGGACTTTTCGCTGATCAAGCGGTTCGCGTTGCCCCGGGAAAATATGGGGCTCGATTTCCGTGTGGAAATCTTCAATCTCTTCAACCATGCGCAATTTGATACTCCTTCCGCGTTTGGCGGCGGGACAGGCGCGGACATCAATGCTCTTTCGCACTTCGGAAGGCTGCCGTCGACGGTGAACAATCCGCGGTTGGTGCAGTTCGGATTGAAGCTGACGTTCTAGGCAGCCAGGAAAACGATCGCAAATTAGGGCTTTCTTCGCCGACCCACCAGAGCGCTGGTGGGTCGGTTGATTTTTGGGAGGCGTTGAAAGAGCACCGAAAGATGTCATCCAGAACGAAGGGAGGGATCTGCGTTGCGCAGGATTCCAAGAAAAGCAGATTTCTCGGGCAAGAAATCCCCTCGGAATGACAATTGGGGGCGTTGTTCCGCAATTCCACAGAGACTGCTGCACGTTCGGTCTTGCATCAAGGGAATGCAACGGAGTCAGTGAGGGTGCTGGTCGCGGAGAGTGTAGACGAACTGCGGAATCTCGTGGCGCTCTCGTTCGACTTGCTGTCTTTTCTGGGCGGAAACCTGCTTGAACAGTACGGTTTCCCTGCTAGCCTGCTCCGTCTGACCCATGCGGCGGTAAACCTCCGCGAGGCGGAAGTGCGCTTCGTCGGGGAGAGGCGTTGTCTCGATTGCCTTTTGATACTCGGCGACGGCAGCGGGGTAGTCCATGCGTTGAGCGAAGAGAATGCCGAGCTGAAGATGGGCGGTGCCCAGCTTGGGGTCGAGAGCGATGGCGGTTTTGAGTTGAGATTCGATCGCTTCCGAGTTGTTCTCCTCCCCGCCCTGAGTGGCGAGGGCTGCGGCGTAAAGACAGTGGGCCGTGGCATTCTCCGGATGAAGATCGGCGAACCGCTTCATCCTGTCTGTCCATCCGGCGGGCAAGTCCGATTCGGTGGCTTGGAGCCTGCCGAGGAAGAGATAGGGAGTGGGGTCGGAGGGATCGAGGTCGCTTGCCTCGATGAATACTTTTGTGGCCTCTGCCCTGCGGTCCTGAGCGTATAGGGCCGCGCCCAGACCGAGTCTCATGCGAACCGAGCGAGGATAGAGGCGTTGCCCCTTGGTGAAAACTTCTGCGGCTGGGACAGAGGCCCGATGGAGGAGAAGCTCGGCGGCCCAGGCGAAGAGATGGGGTTCGGTGGGCTCAAGTTCCGTGGCGCGCTGGTAGTCTTTTACGGCTTCAAGGGGACGGCCACGGCTCTCTTCGATTTCCGCAAGCTGGAAATGGGCGCCGGCGGTTTCTTGTTTTGCGAGGCTGGCGCGAAGCTCGGCTTCGGTGACCGCGGGGGCAGCGGATTTGCGGACGAGAGACGCGGCGTCCTTCGACATGGCCTCGCTGTTGCGCATGACACGGTCAGAGCCGTGTCCGCCAAGGGCGGTGGTGTCCGTCACACCTGCCACGGTGAAATGCGGCTCGTCGGAGAATTCGATTGCGGCGGAGGTGTCTTTGGGCGAAGGCTTGGCCAGAAGAAGAATGATGGACTTTGTCTCTGAGGCGTGGAGGGTGAAAGGACCTTCCTTGGCTTCGCTGCTGGTATCGGATTTGGCGATTACGGTGCAGACGGCAGCCGGAAGGGAATCAAAGCGGAAGTGCCCTCGAGAATCTGTGATTGCAGTGAGGGGCTTGGTCAAGCCGGAGCACTCGAGAGACACCGCGGCGCCAGCGATGGCGTGATTTTGGGAGTCGTGGAGCGTGCCTTCGACCACGGCAAGTTCTTGTTTGGGTTCTTGCTGGGCGCGGAGGGGAGTGAGGAGAATTGCGGGTAGGGCACAAAGAGCGCCGAGAATGAGGAGAGGCCTGATGGAAGTGGTGCTCATCGCAAGAAGAAGGGGCGAATCAGCCCTGGTCCATGATTCTAGCCGCGGTGCAGACCGGGCGCAATTCGGCGACGAACTAAGGCGGAGGCAGGCTGCCGGTGATGCGGCCCATCCATCGAGGAGAACATATCCGGCTCAGTTGACTCCTTTGAAGAAAGTTCGCGAGCGTTAACGCCAGAAGTGAAGACCTCAGCGGCTAAAGCCAGGAAACCTAGACACATTACGGCACGGCTTCAGCCGTGCCCTCCCGAAAAACAGAAGTTGTCAAACAGAGGCTAAGACTTCGACTTCCGCGCCTTTTTCCAGAGACGATGTCTATTGCTCGAGCTGCTGGAGAGCTTCTATTGCGAGCGGGTGATCGGGGTGGACGTTGAGAAGCTCGCGCAGAATTGTTTTTGCTTTTTCGCGCTCGCCCTGAATGGCGTAGACGCGCGCGAGGTTTAGATAGGATTGGTCGTACTCGGGAGCGAGGCGAATCGAATCTTCGAAGCTGCGGATGGCCTGATCAATGCGCCGCGTGCGGAGGTAGAGAATCCCGAGATTGTTGAGCGCTTCAGGATAAGCGGGGCGAGCGGCTAGCGCTTTTTGCAAGTACCCGTAGGCGCGGTCCGTATCGTTCTGCTGCGCGTAGACCATGCCGAGAGCGAAATTGGCTTCCGGCTCATCGGGATTCAACGCAAGGGCGCGCTCGAGCACGCGTTGTGCTTGCGCCCAATCCTTTTTCTGGCGGTAGGCGTTGCCCAGATTCAGCAGGGCGATGGAATGTTCGGGATCAATCTGAAGCGCGCGCTGGAAATACTGGATTGCGGAATCGGTGTTCCCTTCCCTGGCAGAAAGAATGCCGAGATTGTTCCACGAATTGGGAATTGTGCCGGGATAGCTGGGGTGGAGTTGCAGCGCGCGTTGAAAACAGTCGCTGGCCTCGCTGGTTTTCTGTTGCTGCAGATACGCACTGCCGAGGCCGTAGAGCGCTTCGGCGCTTTGGGGATCGTCCTTTGTGGCTTGGGCGAAGAACGCTTCCGCTTGGGCGAAGTAGCCGCGTTCGAAGAAGACGAATCCCAGGGAAAGATAATTCCGGCCGAAGTCGTAAGACTGGGTGAAACCGGGGAAGGGCAAGCCCTTGGCTAAACGCTCGGCGTCGGTGTGAGGAATGGATTTGGAATCGGCGGAGACGTGTTCCTTCGGGACAGTGCCCTGGTAGATCTTGACCACCTGGCCGGAAGGATCCATGAGGAAGGAAATGGGGACACTCATGTCGCGATGGCGGTCGAACAATTGGCGGAAAAGAAGACTGTAGGCGGCGAGGACATCCTCCGAGGCGGCAAGAATGGGAAAGGAGCGGGAGCCCGGGCGGCTGGCGGGATCAACTTGGATTGTGATTAGCTGCAATCCTTCGCGCTGCCAACGATCATGGAAATGCTCGAACTCTGCGAGATCTTTTTCGTGATTCGCCAAAGAACTGGACCAAAAATGAAGGAGGA
>DASPTY010000071.1:0-4402 GCA_035623175.1 Candidatus Limnocylindrales bacterium | reverse complement strand
GGGAGTTGCCACAGAGGTGAATGAACGCGGTTCGACATTGTCCGTGGGGCAGCGGCAGTTGATCAGCTTTGCGCGGGCGCTGGCGCACAATCCGAAATTCCTGATTCTGGACGAAGCCACGTCCAGCGTAGACACGAAAACGGAATTGCAGATTCGCGAAGCGCTGAACCGTTTGCTGTCCGGCAGGACTGCGGTGGTCATCGCACACAGGCTGAGCACCATCCAGCATGCCGACAAGATCCTCGTGTTTCACAAAGGGCGTTTGCGCGAGGAGGGAGCACACCAGGAACTGCTCTCGCAGCGTGGCATCTATTACCGGCTGTACCAGTTGCAATACAAAGAACAGGAATTGCACAACGGCAACGGAGTCCAACCTGCGGCCAGCTCCACCGCGTTTCCCGCTCCCTTGCCCGCGACAGACTGAATGATTCATTTTCATGCCACCGATCCCTCTACTCCTCTCCGCGGGTGAAGCTTCCGGAGACATGTACGCTGCGCGGCTTGCCAGCGCTCTGCAAGAGCGCCTGGACGTGCAGATTTTCGGAATGGGCGGGCCTCAGATGCGCGCGGCAGGCGTTGAGATTGTGATGGATTCCGCCGAAGTGGCAGTCGTGGGGATCACGGAGATTGTGAAGCACCTGCCCTCGCTTCTGAAGGCGATGGACAAAATTGTTACAGAAGCAGGGAGACGAAAACCGGCGCTCGCCATTCTTACGGATTTTCCGGGATTTCACCTGCGGCTGGCGCGAAAACTGAAGCCAAAAGGCATTAGGAACGTCTACTACATTTGCCCGCAATTCTGGGCGTGGCGGCCCTGGCGAGTGAAGCTGATCCGGCGGCGCTTCGAGAAGGCGCTATGTATTTTCCCCTTCGAGAAGGACTTTTTCAGCAACGCGGGAATTTCCACAGAGTTCATCGGCCATCCGCTGGTGGGAGAAGTCAACCACACGAAGGACCGAAAGAGATTTTGCGAGGAGCAGGGCCTTGCGCCAGAGTCAGCCCTTGTGACCGTGCTGCCGGGCAGCCGGACCGGCGAGTTGATGCACCATTTGCCGGTGCTGCAGGAAGCGTGCGCACGGATCAACGCCAAAATGCAGGTGCAATTCGTGATTGCAGCGGCACATCCAAAGGACGTTGAGCTTCTGCAGGCTGGCTGGCCCGCGGGGATGAAGTTGCGCGTGGTTGCAGGCGAAACTTACAACGCCCTCGCTGCGGCCGATGCCGTCATCGTTTCCAGCGGAACGGCAACGGTTGAGGCGGCGCTGCTGGATGCGCCAATGGTGGTGGTGTACCGCGTGTCGCCGTTAACCGCGGCGCTGGCAAAACCGCTGGTGCGCACGCCCTATTTCGCAATGGTGAACCTGATCGCGGAAAAGCAGGTTGTTTCTGAACTCGTGCAGGATGACTTCACTCCCGATAAGGTTGCCAAGGAGACACTGAGGCTCCTACAGGAGCCAAATGCCCGAGCCGAGGTGCGAGCCGGGCTGGCAGAGGTGCGGAAAAGGTTGGGTCCGCCAGGGGCGGTGAAGCGCGCAGCGGAGGCGATTGCCGTTTTGGTCAGAGCGGGCTCTGGCAACGCTTCGTAAGGGATTGTTATCCTATATAGGGTCTCCTCGAGAGGGTCTTGAAAGGAAAGCGATGACGCAGCGTCAACCGAAATGGGTCCGCCTCGCGCCTGCTTTGTTCCTCCTCTGCGCCGTTAGCATCAGCCGGATGAAGGCGCAGACGGTGGCCACGCCGAATTTTCTGGCCGAGAAGTATGAGGTGTCCGTGTACCTGGACACGGTAGCGCAGGGGATCAATGCGATTGCGAAAGTGGAGTTTCGCGCGCACGAAGTTTCGTCGAACGTGCGCGTGGAATTGCACGAAAATTTGGAAGTAAAAGAGGTCAGAGGAGCCGACGGGAAAATATTGCCGTTCCAGCGGGAAAGCGAAAACCCCATGCACCTGCTGGTGACGCTGCCAACGCCCGTGGCAGTGGGGCAAACGGTCACGTTGACGTTCAGCTATGGCGGATTGCTGGCAAATGAAGAAAACAGCCCTGTGCCGAATGTGCGCATGGCGTTTGTGAACAAGGACTGGTCGTACCTGCTCATGCCGGCAAGGTGGTTCCCGCTGACTAATTATCCCGGGAACAGGTACACCGGCACATTCAAGTTGAACGTTCCTGACAACGTAGCGGTGGTGGGGACGGGCAAGGCGGAGGCGCCGCAGCCCATGGCGCCGCGTTCACCCGCGGAAGGCCAACGGTTGATGTACACCTTCCACTGTGACCGGCCGGAACCGAATGGCTCGTTTGTGATCGGCCCACTGCAGTACAACCCGAAACAGGCCGAAGGAATCAACGTGGCGCTGTATGCGCCCCCGGCGCAGTCGGGAAAAGCGCAAGAATTTGCGAACGGTGTGGCGCACCAGGAAGTGATTTTTTCGGACTTGTTCGGCGAGTTGCCCGATCCGGACATGACGGTGGTGCAACTGCCGGACGGCACGTTGCGTGATTTTGCCGCGCCGGGCGTGGTGATGCTGAGTCATCGGTTGTGGGACCCGAAGTCGAGCGACAGGACGATTAGCCGATTGGTGGCATCGCAGTGGTGGGGCAACCAGATCTTGCCCGCGAGCACCGGGGATGAATGGCTCAGCGACGGGCTGGCGCGCTACTCCGAAGAGTTGTATGCCGAGCAGGCCATCGGGAAAGAAGCAGGCTTGAGAGCCATCGACGAATTTGCCGTGGGCGCGCTTATGTACGAGGACTCGGCGCCGGTGGGGCAATCGGCGCGACTGATTCCCTACTCGAGTGAGTACCGCTCCGTGGTGATGAACAAAGGCGCGATGCTGTTTCACATGCTGAGAGCGCAGATGGGAGACGTAGCGTTCAAGACTCTGCTGCGCCAGTACTACGCGAAATTCAAGGGAAAAACCGCGACGATTCCGGATTTTGAGAGCCTGGCGGTTGCTCAAGTGAACGCGAGCACGAGGCCGGGATACGAGGCGCCTAATCTGCAGGGTTTCTTCGCGCAGTGGTTGAATTCCACGGGAATACCCGAGTTCACGCTGGAGTACGAGGTATTCCGGACGCGCAAAGGGTTTCGCGTGATGGGAAAGATCAAGCAACCCATCGACACGTTCAGCATGCCCATGCAGCTTCGCATTGATACGGAAGGAAATCCGGAAATCAAGACCGTCGAAGTGACGGGAACGGAATCGGGATTCGCGGAGGAGACCTTCGGGCGTCCGAAACCCGGGGGAATCAAGATAGATCCAAACAATACCATCCTGAAGAGCACGCCGGCGCTCCGGGCGCGAGCCGCCATCGCGCGCGGGGAGGAACTCGCCGAGATCGGCAAATATTACGATGCGGTACAGCAGTACCAGAGGGCATTGACCATCCAGCCGAACCGCTCGCTGGCGAATTTCCGGATGGGCGAAGCGTTTTTCTACCAAAAGAACTACCAAGCAGCAGCGAATGCGTTTCGCGAAGCGGTGGCCACCGTGCCGGAGCCGTCGGAAAAGTGGACGGAGGTCTGGAGCCACATTTACCTGGGGAAGATTTTCGACCTGCTGGGGCAGCGGGAACGCGCTCTGAACGAATACAACAAGGCGCGTCAAACGAACGACAATACGGGAAGCGCCCAGGACACCGTGGAGGCGTTTATCAAGAAGCCCTACACCGAGGGCGCCACCGTCGCGCCCGCGACTCCCGCAACAGCGACCGCGCCCGCGGCAACGCCCGCAAAGGGCAAGCAGGCAGATATTCCCGAGCCGAGTTCCGGGGAACGGCCAACGCTGAAGAAGCCCAACCCGTCGAATTTGGCGCAAAATTCCGGCTATCCGACGGGCGGGCCGGGCTAGACCTGCAGGGAACCTTCCACTAGTTAAGAGCGTATTAACCGGAGAAGGCGAGGGCGTAGGGGTGTGCGCGCATGACAGTACGGAGCGCGCGACGTCTAATCGAGAGGGGTGGAGTCATGAAGCGATTAGCAGCAGCGGCGCGGATCGCCATTGGCGCGACGGCGATTGCGGCCCCGTTACAGACAATGGCCCAGGTGGCCGGGAACGGGATTGACTCGCCGCGGAAGAAACCCGATCAGACGACAATTGCAGCTCTACGCCAGCGAGTTCCGGAATTGATGAAGGAAGCGACGGTGCCCGGGGTTTCGCTCGCCTTGATTCGGAATGGAAAGACGTACTTGCTGCAACCATTTGGCATGCGAGACGCGAAAACGGGACAACGCGTGACGGAAGAAACTGTTTTTGAGGCGGCTTCGCTGAGCAAGCCGGTGTTTGCCTACGGAGTGCTGAAACTCGTTGAGCAGGGAATACTGGACTTGGATGCTCCGCTGTCGAAATACTTGCCGAAGCCATATGTCGAGGGAGATGCGCGGCTCGACAAAATCACGGCTCG
>DASPTY010000070.1:0-37389 GCA_035623175.1 Candidatus Limnocylindrales bacterium | reverse complement strand
CCAATATCTGTTCGGACCCGCAATCCTCGTGAATCCAGTGACGGACCCCGGCGCCACCTCGCGCCATGTCTATTTGCCGGACGCAACCTGGTACGACTTTTGGACGGGCGCAACAACAAAGGGTGCTCGCGCGATTGAGGCAGCCGCGCCGATTGACCGCATGCCTCTCTTCGTTCGCGCTGGGTCCATCCTGCCGCTCGGTCCGGACATCGAGTTCGCTGCGGAAAAGCCGGCCGACCCCATCGAGGTTCGCGTCTATCGCGGCGCAAATGGCGCTTTCATACTCTACGAAGACGAAAACGACAACTACAACTATGAGCGCGGGGCGCACGCCACCATCCCGTTCATCTGGGATGAAGCTTCACACACGCTCACTATCGGCGATCGCGCCGGCACTTTCCCTGGGATGCTTGCCACGCGCACCTTCCGCATTGTCTTTGTCGGCGAGAATCACGGCGCGGGAAGCGCTCTGACCGCAACAGCGGACAAAACCGTTACTTACTCTGGCAAGAAGATCACTGTAACTCCATAATTCGTTTCGGAGTGTTGGTCCAATCGGAGGCTCCATGTCATTTCTGCGAGTGTGCCGTCTGTCCTGTGTTCTAGTTCTCAGCTTTCTGCTTTGCCATGCCCTCCCAAAAATTTCCGCCGATACACCGCCACAAACCCCACCCACGCAACTCCCGGGGCACAACGCGCTCCTGATGGGAACGGACTGGTATCCCGAGCAGTGGCCTGAGTCCCGTTGGGATACGGACTTGAGCATGATGGAAACCGCGCACTTGAATGTCGTGCGGCTCACGGAGTTTGCCTGGAGCAGAATGGAGCCCTCTGAGGGGCACTTCGATTTAGCGTGGCTAGATCGCGCCATTCGCCTCGCGGAGAAGCACCATCTCGCCGTAGTGCTTGGCACGCCGACCGCCGGGCCTCCTGCGTGGCTGACGAAAAAATATCCCGAGACTCTCCGCGTCGAGTCGAACGGTCAGCGAGAAACACACGGCAACCGTGCGCATGGCTCAGTAACTTCTCTCAAGTACCGTGAATTCTGCCGGAGAATCGCCGAGGAAATGGCCAAGCGCTATGGCCACGACCTCAACGTCGTCGGCTGGCAAATTGACAACGAATATGGCTATTCCCAGATGTCTTACGACGACGAGGGCCGCCGCCAGTTTCAAGATTGGCTGAAGGCGAAATACAAAACGCTCGACGCACTCAACGACCATTGGACCACTTCCTATTGGAGCCAGACGTACGACGATTGGAGCGAGATTCCCATCCCTGTTGGGCCGCACAATCCCGGCCTGCAGCTCGACTGGAAGCATTTCACTACCTTCGCCTGGACCAGCTACCAACAAATTCAGATTGACGCCATCCGCACCCACTGCGACCCGCGCCAATTCATCACCGGTAATTTCATGGGCTATGGTTTCGAGGGCTTCGACCATTACGTCATCACGCGCCCATTGACCTTCACGGCCTGGGACGATTACGTCGGCACAGGACATCTCGACCCGGACGCAAACGGCATCAGTCACGACGCGATGCGCGGCCTCAAGCGCGAGAACTTCTGGGTGATCGAAACGCAACCCGGCTCCGTGAACTGGTCGAACATCAACAACTCGCTGGACAAGGGCGAAACGCGCGCCATGGCCTGGCACGACGTTGGGCACGGCGCTGATGAGGTCAGTTACTGGCAATGGCGCAGCGCCATGAATGGCCAGGAGGAGATTCACGGGACGCTCGTTGCTCCGGATGGCCTGCCTGTTCCGCTGCTTGAGGAAGTGGCGCAAACCGCAAAGGAGTTTTCCGAGCTGCAGGGCGCCTTTCGTGACACGCGCGTAATTTCTCAGGTGGCGCTTCTCCATGACTACGACAGCCGCTGGGCAATCGAGTGGCAGAAGCACACGGAGAAATACGACCAGTTTGCGATCTTGAGGAGCTACTATCACGCACTGCGAAAAATCTCCCAGTCCGTTGACATCGCGAGTCCGGACGTTTCTCTAGACCAATACAGCCTGGTGGTTGCGCCGAACCTGTATCTCATTCCGAAGGAGCGCGCCGAGCATCTCGCTGCCTACGTGAAAAATGGCGGCCACCTCGTACTTGGCCCGCGTTCCGGCCTGAAGGACGAATTTAACGCGCTCCTTCCGGTTCGCCAGCCCGGCTATCTTGCCGAAGTGCTCGGCGGACAAGTCGAACAGTACTACGCGTTGGAGAAGAATGTTCCGGCGCAGGGTCTACTCGGCGAAGGAGAAGCCACTTCGTGGGCGGAGCGGCTTCAAGTGAATTCGGCGGACGCACAGGTTCTCTTGCGCTATGGCAAGAGCAATGGATGGCTGGACGATCAAGCCGCTGTGCTCACGCGCCGCTACGGCAAGGGCCGCATCACGTATATCGGCGCGGTGCTGGACGACAAACTTGTCGCAGCCGCAGCACAATGGATGTCCAAGACTGCGGGAATCACACCCGCATTTGGCCCGGTGCCCGACGGCGTGGAAGTGAGCCGCCGTGTTGGCCCCAACGGCTCGGTATTCGTGATTATCAATTTCCGGGCGGAAAAACAAAGCGTCACATTGCCTCATGCAATGCACTCGCTGCTCGAGCAGCGCGACGTGACACAACTCGACCTTCCGCAGTATGGAGTCGCGATTCTGTCCGACCACCAAAAGCCCTAGGCGATTCACCTCTGGCAAGTTAGTTCTTGCAATGTGAAAGCCAACGTGCAGCCCTTCCACCGACACGCAGAAATAGGGAGCTCGTTTGCTTTTGAAGGGCGCGCATGTATAATCCAGCGCATTCCCACTGCTCGATAGGACGGAAAATGTCGGACAATCCCTCTGCTCCGGGGAACAAGTCAGACACGTTTCTACCACCCCCGAACGAGCCCAGGTTGGAATCCTGGGGTGAGATTGCTTCTTACTTGCGCCGCGACATTCGCACCGTTCAACGATGGGAAAAGGAGCAGGGCCTTCCCGTAAGGCGTCTTCAAATTGGCAAGCAGGGCCAGGTGTACGCTTACCGCTCCGAGTTGGATCGGTGGGTGCTGGAGCGTCAGCCGAAAGCTGCGGCCGAAGAACCTCCTGAACCCAAACCGCAACCGCCAGCCCCTGACTCTTTGCCCGATGATTCTGAGTACCACGGCCCATTCAGCTTTGCCACGGTTTGGAAGCCCGCGTTGGTCGGCCTGTTGCTCTTGGCTGGTGGTACCTTCCTTCTCTATCGCCTCCTCGCTCCAAAACCTCGGAATCTGAATACGATTCGGACTCCGGCACGGGTGTTGCTTTTTGTCAGGCCGTTCGCAAATCTCAGCCCTAGCCCCAGCGAGAAGGAGTTTGTGGAAGGCCTGACGGACGAAATGATCACGCAATTAGGCCGCGTCGATCCCGGTTCCATGGGTGTTTTCGCCCCGACGACCTCGAAGGAACTCGCGGTGAAAACTATCCCGGAACTAAAGCAGAGCCTGAAGGCAGATTTTGTACTGGAAGGGAGTGTCCGCCGAGCTGATGAACAGATCCGCATCGACATTGACCTGATCTCCACCGGCGACCAGACGCCGACCTGGACAAATTCGTACACAGGCAACTTGCAAAGGGTCCTGGCCTTTCAGGATGAAGTTGTTGCCGACGTGGTTCGCCATATCTTCCTCACTCTCCCTCCGTCGAAAATCGCGAACTTGCAGCGCCCCCCTTCCGGCCAGACAACGATCCCGACCGGTTCATCAGCTGCGTCATCCGATTCCTCTTCTGGCGTCAGTGTGGACCCTCAAGTTTATGAGGCCTATGTCATCGGACGCGAGCATTTGCTCCTCCGGGATTTTCCCAGCAGCATGGATGCCTTCGAGCGTGCCATTCAGCGGAATCCCCAATACGCGCCCGCGCTGGCCGGTTTGGCTACATCTCAAATGCTTTTAGGAGAAGCGCCGAATGATGTGTTCCGCCCCAGCGATGCTATGCCCAAAGCTCGTACGCTTGCTTATGAAGCTCTACACCAGAATCCCAACCTTTCAGACGCCTACGGAGTCCTGGCGAATATCGCACAGGGATTTGAACATGACTTGCCGGAGGCCGAACGGCTCTACAAGAAGGCGACCGCACTGGACCCCAGCAACGTCAACGTCCTCAAGTGGTATAGCGACTACTTGTTCGTGACAAGCCGCATCAATGAAGCTTCCCAGCAGATTGAGAAAGCCCTTGAGATCGACCCCGCTTCGCCTCTTCTCAACACTGCAAAAGCCGAAGCCAAGTACTACCAGCGAGACTTTGACGGAGCCATCGCTCAGGCGCAGCTCACCTTGGATCGGCACCCGGACTTCCTGCTCGCTCACTTCTGGCTGGCTTCGGCCTACCGTCAGAAGCGAATGTTCCCGCAAGCCCTTCAAGAATTCGAGGTGTTGCATAAACGATATCCAAGTAACTCCGCTTTGCTCATGGCCTACGGCCATGCCCTCGGTATTTCCGGTGACAAGACGGGCGCCCAGAACGCCCTTAATGAACTCCAAGCTCAGGCGCAATCCCGATATGTGCCCGCCGTCTACTTCGCCGGGCTGTACACCGCTCTAGGGGATCTAAATCAGACGTTTCAGTGGCTGGATAAAGCTTATGCCGAGAAGAATGACCGCTTGGTTTACTTGGGAGTAGACCCCATCGCCGACCCGCTGCGCCCTGACCCACGATTCTCAAAACTCATGAAAAAAGTGGGCCTGAGGTAGTCGCAGAGCCTGCACACCCGAGAGTGTCCTCAAATTGACACATTCCCCGGCTGAATGGCTGTCGGTCCTAATTCCTCTCCCACGACATTTAACGACAGTTCACCCCATCCCGCCGAATTCGCTCATCGCCGCTTGAGCAGCGCCAGCCTCCCCTTCTACCTTGCTGTTGGCGGAGCGGCGGCTTCGAATTTTGCGGTGAGGTGGCGTTATGCAGACCACGAGCGCAGTGCAGATCAAAAAGTTGATTGTGCTGGTTCTTCTGTTGTGGGGATTCCCCATTTTCTCCGGGGAGGGCACCTGCCTGCGCGCATTCTCGACTCGGGGAAAGAACGGTGCATCATGAATGCAGAGCCCTTCAGAACGTCCCTTCTTGCCCTCCTCACGACGATTTCCATAGCCGTGGTCTTCGCTGAGTTGGTCGGGTATCTGCAACACCGATTGCTGCACAGCGACCTGATCCCCTCGCTCAGCCGCGGGCATCTGATTCATCACCTGCAGCTTTATAGGCCGAACCAGCCGATGCGCGGCCCCATCTACAAGAATGCGACCGAGGCGCGCGCTTCGCTCGGCAATATTGGAATGGAGTGGCTGGCACCGATCGCTTTAGTCCTCCTGCTAACCTGGGGCGCCATGCACCTTCTTCGGGTTCCGGCCTTCTACCAAGCCATAGCTCTACTTGTCATGGTCCTTTGGCCAATTTTCATGTTCAGCTACTTGCACGACCGCATGCATCTCGAGAATTTCTGGATGGCTCGTGCACCACTATTGAAAAACTGGTTCCTGCGGGCGCGACGTCTGCACGACATCCATCATCATTCGTTGAACGACGAGGGCCGCATGGACCGCAATTTTGGAATTGGATTTTTTCTCTTTGACCGCCTGCTTGGCACGTTGACCAAACGTCATCGTCCTTTGAATCGTTGCGGGTATCGCGCAGCCCTTCGGCGGTATAATTTACACGATGACCCGGACGAGGAAATCCCCAGCATTCCTTCAGGTTTTCGCGTCTGAATTTATCCACCGTCCGTTGATGGGGAGGAGAACCCCGTGAGATTCCGTGTGTTGAACCGCTACACCCGAACCTTGGCCTTAGCTGTGCTCGCGCTTGCCTGCGTGGCCTTCGCGGAGGATTCCGCTTATCGCCAGAGTGTCCTTCAATGGCGCAAGCATTACCAGGACCAGCTGACGTCCGATACCGGTTGGCTCACCGCTTCGGGCCTTTTCTGGCTGCACGAGGGACAAAACACTTTCGGCTCCGATCCCGCGAATGAGATTGTTCTGCCTTCACCGGCTCCCCCCCGCGTGGGCACGTTTGAGTTTCACGACGGCAAGACCACGGCGCACATTAACCCTGGTGTGACTGTCACGATGGGCGGAAAACCGGTACAGACGGCCGAGCTGCGCCCCGATTCCACCGAAGATCGCCTCGTCCTCGGCGAGCTCACCCTCTACGTCCACGTCAGCGGCAAGCGCTTCGCCATTCGCTTGAGGGACAAGAACAGCAAGTTGCGCAGCGAATTCACCACCCTCAAGTGGTTTCCGGTTGACGAAAGCTATCGCGTCACCGCGCACTTCGTTCCTTACAATCCACACCGGGAACTCGATTCGCAGAATGTCCTCGGCGATCCCATCAAGATGGACATTGCCGGGTACCTTTCCTTTTCCTTGGGTGGCCAGAACCTTCGCCTGGAGGTCGAACCGGGCGAAAAGGGCGGTTTCTTCATCGTCTTCCGCGACCTGACTTCGGGCAAGGAGACTCACCCCGCCTCCCGCTTCATTGATACGGAAGCGCCCAAGAACAGTCCGGACGGCAAAACCGTGGAACTCGATTTCAACAAAGCCTACAACCCACCGTGCGCGTATAACCCGTACACGACTTGCCCTCTGCCGCTGCCGGGAAACCGGTTGAAAATCGCTATCCCCGTGGGTGAGAAGCTCTATAAAGAGCGCCACGAGAATTAGCGCTAGCCTCTTCTTGGATAATCTCCCCCTCCGAGGGTGACGACGTCAGCCACTTGTCATCCTGAGGCGCGGAGCAATTAGGCGCCGAAGGATTTCAAGACCAAAGCCGCTGCGGAAGCATGCAAATCCCTACTTTAAAAAAGTAAGGTTTCCCCCTACAATGTTCGCCGAAGTATTCTCGTTGATTTCTAGCCGCACATCGGAGCGTTCCTTATGGCCATTGCCACCATCAATCCCGCCACGGGCGAAGTCGTGAAGAAATTCGACGCGCTGACGGATGTCCAGGTGGATGAGAAAATCTCCAAAGCCTCCAAAGCCTTCGCCAACTTTCGCAAGACGTCCTTTGCCGACCGCGCCCGCTGGATGGTTCGGACCGCCGAAATCCTTGAGGCGGAAAAAGACGCCCTTGGCCGGGTGATGACTCTCGAGATGGGCAAAACCCTCGCGTCTGCCATCGCTGAAGCAGAAAAGTGCGCCGGCGCCTGCCGTTATTACGCCCAGCACGCTCCGTCCTTCATTGCAGACGAAGTCATTGAGACGGCCGCGTCCAAAAGCTACATTCATTACCAGCCCATCGGCATTGTTCTCGCTGTCATGCCCTGGAACTTCCCCTTCTGGCAAGTGTTCCGCTTTATTGCCCCAGGATTGATGGCTGGAAACGTCGGCCTGCTAAAGCACGCTTCCAACGTTCCACAATGCGCGCTCAAGATTGAGGAAATCCTCACACGGGCCGGGTTTCTCGATGGCGTTTTCCAGACACTGCTAATCGGGGCAGCTCAAGTAGATCGCATCTTGAACGATCCCCGCGTCGCCGCCGCAACGCTCACCGGAAGCGAGCAAGCCGGTATCCAGGTCGGCATCGCCGCTGCAAAGCGCATCAAGAAGGTCGTCCTCGAGCTCGGCGGCAGCGATCCCTTCATAGTCATGCCTAGCGCAAATCTGGAAGAAGCAGTCAGCACGGCGGTCAAGGCGCGCGTCCTGAACAACGGGCAGTCCTGCATCGCTGCGAAGCGCTTCATCGTTCACGAACTAATCGCCGACAAATTCGAGCAGGAGTTCGTCCGCCGCATGCAATCCTTGAAGCTCGGCGACCCGTTCGACGCAAAAACCGACGTCGGCCCACTGGCAAATGCCGACGCCGTTCGGGACCTCGACGCCGATGTGCAGAAAACCATCCAGGCCGGCGCAAAATTACTCACCGGAGGCAAGCCCGCGCCCGGCCCCGGCAATTTCTACCAGCCCACCGTGCTTACGAATATTCCTAAGAATTCTCCGGCCTATCGCGAGGAGCTTTTCGGACCGGTCGCCAGCCTTTTCCGCGTGAAGAGCATTTATGAAGCCCTGGCCATCGCCAACGACAGCCGCTTCGGCCTCGGCGCTAGCGCCTGGACCAACAACCCCGCCGAGCGCGAGCGCTTCATCAATGATCTCGAAGCCGGCATGGTCTTCATCAACCAGATGGTTGCTTCGGACCCGCGCGTGCCCTTCGGTGGCGTCAAGGCTTCCGGACACGGCCGCGAACTCGGCCCTTATGGGATCCGCGAATTCACCAACGCAAAGACGGTTTGGATTCGCGATCTGACGAAGTGAAGAAGCGCGCGCCCTCAGGTAAATTGCAGTTCACTGAACTTCTACGGTGACGGATTCCTCTTGCCGCTCACCAATTTCCAGATTCTGGGCTTTGGCGAGGAAGGGCTGAAGCATCTCCGGTTTCGACCATTCCATCTCCCAGCCTTTTTCCAGCGCCAGGAGCGCATATTTTCCCGGCACAATGCTCGGCAAGCGAAATGTTCCGTCTGAATCGCTCTGATCGCGGCGCACCAGGCGCTCCCAATCTTTGTGGTCGGCCGGCATCAGAAGAATCATCGCGGCGGCAAATGGCTTACCATTCTTCTGCGCAACACCTGTCATGTTGCTCGCGACTTGCGCCACCGTAACGACCAGACTTACTTCCTGCGCACCGTCCGTCTCGATGGTTGTGCCCGTGACCTTCGCACCCTTTGCTTCGATCTTTTTCACAACGAGCCCCGGGGGCTGTGACAGGCTGAGCTCATACGCCTGCGGCCCCGTAGGCAAGTTGAAGAACTTAGAACCGGCCGCAGGGTGGCCCTCCTCGTCGGTTCTGGGATAGACAACAATGGTGTGAGCATGACCCTGGGCGTCTTTCAATTCCGCGGTCGCAAATTCCAATTTCTGTTCCCCTTCGACGCCGCGAACCTCGCACTGGATGGCCGGGCCGTATGCAGACGATTCGCCGGGCCCGAGCTGCACTGTTCCTTGCAGATCCATTTCCTGCCCCACACCAGAATCGCTGTCCACCCGTACGCCTTCTTGAATGTAGTAACGCCCTGCGGCAATCCCCGAAATCTCCGTCAGGCCACTTTCGGTTTCCACGGTGAACGGCGAGATCGTGGATTGCCCTCCTCCAGGAAGTTCCTGAAGCAGGGATACGTTCCGAGACTGTCCGCCCTCGGCGTCCTGTGGCTGCGACTGAAACTGGATGTGCACCGAAGGTTCCGTTTGTAGGTGGAAGTCGGCGCTTTCGGTTTGACCCGCCAGGAGATTCATCCAACCCATTCCGTGCCAATCGCGGCTATTCGGGTAGTAGAGGGTCGGGTAGACAACGTCGAGCAGCCCATCGGCCGATGGAGGACTCTCCGTAAAGTGAGTTGCAGCTCCAGTCCCCGTCATCAAGGAGACCTGCATCTTGCCGCGTTGATTCTTTCCGTCGAACCACGTCGTGACTCCTTGCGATCCAGCATACCGGCTAAACCAAGGCATGGCTGTCACGCTCACCGAATATTTTCCCCCGGGCAGATGCTCCAGCCTGTACTTGCCTTCGTCATCGGTCTGTGAACTTTCTGCCTGCGTGATGTTGTGAACCCCGTTCTCCAACTCTTCTTTCCACAGCAGAATTTCCGCGCCTCGCACTCCTTCGCCGAACTCGTCGGTCACCTGGCCCGTGATCGTCGCCGAAGGATGCAGAGGAAAGCGCAAATGGACCGAATCCTTGCCGGGTCCCACGGCTATCCCGGTCCAGAAATTCTCGTGCTGGAGGTAGGCCTGTGGCGCATAGCCCTGCCGCGAGGCGCGAATCGTGTACTTGCCTTCGGCGAGATTCGCAAAGCGAAAGCCGCCGTTTGAGCTGGATTCGACTACCTCAAAAACCTCGCTCGACGGCTGCACGCTCTCCTGGATGGTTACTTCCACTTCGGGGAGCGCTTGGTCGGTCCTTGCATCCAGGACAACGCCTCGAATTTCAAAGGGACCATTCGGACGTGGGGGCAAGTTGAAAGGGTTTTGCGCCTGGGCCGGGAGAGCCAGCACGAAGAGTACAACCCATGGAAAAGCGCGCCAGATCATCATGGTTCAAAGCTCTTCAGTTCAAGTCTCAGATTTGCAGTTGCGGAAGGTTCCACTTCAACGGAGGTCGCCCTTGACTTCACCTTGAGAAGCGTCTCTGCCTGGTCGGGCTCGAGATCGTCGGCGCCATCGAGTGCCACGGCTAGATACTTGCCGGGGAGCAGATTGGCTATTTGAAACGTGCCGTCGGAGTTCGCGGGCACCGATACACCGCGCCGCGGCGCGTCTTCGGGAATCAGCAAGACTCTTCCCATCGCAGGACGTCCTCCAGCCGAGACAGCGCCGGAGACACGCCCGCAATTGTTTCGCACTACGACTTCGATCGGTTCGACAGAGCCACCCGGCACCACAATCAAATCTTCCTTCAGAAGGTCCGCGGACCCCGATCTCACCGAGCCCACACAGAGACCCGCAATTTCGTTCAGGCTCGCGCGGTACGTTCCAGGCGCCAGCGAGATAATGTACGCGGCATCGGTGTTCTCCGCGCCTCGATCCAGCGTTCTGGCTGTCGGCACACCGCCGATGGTCACGTCCACCCGTGACAGAATCACTAAGCCGCGCGATTCGCGAATCTGATTGCCGCCGGATGGGGGGAAATCGTAGTGGAACCTTACCGGCACCTTCTGCTCTTCCGCGAGTACAATCGAGACGCTATCCATGTTCCGTGTAACTTCGATGTGCGCCACGCCGGTCTTCAGCATTCTCTCGTCAGTTCCCGATACCTGAAACGCTCCTAAGAAATAATTTCCGGCTGGAACTCCTTCCAACGCGAAAGTGCCAACTCCGGGCATTGATGTACCTACGGCCACGGGACTTTCGTCGTGCTCGCCGGCCATTGCTACAATGACCGGAGCGTCAGGACTGGCTCCCTGCACGGTCCCCGAAATGCGGTAGAGCGGCTGTGCACTCAAGTGAAGATCTGCCTGCACCTGCTTCCCAGGCGTGAGGCGAACGGGAGTTGCTAGGCTCGGGTCGGTCACGCCAGGATAGAAAGTACTGGGATAGCCAAAGCGGGATCTCACTCCACGCAGCAGCGCGCTAACCCCCTCGGTCTCCAGGTTTCTAGACACATTGATGAGGTAAGTTCCCGCGCGCAATTCCGCCAGGCGGTATTCGCCATTCTCGTTCGTGACGGCGGTTGCCATGCTTTCCCGACCGCTCGCTGAGCCCTTTGCGCCGGCGCGCCTCAGTTGCACGCTGAATCCTTCCAGGGGTCTCCCGTTTTCATTGGTCACTCGACCGTAAAGAACCGCTTCCGGATAGAGTTTCAACTCGATTACCGGAAGATTGGGGGCAAGATGGATTCGTTGCTCACCGACCGATTCTGGTGAATATTCCTGCGGTGAAAAAAAGCCCGGCTTGCGGGCCGTCAACACCACGTCCCCGGATGTCAGCCCTTCAAAAAGGAAGCTTCCGTCTGAGCCTGTTAAGGTGGCTCGCAGCGAGTCTCCGAGTAATTGCACGAGAGCCGCGCGAATCGGCTTGCCATCCACGGAACTTACAACCGTGCCACGTACGACGATACTCTCTTCGCCCGGCGCGAACGCCTGAGGTAAGGGATGGCCAAAGACTGTAACAGGTGAGGCTAGAACAAAAGCCAACCACGCGCGCGTCGTTATCCGAAAGTGGCGGCTCATCTCCGAATCCCCGGTCCAAGCTGTCCTAAACTATCGAAACTATAACAACTTGGATGGTGCTCTGTTAGACGGAGTTTTCTCGGCTTTGGTGCCTGCCGAACAACCCTTTCCTTCCCTGCATCCCCGAGCACTTCCAATTGACTCCCGAACGCCGGTAGGAGCATTATTTGGGCTCTGACCCTGGACACTGCGCCGGGCCTCCGGTGTCTTTCCGCTATGGGCAACGCGCCGCTCCGCGCGTTGCGTCCGGGTTTAGGTGCAGTAATTCATCTTCAATGGAGTGACTCTCGTGCCCAAGACCCTGGAGAAGAAGGAAACAGTACGGAAACCTCGCGCCAAGAAGGCAGGAGTTACTGAGGCGCAGATTGCGGTCCATTGGAAGGAAGAAGAGTACATCCGGCCGCCGGCTCGCTTCATCGCCCAGGCCAACCTCAACGACCCGCACATCCTTGAACGCTTCAGCGAAAAGAACTTCCCCGAGTGTTTCCGCGAATACGCCGAGCTGCTTCATTGGGATCAGTATTGGCACACCACTCTCGACACGAATCATCCTCCCTTCTGGAAGTGGTTTGTCGGCGGCCGACTGAACGCCTCCTACAACTGCGTGGACCGCCATCTCGCAAAGTGGAAGAACAAGGCCGCCATAATTTTCGTCCCTGAGCCGGAAGACGAGCACCACGTCGTCGTCACCTACCAGGAGCTTTACCGTCGCGTCAACGAAGTCGCTGCCATGCTCCGCGACTTTGCAGGCTTGCAGAAGGGTGACCGCGTCACCATTCACATGCCCATGATCCCCGAGTTGCCCATCACCATGCTGGCTTGCGCGCGCCTCGGCGTGATTCACTCCGTCGTTTTCGGCGGCTTCTCAGGGGAAGCGTGCGGACTACGCGCTGCCGACTCCGGCAGCCGCGTCTTGATTTACGTCGACGGTTATCACCGCAACGGCCGCTGGGTGGACCACAAGGCCAGCGCCGACCTCGCCGTCGAAACAGCCAAGAAAGAAGGCCAGCACATAGACAAAGTGCTCGTCTGGAAGCGTTATCCCCACAAGTACACTTCCGACTCGCCGATGATTTTGGAGCGCGACTATTTCGTTGATGACGTCATCAAGGATTACAGAAACCGCGTCGTTGAGCCCGTTTCCATGGATTCCGAGGACCCGCTCTTCCTGATGTACACCAGCGGCACCACCGGCAAACCCAAGGGCTGCCAGCACCGCACCGGCGGCTATATGGCCTACGTCACGGGAACTGCCAAGCTTTATCAGGATATTCATCCCGAGGATGTTTACTGGTGCATGGCGGACATCGGCTGGATTACCGGCCATTCCTACATCGTTTACGGCCCGCTCTCGCTTGCCGCCACCACCGTTCTTTATGAAGGCGTGCCGCAATTCCCCGATGCTGGGCGTCCCTGGCGCATCGCGGAACGTCTGGACGTCAACATCTTCCACACTTCGCCGACCGCCATCCGCATGCTCCGAAAAGCCGGCGCCGACGAACCAAGAAAGCACAACTACCGTTTCAAGCACATGACCACTGTCGGCGAACCCATCGAGCCGGAAGTTTGGCGCTGGTACCACGAAATCGTCGGCAAGGGCGAAGCCGTCATCGTCGACACCTGGTGGCAAACGGAAACCGGCGGTTTCCTCTGCAGCACCAAGCCGGCGCTAGACCCCATGAAGCCGGGCAGTGCCGGCCCCGCGGTGCTCGGCATCTATCCGGTGATTTGGGATGAAGAGGGCAAAGAAGTTCTTGCGGGGTCGAATGCCGCGGGCAATATTTGCATTCGCAATCCCTGGCCCGGCATCATGCAGACGATTTGGGGAGATCCCCAGAGATTCGTCGATCAATACTACAAAAAGTACAACAAGAATCCTCACAGCAAGGATTGGCGCGATTGGCCGTACTACGCGGCAGACGGCGCCGTGATTCCTGCGGACGGCTACTACCGCATCCTCGGCCGCGTTGATGACGTCATCAACGTCGCCGGGCATCGTCTCGGCACCAAGGAACTCGAGTCCGCCTGCCTCGTGGTTCACGAAATCGCTGAGGCCGCTGTCGTTCCCATTGTGGACGAGGTGAAAGGCCGCGTGCCGGAGATTTATATCTCCCTGAAGCCGGGCGTGCTGCCGAAGAAGGCCATCCTCGAAAAGGTCACCGCTACCATCGAAACCATGATCGGCAAGATCGCGCGACCAAAGCGCATTCACATTGTTCCGGACATGCCTAAGACACGCTCCGGAAAAATCATGCGCCGCGTCCTGGCAGCTATCTCCAACCACATGGACACGGGCGATATCACCACGCTCGCTAATCCGGATATCGTCGAGCAGATCCGTCAACTCGTCCAGGGCCGCGAGATTCTGCCGCTCGAGGAAGGCCCCGAGGACATCAAGTTGTTTGGCGACGAACGCTAGCGCGCGTTCTCACAAACCGGGATTCTTCGCAATATCAGAAATTTCAAACAGATAGTCAGCCCGTCAAGGCATATGCTGGCTACATTGGGAAGGGCTTCGCTCGCACCGTGAGCTCGCAGTTTCCCTGGCTGAAGCCCCTTGCTCGGCCGAAACTCGTTCTATCGGGGTTTCGCAGGACCCAATTGCGCAGAGGATTCCAGCAAGACGCGACGGGCTTCTTCGCCGCGCCCTTCTGCCCGCAGCGCCTTCGCCAGTTGCTCGCGCACCATTTCGGCGTCCGGCGCCAGTTCGAGCAATTCCTTATATTCCCCGACCGCCGCGCCGTACTGTTCGCCAGCGAGATAGGCATTGCCGAGTGCCAGCAGGATTTCCGGCTGCCCTGGGGCCAACTCTTCGGCTTGTTTCAATCTCTCGATGGCTTGCTTCGTGTACCCTTCTCTCAAATAGACCTGCGCCAATTCACAGTAGTAGCCGACGTTGTACTCCTCCATCCGTATGGCCTGCTCATAGGCTTTGACGGCGTTTTCGAAATCCCCCATGCGCTGATAGGTGGTTCCCTTGCCCGCGTATATTGCGCTGTAGCTAGGATTCAACTTCTCTGCCTGAGTGTAGGCCTGCAATGCCTCGTCGAATCTGCTCTGTAGTTCCCGAGCATGCGCCAGCACGATATGAGCTGCGGGATCGTGTGGGCGCATCCTCTCAAAGACGAGTGCCTCGCGTGCCGCGCATTCCACCAGACGCGAGTAGTAGCAGACCGTCGAGCGCTGTCCATGGGCGTATGGCGATTCGGGAGCCAACGCCGTCGCTTTCGTGGCTTGCCCGTACGCAGTGATCCAATCCTGGCGGATTCTCGCGAGTTGCGCGTATATCAGGTGAACATCCGCGTTATGCGGTTGCTTGGCCTCTTCGTTTTCGATCGTTAGCAGGGCGCCATCCACGTCATTCCAGCGCAACTCGCCTGCAATCGCATACAGGTAGTCCGTTGGGCCGGGCAAGCGCAAGCCCAGCTTCCAGAGCTTTCGCGGTGCCTTTGTTTCGCGTACCACGCGAATCGTCTCGGCATTCGCACCTGCCGCCGAAAGCGCATTGTAGAACGCCTCTTCGGGGCGCTCGGTCAGCCCGCGCGTCCTCAACTCGTCCCGAATTTCCTCGCTCGTAAGCCCCTCGAGTTGCCAGGCCAGCACCTGCTCGGGGGGAACCGGCGAAACGGCTTTGGCAGGCGAATTGATTTGCTGATGCGGTAAAGATAGCGCTGCAAACACAATCAGGGTAATCATGGGACCGCCTTGCAGGCGAAGGACACAATTCGCCCCCAACTGCTTTATCGGCAGTTCCTGCCTAAACTTTACGGAATGGCGTGTGCTTGCAAAACCTCAGGAATGACTTATCTGGCCCCACCGAGACCTGCCGGGAGTATCGCATGTGTTCTGATTTGAGATTAAGGGGTCGTGGTGGAGCTGCCGCAGCTCTGTTCCACCGCCGCTTTCACGTCCGGGTCAAATTGTGCGCCGCGCCACCCTTGCGCGGAGCAAATCTGCCAAGATTCCAGCCCGAGAGCGCCCCGGAAGTCCGCGCCCAGCAGGTTCGCCCCGTCGAGTTTCACTTGCCGCAGCACGGCTCCCGCAAAGATTCCGCCGCGCAAGTCGGCTCTAGAGAGATCGGCTTCGAGGAAGATTGTGTCCTTGGCCTGCGCTCCGGTCAGGTTGGCGCCCATCATCTTTGCAGCCGAGAAATCGGTCTGTTCCAGTGTCGCCAGCGAGAGTACTGCTTCTTCCAGCTTCGTGTCACGAAAGTCCGCGTGGGCCAATTCCGCTCTGAGCAGGTTGGCGTGCCGCAGGGTTGCACTGTAGAGCGTGGCTTTCGAGAGGTTGGCCGTCGCCAACGTCGCCCCGTCGAGATTTGCATACGACAAATCCGCCTTCTGGAAATCCCCCGCAGCAAACACAGCGCCCTGGGCGTCCACACTCACGAGGTTCGCTTTTCCCATGAGCACGCGGTCCATCCGCGCCGATTTCATGTTGGCTTCGCGCAGGTTGGCACCCCGGAAATCCGCTTCGGCCAGACTTGTCCCTTCCAGGTTTGCCCGCCACAAGCGCGCATTGGCGAACGCCGCGTGGTACCCGCGCGCGTACCTCAGATTGATCTCGTTTAGCCGTGGCCCTGTTGCTTCACTCGACGTTGTTTCGGCGTTCCCGGCTTTCTCGCGTGGGCTCGAAATGGTCTCGTCGGTTATTTCCGCGTACGGCCGGTAACCCACCGATTGAAAAGCCGTTGCCGCCCAGCGGCGAACGTCCCCCGCTCCCACCTCAGGCCGCAGCCTTGGATCACCGGGTAGCCCGCGAATCACGCCTAATGACAGTACGAATAGCACCATCCCAGCGGCGAGGGGCAAGCGCAAAGCCTTCAAAACGTCGTGCATGAAATGTGGCGTGCTTTCCTCGGTCCAGTCGCCCGGGCGCAGCACCCGCCGCACAATGCGCGGCATCCCGCAAGCCGCTGCGCTCGCCACTGTAAACAGAAAAACGTGCAGGAGCGTTCCGCGATAGTCCTGCAACACCAGATATCTCAGCCAGAAGAAAAACAGCATCGCCGGCACGGCCCAATACGCCAGCAGCATCGCCAGATAGCACTCGACCATTCCCAGCGGCGACCGCGGGTCTCGCGCCCACCTCAAGTGCGGCCGGATCGGTCCCATCAAGTACCACCGGCCATCCTTTTCCGGCGTTTGTCCGTCCGGGAAGACCGCCGGATGCGCGCCCGTGCTCCCCCAGAGCCGCAAAAGCAAGAACTGCAGCCGCAGGTACATTGCGGTCAGCAACAGCGGCGCACCCAGATAGAATCCCTGCAATGGCAAAAGGTTCGGTATCTCTGGCGTCCGCCAAACGGATTGATCCAGCAGCAACCGCACGTCTCTCGTCATCGCAATCAGTACGCCGGTGCCAACGCACACGGCCATCACCATCAAGTAGAACCATCTCGCTGCCTGGGTGAATTGTTCAATGGTCCGGCTGCCGTTCAGCGCGGAGACAGACTCCGGCAACGTGGCGTCAAATAAATTCGCGCCACCCAGGCGTCCGGCCCAGAGCCCTTGCGACCCGTACAGGTTGGCGCCCATCAAATTCGCGCCGGAAAATTCGGTCCCCAGAAGATTCGCATCGCGCAGGTCCGCTTCGACCAAGTTGGCGTTGCGCAGGTTGGCCATCGACAAATCCGCGCTCCGCAGCTTGGCCTTCTGCATCTGCGCGCCTTGCAAGTTCGCGCCGGTCAAGTCCGCGTCCGCAAGATTGGCGCCGGAAAAATCGCCCCGAGCGCCTTCCTTCCCGCCGCTCTCCGCCCAGAGCCGGTGCTGGTCCAGAGTCTGCGCCACCTCCAACAGGTCCGCCGACATGGGGTAGGATTCCGGGACCAGGTGCAGTGCCGCTGGAGAAGACTCCTTCGACTCCGGCTCCTCACTGTTTTCTTCTTCGATTACCGGGTGAGCTTCAGGCTCAGACGTAGACCCTTCTTCTCCCTCGCCAGCCATCTCAGACTCTTCATCTTCTGAGTGCATTGCCGAAGCACCTGGAGCTGGTTCGGCGTCTGGCTTTGACGCCGGCGCCATTTCCTCGGCGTTCTCGAGTTCGGAACTTTTCTCGGGATTCCCTACGCCCACTTCTTCGAACTCGGTCGCGGCTTGCCGAAGCGAAGTTCCCTTCACGAGGTCCTGCATCAGTTGCTCTTCAAACAGTGCCAGTATCTTTCCTTCCGTTTCGGGGTTTGGTGCTTGCGCACCAAATTCGGCCTGCTCTTCGGGCGTGGCGAGCCTCTCGGGAAGCTTTTCGTCCCGGCTCCAGGAGAATCCAAATATTTTCTTGGCCGGCAGATCCGGCATGATGGTCATCCCTGTCGCTTCCCACGCGGAAAGCGGTTGGTTTCCCCCGTCTGGGTGGGTACTTGCATCTTCGCCTATCGCCGGGGGAAAAGCGCCTGACCGAAGGTACAGGCGCTTCCTGGAAAGCAACGACTTACCTTGTCCTGGTGCCTCTACCTCTGCGTGTAAGGCCATGAAGTTACCTCGTCTTGTCTGGCGCCGCCTTGCCATCACTGTCGGTGGCGGCGTGCAGATTGCCGCCACGCACTTTCACACCTAGAACCAAAAATACATCCTGACAGTGCGATTCCCGTTTTGAGAGTGGCTATGGCTTGGGCGAATGAGGGAGGGGAGATGCGAGATCAGTCTGGCGGCCGTTCAATTCCGGCTCGGAACTGATTACTGAGAGCTGTCCACACATAAAACTGCCGGGGCGCTCCGCTGAGGGGCCGAGGCACCCCGGCCATTCCTGCCCGCCTCCGCAGTGAGCGAGCAAGGAAATTGTGCGGCTAAATTTTGGCGGCGTCTTCGCGTGCGTTACTGCTCTTCGGTCGTGCGCAAGAATTCGTACCGCTCGATGGCTGCGACGACTCCCACCGTTCCTTCGTCGCGCGGTTCGGTCCGTTGCACGCGGCCAAGGCAGCGCACGCGTACCGGGCCCGCCAGCGTAATTTCGTTCGGCAACGTCAGCAGGATTTCGACGGGCGAGCCTTCTTTGACGTCTTTGCTGAGGAAGAAATAAACCCCGCGGGAGCTGACATCACGGGATTCGGTATTGGTTTCGCCAACTGCAGCCCCAGTGGTCCAACGCACGGTAAGCGGCAGCCGCATGGAAAACCTCTGGGTCGTGCGGCGCTCTGAGCCGGTCAAGGCAAACCTCCCTGTTTGAAGGATTGAGTTTAGCCGCCCTCTGACGGCAGAACAATAGAACTCGGGATTCAAAAATCCGGACGGTGGAAAAAGTACGAATGTACTAGGACCTGGCCTCGGTAATCCGTCACAAGGTCCCATTTTGGGCCATGCTAACCTGCCTGGCATCATGGTTGCCTATGCCCGGCGGTTTGCCGTGTTTGCAGGGATTTGCCTTTTGGGGGTCGGATGTGGAGGCGGTGGCTCGTCCCTTTCGCCTCCGCCCCCTCCGCCGCCCCAAGCCGCTACGCCTAGCTTCTGGCCGGTGGCAGGCACTTACAGCCCCACTCCATCCGTTACCCTCTCCGACGCCACCTCAGGGGTGGCAATCCACTACACCACGGACGGCTCCCCTCCCACCGTATCTTCGCCCAGCTATTTGGGGCCTATCCCTGTCGCTACCACCACAACGATTCAAGCTATCGCCGTCGCTTCCGGCTATTCCAATAGCGCCGTTGCTTCTGCCACCTATACGATTGTGCCCCAGCCCGTTACAGGTCCTCCTGTTTCCGTCGTTCTTACCACTGACGATCAGTCCCACCTCATGGCTGCGCAATCTGCCACTTCGTTCGGCACCCAACCCGCCCTCAGCAGCACTGTTTTCGTTGACGAAACTCGGCTCTACCAGCAAATCGAGGGCTTTGGCGCGGCCTTTACTGATTCCGCGTGCTACCTCCTGAACGAAATCGCCACGGCTTCCACGCGTTCCAGCACCATGAGCGACCTGTTCACCCGCGATGGCATCGGCATTGGCCTCAGCTTCATGCGCAACCCGATCGGCGCTTCGGACCTCGCCCGGACACAATACAGCTTCGATGATCTTCCCTCCGGCGCCACGGATCCCAACCTCACCAGCTTCTCCATTGCTCACGACCAAACTGACATTATTCCGCTCATTCTGCAGGCCAAGGGGCTCAACTCTGACCTCAAGTTGGTGGCCACTCCGTGGAGTCCTCCGGGCTGGATGAAATCCTCTGGTTCGATGGTCGGCGGAACGCTTCTCCCCACGATGTACACGCCGTACGCCAGCTATTTCGTCAAATACCTTCAGGCGTACACCGCAGCCGGTGTGACCGTGGATTACCTGACACTGCAGAATGAGCCCCTCTACATCCCCACCGACTATCCGGGAATGGGCATGGACGCCCCTACGCAAACCACGGTCCTGCGAGATTATGTCCTTCCCGCGTTCGCAACCAACAATATCCAGACCCGCTTTCTCGTGTACGACCACAACTGGGATCAACCTGCCTACCCTGAAACGGTCTTCGCAGATCCCACGTTGCTAGCGTCTCCTCAAGTAGCCGGCACCGCATGGCACGGCTACGGAGGCACGCCTGGGGTGATGAGCACGCTCCAAAATCTCTTCCCGGATAAGGCCAACTACGAGACCGAGCACTCCGGCGGCACCTGGGTCTCGGATCAGGTCCGAAGCGACTTCGAGGAAATTACGCATGTCCTGCGCAACGATGCGAAATCCTACGTCAAGTGGAGCCTGGCGCTCGACGAGAACCGCGGCCCTCACACCGGCGGCTGCGGCACCTGTTCGGGCATCGTCACAGTCAATTCTTCGAGCGGCGCGATCACCTACGGCTCGGAGTTCTACACCCTCGGGCACTACAGCAAGTTCATCCTGCCCGGCGCCCTTCGCATCTTCTCCACCAACGCGAACGGCGTTGTCAGCGCTGCCTTCTTGAATCCGGACAATTCCAAAGCTCTAATCGTCTACAACGATTCCACTTCCGTGCAGTCCTTCTCAGTCCAATGGGGCGCTCAAGCCTTGACCTACACGCTTCCCTCTTACGCCGCAGCAACCTTCTCCTGGAGCGGCACGCAGACCGGCTCCTACTCCATTCCCGCCACAAATCAGATCCAGGCCTCCAGCTACGCTTCTCTCTCCGGCCTGCAAACAGAACAATCCAGCGACACGAATGGAGGCTACGATCTGGGTTACGCTGCAAATGGCAGCTACGCGGTCTATGACAATCTCGATTTCGGCTCCGGCGTTTCTACCCTGAACGCGCGCGTGGCCTGCGATCCCGGTTCTTCTGGAACTTGTTCCGGAACGCTCGAATTCCACCTCGATGGCACCACTGGCCCTTTGATCGCATCGCTCCCCGTTCCCTCCACCGGGGGCTGGCAGATGTGGACCACAGTTTCCGCCAACGTTTCTTCAGCTAGTGGCGCCCACGTCCTCTACGTCGTCTACACGGGCACGTCTTCCATCGGCAACCTCAACTGGTTCCAATTCCAATAGGCAAACGATTTCGGCATTGTGCTGCGCGCACCCGCTCAGAACAGGAATTTCAGCGCTATCTGCACCAGGCGGCCATCTTGCGCTTCCGTAATTGCACCGAAGGTGCCGGGCGGAGCGTTGAAATCATTGTTTGGCAACCGGAAGTTCGGATGGTTGAATAGATTGAAAAGCTCTGCCCGGAATTGCAGCGTCTTCCCCTCGCGGATCGGAAAATTCTTGAACGCCGAGAAGTCCCATTGCTGGTACCCCGGGCCCTGCACGATGTTCCTTCCGGCGCTTCCGAACTGGCCGGGCTGCGCTTTCTGAAACGCCGCAGTATTGAACCACTGTTGCACCGTGTGCGGCCCGGAATTCGGATTGCCCACCAGGTTCGGCCGGCTGCTGTAGAATCCCGAAATCTCGGGTGCGCCTCCCTGAAGGGACGAGTCGCTGGAATCATACACTGTGAACGGCGTGCCACTCATAAGTGTGGTAATCCCATTCACCTGCCAGTTTCCCAGCGCGTATTCATACCAGTTCTTGGGACTCTTCCAGAAGGGCAGCGCCCATTCGTAGCTCATTACCAGTCGGTGCCGGGCGTCAAACATCGAGCGCCCTCGCTCCGCCGCCAAGTCGAAGGGGTTCTGCGCCAAGTCGTTTTCCCCCGCCACACTCTGTGACGCCGAACCCGTAATGTTCAACGACGAGACGTCATCCAACGTCTTTGATAGCGTGTACGACGCAAGTAATGACAGTCCGTGATTGAGCCGCTTCTTCAGGCTCATTTCCAGCGCGTTGTAGCTCGAATTGGCGATCCCTGCGATCAATCCCACCGACGAAAAACTGCATGAGCTCGGCTGCGCCACCGTGCATCCCGAATACAGCCGCCTCTGATCAGAAAGCTGTGCGTTCTGCGCTGGAGATAGGTTGGGATCGTAAACAGTTGGATTTCCTTCGATAAATCGGGGGAGCTTAGTCCCTTTTGTTCCCACATACCCGATCTCTGCAAGCCAGTTTGTCCCGAACGATTTCTGGATGTTCAGATTCCAGTCCTGCGCGTAGGGCAACCGCAAATTCTTGTCCAGCGTCAACAAGGTCATAGGCTGCGCGAATGAGCCGTTGAAAGGATTCTGCCCGTTATAGGGATCGGAGAAGTTCGGGAAGTTGAGTTGCGGAGTCTGAAGGTATGGTGCCGCGCTCACCGGAGCCTGCAGAGGCCCGCCCTGGCCGGTGTAATAAGGCTCATAGTAAACCCCGTAGGCGGCGCTCACCACCCATTTGGCGTTGCCCCGCACGTCCCATGCCAGCCCAAGTCGCGGAGCGAAAGCATTCTTCTCCGCAGGGATCAAGCCGCGCGGAACCCCTGCATCACCCGGGAAGAGTAGCCCCGCCGGCGCGGAAGGAAACACGGTTGACTGCACGCCGGGCTCGAAGAGGTTCAGGCGGTTGCGTATCTCCGTATAGGGAAACGGCAGTTCATAGCGCAACCCTGCGTTTACGGTCAGCCGCGAGGTCAAGCGATAGGTATCCTGCACATACCAATTCACATTGTTACCGCGCAATCCCCGCGCCGGGTCTCCACCGCCCTGAAGAAAAAACACTGGCTGACCGATGAGAAAACTCGCGAAGCCGTCCGTCAGAGGCACCGGTGCAAACACGAAAAACCCGTTCGTAGCAATCCCGAAGAGCACGTTCAGCTGGTCGTGCCCGTAACCGCCGCCAAATTTCATCTCATGGCGTCCGCGAATCCAAGTCATCGAACCAGAGATGCCAATCGTATTTTCATACGTGTCGCGGGGCCCGGTGATCGGGTCTCCGACGGACGCGTAGCCGGCAATCTGAATGAACGGCGGCCCAATGGCTTGCGCCAGCGACGGCGTATATTGAAAGCCGAGGCTTGCAGGCGTCGTGTGGTTAATCGCTTCCGTGTATAAGAACTTGTTCCTCAAGAAAGTGAAACGCGCTACTCCCGTGAGCGCCGGTGAGAACGTGTGCGTCTCCTGCGCTACGAAATTCTGTGCGCGCTGCCCTTGGCCCACCGGGAATCCCGGCAAATTCGCGCCGGCGGTGGAAAGAGGATCGGTGGAATTGCCCTGGCTGAACATGTATCGGAAATTCAGCACGTCTTTGCCGGTCAGATAGTGATCCAACCGCACGCCAAACTGGTCGTTGTTTTCATCCTTCGTCTGTGTGGTGGTGAAGAGATTGGGCTGGCTCGCTGGCCCGTTCGGGTCCGGGAAATATTGCAGCAGTGCCTGTGAAAGCGGGTTGATAAACGGCAATTGATTGTAAGGAAGCGGCTGGTTCGCAAACACATTGAAGAGCTGCCCCGAAGGTACGCTGCACATACCCGAGTTGTTGAATTGGCCGCCTGCCTGTGTGCACAGAAGCCCGAAATCGCCCTGTTTTTCATCGTGCGTTGGCACCGTCGCGGAAGTTGTTTCTCCCTGGCGGTTCCGCAGTCCTTCGTAGTAGACAAAAAAGAACGTCTTGTCCCGCTTCAGCGGCCCGCCCAGAGTTCCTCCGAACTGGTTCCGCTTTAAGGGCTCGACGCTGGTGGCAAAGAAGCTCTTCGCGTCCATCGCATCGTTACGCAGGAACTCCCACGCCGCGCCGTGAACTGAGTTGGTCCCGGAGCGGGTGATGATGTTCGTGGTCGAGCCAGAACTGTGCCCGAACTCGGCGTTCGCGGTATGCGTCAAGATCCGGAATTCCGTGATCGCATCAATAGGAGGCTGTATCACGTACCCGGCATCCACCCCGTTGAAATTATCGGCTCCGTCGATCAGGAAATTGTTCGACTCCGGCCGCTGCCCATTGACTGCATATCCCTGGCTGTTTCTCAACGATGCGCCTGCTTCCAGCAGCCCCGGCGTCAGTGGCACCACTCCAGGCTGTAGCATTCCCAACTGCGAGAAGTTCCGCCCGTTCAGCGGCAAGTCCAGCACGTCGTGCTCTCCCACCGTTTTTCCCAGGCTCGTCGCCGTCGGCTCGACTAGCGCCAAGTCGGTTTGCACCTGGACCTCTTGCGTCGGCAGGCCGACGGCCAGGCGAATCGTCACCGTCGCACTCTGGTTTACGTCCAGCGAAATTCTCTCCTGCACGTATTTCTTAAATCCCGCGCCTTCAGCTTCCAGCCGGTAATGCCCCACGGGTAGTTCAACGATCACGTACGTGCCCTGGCCATCCGTCACCACGCTGCGCCGAAAGCCTGTTTCCGCCTGCGTGGCCGTCACATTCACGTGAGAGACCACTCCTCCGCTTCCATCCAACACCACACCGCGGATGCTTCCCGCAATTTCTTGTGCCGGTCCGCTGCACGCCGCTCCCAACAGCAACATCGCCACTCCGAACAGTCTCCCGAGCATATTCATGACGTTCTCTCTCTCCGTGCGTTTCCCTGTGCCAGCTTTCGTCAACGCTTGATTCCGCGGTTTTGCCGCGCACACCATTACGGAGCCCCGCACAGGGGTCTGCACCTTCCCAAAATGTTTCGTTCTGCGCGCGCACGTCACCTGCGCTCGCTGAACACTTCCCCGAAGTAGGCGTGAGAATACGAATCCACACGGAACTGGGCAATAATGCGAAAGGATTACACCCAGCCGGTGCGGCCCTCAAACTCCGTGTGCTTGTGAATGGTGGAGACGGCTTGCCGGCCTACTTCGTTCCGGCCGGCGCTGCTCCTGCCGTCAAAGCAGCTTGCGCGTCAAGGAATTCATAGCGGTCCCGGTGTGCTTCGGGAGCAGCGTGAGTCGTATTGCCGATGAGGTGCTGCACCGAAAACTGGGTGCTCTTATCGTATTTCGGCCATTGAGGAAGGCCTGCGCCGTTCGGGTCGCCGTTCTTTGCAAAATTCGCCCAATACGAGGACATCGTGTCCGAAACCTTGAAGTCGTCCTCGGTCCACGGCACACCTTCCTGGGATTTCAGCGTCTGGAAGACATATTCGATTTCGCCCGCATGCCTTGAACCGACTAGCGTAGCCGGAATCGGTCCAATCATCGCGCCGGGCTTAGTGGCCGGGACTTGCTCGAAGAGGTACCGATAGACAGGGACTTTTCCTCTCTTCGCTTGCGTGTCGAGCCACTTCCAGGTCGAGTAGACAATGAAATCATCGTTAGCCAGCGCGTAGGCTGACTGAAGCGCCTCCTCGTCTGTGCCCGCTGGATATACTTTCAGGAATTGCTCTGCGCGTTCTCCGAAGCGTGTGTGCGCCATTTCTGAAAAGCTTTTGGCAGTGGGCTTCTGAGGTGAGAAAAGAACCATCATCTTGCCTTCGTCGGCATTCCATCCGGCAAGGAGAGGCACTTGTGCCTGCTCTCCCTTCGCGTAGATGGTGACGGTGTCAGCCGGGAAAAAATAGCCGTCCTGGATCGGTCCAAAATCGAATCCGCGGTTGAGCTTGGCTGCCGCTTGTAATATTTCCTCCGCCGGCTTGGCTCGCATTTGTGCAATCGTCGTGGCATTCAGCGATTCGGCGAACTTCGCTCCTGCCTTTTCCGCATCGGCGAGCGGCTTATCTCTTCTGTTTGCCGAATATCCGCCGCTCTCACCGATGGCCTTCTGAAAAAGGCCTTTCGACAGCGGTGTGGCCATCTGCGCGCAGACCGAGAATGAGCCGGCGGACTCTCCCGCAATGGTGATGTTCTCAGGGTCACCGCCGAAGGCCGCGATGTTGCGGTTGACCCAGCGCAACGCGGCAACCTGATCCAGCAAGCCGTAATTGCCGGAGGCGTGGTGCTCAGACTCCTTAGTCAGCTCCGCATGGGCGAAGAAGCCGAAGGCACCGAGGCGGTAATTGGGACTGACGATGATGACGCCCTTTTTCGCCAGGTTTTCTCCGTCATAACGCGGCTCGGAATTGCTGCCGGCCACGAAGCCGCCACCATAAAACCACACGATCACGGGCAACTTTCCGCTCGCGGCTTTGGCGGGAATCCAGATGCTCAGGTTCAGACAATCCTCGCTCGGCTGATTGTCGCGGAAGTAGATGTCGCCGAAAACGTTGGTCTGTAGGCAAGCCGAGCCGAACTTGTCCGCCATGCGAACCCCAGTCCAGTTCGCTGCCGACTGTGGAGCTCTCCACCGGAGTTCCCCGACCGGCGGTGCCGCAAACGGTATGCCCTTGAACATGCGAACCGTTTGATCCGCGTTGCTGACGCCTTCGACAATTCCATTTTCCGTCTTAACCTGGTCCTTCGCCGGGGTTCCTCTGGCAAGTTGCATCCCTGAAAACGCAAGCACTGCAGTAAGCGTAAGAGCTGGCACAAGTCGAGACATGGTTCCTCCAAAATGGAAGGGTGGGGCAGCCGCTGCAAAATGGCGGCTCTCGTGCATTTCAATATCGCGCAGGAGCGAGGAGAGGTTGCCCTAAATATCCAAAGCAAGGATACACATCACCATCTCGGATGGGAAGGCTCGGTTCGGCCGCGGGGCGAGCTGGATTGAATCGAAAATGAAGAATCGGACTTACGTCTGGTCTATCAAGCGATGATGGATGGCGTACAGTGCCAGTTCCAGCCGGTCGGAAACGCCGAGCTTATCGAAGATGTTGTGCAGGTGATTCTTCACCGTCTGCTCGGAGATGAACAGCTTCTCGCCGATCTCCTTATTGCGGAAGCCTTGCGCCACCAGTTGCACGATTTCTTTTTCGCGGTCCGAAAGCAGCGGCTTCTCCCGCCGCGGCCCCGCATCGGACGACTTGGCGAATGCCTTCATCACCTCCGCCGTCATCCGGTTGTCCAGCCAGATTTCACCCGCATGCACGCGGTGAATGCTCTTCACCAACAGATCGGTCGCGGACTGCTTCAGTACTACGCCCCGCGCACCAAGCCGCATCGCCCGCACCACGTCGCGGTCGTCCTCGGCTGCTGTCAGCACGATCACGCGCGTCGGAATCTGGTCAAAATTGACCTCTTCCAATACCGCAAGCCCGTCTTTGTCCGGCATGCGCAAATCCAGAAGCAGAATATCCGGCTTCAGCTTGGCCAGCAGCTTGATGCACTCGGCGCCATTCTGCGCCTCGCCGACAATGGAGATTTCATCGTCGCCGTCCAGCAGTTTTCGCAGGCCGTCGCGAAAGATCGCATGGTCATCGGCCATCAGTACTCGCACTTGCTGTTTCGTTTTCGCCATAATTAACCGAGCGGAACCTCAATCGTCAGACGTGCACCGTGTCCCGGGTTTGACTCCACGGTCAATACGCCCCCGACCGTACGCGTGCGTTCCTTGATGGAAATCGGACCCAACCGTAGGCGGTCGAGCTCGTCCCCGGTGAAACGTCCGGCAAAGCTGAATCCTTCTCCGTTGTCGTCCACCACGAGGGCGAGACGGCTGTCGTCCTGCGTCAGTTTTACCACGACATGGGAAGCCTTCGCATGCTTTTTTATGTTGTTGAGTGCTTCTCGGTAAATCTGGAAAATCTCCCGGCAGACCCGGTCCGGCGCGTGCAAATCCACCGAATCCACCAGCAGATCCAGCGCCAGCCCCGATTCGTTCCGGAAGCGCTCCCCAAATCCCCGCATCAAGTCCACCAGGTCCGCCGACTGCACGCGCAGCGGCTTCAGGTCCGTCACCAGGTGCCGCAATTCTCCGCCCTCGTTCCTCACCGTCTGTTGCAGCGATGTCAACCCCGTCTCCACCTGTTCCGGCTGCGTCTGCACCTTTCGCCGCAGCACGTCCAATTGGATTTCGATGCTCAGCAGCGTTTGCAGAATTCCGTCGTGGAGGTCCCGGGAGATTCGGGATCGTTCGGCTTCGATCGCACGCGCTCTCAAGTGCCGCAGCAGGAAAATATTCTCGAGGGCCGCGCTCACGTGCGCGGAGATTTTCTCAAACCATGCCAGGTCGTCGTGCGAAAACGGTGGCTGCCCGGCCCGCCGGTTCACCAGAAACAGCCGGCCCACAGGTTGTTCTCCCTGATTGAACGCCACGCTGAGAAAATTCTTGACCTGGTATTCGTGTTGCGTGGGCCCGGGAATCCGCGGCAGGATTTTCAGCGCCTGGCCGTTCCGACGGTCCCAGCCGAATCCTGACCCGTGTCCGCCGAGCGAGTTCCAGCAAAGGGACGCTTCCATGTCATCCAGCAGAAATCCATCTCCACGCGTCATCGGCAGGTTTTCCGGCGACAGCCGGTCGCTCTCTCCCGATTTCAGCCGCCAAAGAAAAATTCGCTCCAGATCCGAATCGCGGTACGCCAGCAATGCCTCTTCCGTCTTGAATTCCGCGCACATGTCTTCCAACAGAAGCCGAAGGGACTCGGCCAGACCGAGGTCCACGTGCATGGTCCCGCCGATCAAGCTCAGGAATTCCTGTTGTTCTGTGAATCTTCGGTTGCGATCCCCGAGAAACGCAATTCCCCCCGCGCCCAGGAGCGCCACGAAGGAATTTGTCAGCAAGTAGTACCCCGCGCGTCCCCCGCCGGTCTGCGTCATGCGGTTCAGTTGCAGCGCAACGTCCAGCAGCACCAGCCCGAACACAAGAACCAAAGCGAACTTCAACCTCCACCGGTACCCCGCGGCCAGTGCTACAAAGAACAGCAAAAACCAGGCCGGAAGCATTTCCGGCGAAAAATACAGAAACAGCCCCACGGCGAGCACATCGCATGCCAGCGGCAGATGCCACTTGTACTGCCGCAACGCCCGCTCCACAAACGGCACCACGAGCCCCGCCACAAGGTACGCGATGAGCAGCGCCAGCGCCGTCTCCGCTTCCCGCACCGGTCGCAGCTCCCATAAACACGAAATCGCCAGCAGGGCGACCACCGGTCGCGCGTACGCGATCTGCACTTCGAAATGGAGCCGATCTGACGCTTGCGGGTTCATGTGCGGGGACACGCACCTCGTCTCAGTCTAACAATTCCGCCCCGCCCTACCCCCGTTCATGCCGCTTGGCGTTTCCACCTTGCTATGTCCTAATCGAGCAAACCTCGTCCGGCTCTTCAGGTTCCTGATCGCCGGTCGCTGATCGCCATTCGTGCTTCCCGACCGCCGCTGACCAAAACTCTTCTCCTGCCTCACCGCCCTGTCCGGCCTCTCTTTCTCGCACTGGGAGCCCATGCTAAACTGTATTGCTACGGTGGGAGTAGCTCAGCTGGTAGAGCGTCGGACTGTGGCTCCGAATGTCGTGGGTTCAAATCCCATCTCCCACCCCATAACCCCGCAAAATTCACGTTGATTCAGCTGCCCTTACTCACGAGCCATGCCCAGCGGAGCTCCCGCCTTTGGGACGTTCAGTCGATTCTCCAGGCGTGCGCGCAATTCCGCCAGCGCCCCGGAAACGATCTGCGATACTCGCGACTCGCACACCTCAAGAACCTTGCCGACTTCTTTCATTGTGCGTTCTTCGAGATAATAGAGCGTCAAGGCGCGACGTTCCCTCTCATCCAAGCTCTCGATGGCCTCCCTCAGCAATTGAGCGGTCTCAAGTTGAACACAAAGTGCGAAAGGATCATCGCCGGTGCGATTCGATCGCAGCGCGGGCGCATCTCCATTCCCATGGCATTCTTGCTGAGGCTCCAGCGATTCCATTCTCAGGGTCGAGAGTTCTGCGATGACTCGCTGCAACTCGCTCAAATCCATACCCAGGTGGGCCGCTACCTCCGGCTCCGAGGGCAGCCGCCCCAGTTTAGCCAACAGTTCGTTGCGCGCCTGTTCGATCCCGCGTGCCTGCTTGCGCAAGCGGCGCGGACCCCAATCCAGCCCTCGCAGACTGTCCAGGATTGCTCCCCTGATCCGGTAGCACGCATACGATTTGAGTTGTACGTTCTTGCTGGGGTCGAATTTTTCGACGGAATCAATCAGCCCCAGCACACCCGCATGAACCAGATCTTCAAAGGGCACGTGGGGCGGCAAGCGCGAATGAACGTGCCGCGCAATATAGCGTACCTCCGGCAAGTACTCCAGGATGAGCCGCTGCCGGCCGTCGGTCGAAAGCAGTTCCCCGTGCCGTGGAGTTTGCCCCCGCCCGATTTCGCCGTACGGCGTTTCTGTCACCACTGCATCCGTTGCGATGCTTATCATCGGCCTGCTCTCGTCAAACTCCGCAACCACGTGCGCGGAAAAGCTTTCGCAAAAAGCTGCTCCGCCCAGCGGTCAAATGCGCATCCCCGATCGCAGCCAGAAAGGCAGCGCGCTTGCCAGCCGTTCCTTCCGCGCGATGTTGGACCACCTCTCGACCGGAATACTTAGAAACACGCTCGCCAATTGTGGATCAAACTGCCTTCCGGCCTCTCGCCGGATGGCCTCTTGCGCTGATTCAAACGAAGAAGCAGAACGGTAAGGCCGGTCGGACGTGATGGCGTCGAGGGCATCCGCCAAGGCAAAGATTCGCGCAGACTCCGGAATGTGCTCTCCCTTAAGACCGTGAGGATAGCCGTTGCCGTCGAAGTGTTCATGGTGATAGAGCACGATCTCCGCAGAGTCGGCAAGGAACGGAATATCCTTGATCAGCTCATATCCAATCTGAACGTGTTGCTGCATTACTTTTCTTTCTTCCACGGTGAGCGGTCCGGGCTTAAGAAGAATCCCGTCGGGGATGCCGAGCTTTCCGATGTCATGCAGAAAAGCTCCTCGCGCCAGGTCCTTCAGTTGCGGGTCAGGCAGTCCTACCGCTCCGGCGATTTCCAGCGAGTAGCGGCAAACCCGCTGCGAATGCCCGGCAGTTTCATGGTCGCGGAGATCAATCGCCGCGGCGAGCGCTTGAAGCGTGTCTTCATAACTTCGCTCGATCAGCTGAAGCGCCCTTTGCAGTTGCCCGGTGCGTTCGACCACCATCTCTTCCAGATGCTGGCGATAGTTCTCCACTTCCTGTTCGAGTTGCTTTCTGTGGAGCGCCCTTCCCAGGCTTGCCAGGACCGCGCTTTCCAAAAGTGGCTTGACCAGATAGTCGTCTGCGCCCACGCGCATCGCCTGTACGCCTACCTCCACGTCATCAACGCCTGTGGTGACCAGGAACGCCACGTGCGGATGCAGGCGGCGCGCTTCGGCGATAAGTTCCATGCCGCCCATCCCGGGCATGCGCAGATCGGAGACTACCGCGTCAAATTGCTCTCGCTGAAGGACTACCAGCGCTTCTTCGCCGCTACTTGCGGTGCAACAGCGAAACGCAGGCGTGTTTAGCATCACGGTCAACAGCTTCAGAGCCTGTGGATTGTCCTCCACAGCGAGCACCTTGATCGCTGCGGAGTTATCCGAAGTCTCGCCGATGATGCTAGTCCCCACAGGAGTAAGAAGAAGCTCCGCTTTATTCATGAACGCTTCCCTCCTGACGCCCGGACAAATGGGGCGTTCCCAAAGAGACTGGGCATGAACGGAAATACTTCGACGTAGCGGCTCATTGGAGCACCCATGGTCCGGTCTTCTCGGTAAAGCGGCATCCGTAGTGCCACACCGGCAATCCCTTAGGCTTGCAATGAACAACCGTGGCCTTGCCCACATATTCTTCGCCGTTGCTGGTCATGTACACTTCCACAATCGAACCCTTGGCGAGTTCCATGGTGCAGTTGCAAAGAAAACCGCTCAAACTTACGTTCTCCGTGTACGCCGCCTCCTCGAATTTTCTTCCCTGACGGTCCGTGCCCCGCAGTTTTAATGGAACTCGCAGCCGGACACGCACCTCTGTCCGCGGGATGAACGCCTGCCTTCTGACGATCTGGCTAAGCTGCCTTCGCAATTCGTCGAAGTCGATGGGCTTCTCAAAATACCCCGCCGCACCAAGTTGCTTGCAATTCTCCCTGGTCTGCGCACCGGTCTCGCCACTAACAACGATCACAGGAATGGATTGCGTGCGGCTGAAGGAGGTGTAGGTCTGAAGTAGTTCATACCCGGAGTACTTCGGCATACGCAGATCCAGGAGGATAGCGTCGGGCTTGTGCTCCAGCGCCAGGGCCAGGCCCCGTTCCGGCTCTCCGGAATCGATGACCTCGTAAGCATCGGACAGTTCCAAGCGCAGCAGGCGCCGTAAGGACTCATCATCATCCACCACCAACAATTTCCGTGTCATGCACACCTCCTAAGGTTCGGGACGCGCAGCGCTGCCTGCCAATGCGGCCACTTCGCCGCGGCGGGACGCGGACTTCCTCCCGCCATCGAGCACTTCGCGAACATTCTGGATGAGGACTTCTTCCGTGAATGGCTTGTGCAACAGGTGCGTGCCTGGATCCACAACTCCATGGCCGGCGATGAAACTGTCGGTATAACCCGACATGTAAAGCACCTTGATTCCTGGCTGGCGGAAGGACAATTGCTCCGCGAGGGACCGGCCACTCACACCAGGCATCACCACATCCGTCAGGAGAAGATCAAGATTGCCTGGGAAACCTGCGGCAACTCGCATGGCTTCTTCCGCACTGGCTGCTGACAGCACGTGAAAACCGGCAGCCTCCAGAAATGTCTGCGCCAGTTTTCTCAGAGCGTCCGTGTCTTCCACAACAAGGACGTTCTCTGTGCCACGTAGCTTCTCTTTTGATTCCGGTTTTTGCTCCTTCACCTCCGGCTCACCCTCGTGTTGTGGCAGGTAAATCTGAAAACATGTGCCCTTTCCGGGCTCGCTGTCCACTGTGATGTATCCTTCGCTTTGCTTGACAATGCCGTACACCGTGGCAAGTCCAAGCCCGGTTCCCTGGCCTTGTTCTTTGGTGGTGAAGAACGGCTCGAAGATATGGGCGAGAATTTCCGGGGCCATCCCGGTACCAGTATCAGTGACCGCCAACTGCACGTAATTCCCGGCCTTGGAACCAGGATGGGTCCGAACGTAACTCTGGCTAAGTTCGAAGTTGGCGGTTTGGATCTTCAGCTTGCCGCCCTTGGGCATGGCGTCCCGCGCGTTCGCGGCAAGATTCATGAGGATCTGCTCGATCTGGCTCTGGTCTGCTTTGACGTTGCGTAGTCCGGTGTCCATCAGTAACGAAACTTCAATATCCTCACCCAACAGTCGCGAAAGCATCTTCTCCAGATCGGAGATCACGCTGTTCAAGTTGAGAATCGTCGGCGTCAAAACCTGCTTGCGGCTGAAAGCCAACAATTGCTTGGTCAACGAAGCCGCCCGCTGTCCCGCCCGTTCGATTTCAAAGGCATGTTCTGAGAGTGCGTTGTCGGCGCCCAGCGCCTTCTTTAGGACCCTGCTGTAACCGATGATGATTCCGAGCAGATTGTTGAAATCGTGAGCGATTCCACCCGATAGCCGGCCAACCGCCTCCATTTTTTGCGCCATTCTGAGCTGTCGCTCGAGCGTCCGTTTCTCTGTCACGTCCTCGGCAAACACTTCAAAGTAAATCGGCAGCCCGTTCTCATCATTGATGCGTCGTCCGGAACACCGCACCGTGATGGGCGTGGCGTCCTGTCTTTTCCACTCCATCTCGAGGTCTTTGATTTCCTCGGTACGCGTGAGCACTTCGGTGACGCGCTCATATTCGTCCTTGTGCTGGAAAATGTCGGTTGCCAGGTCTTTTCCCAAAAGCTCTTGCTCTCTTTCATAGCCAAGCATCTTCCGCAGCGCCGGGTTCACATGGATAAATCGCCCCCTGATGCTCGCGCGATAAATTCCATAGGGCGCATCTTCCACCACCGAACGAAAGTGCCCTTCCGAGCGCCGCAAAGCCTCCTCCGCCTTTTTGCGCTCCGTCACGTCGCGGTTCACAATCACCAGTTTTTCCGGCTGGCCCCGCCCGCTGCTGATCACGCTCGAGGTGGATTCCAGCACCAGCCAAGTGCCATTCTTGTGCCGAAATCGGTATTCCAAGGTCTCTCCAATTCCCAGGCGCCGCGCCTCTTCGGCCGCTTTCTTGACACGTTCGCGATCCCCCGGGTGGACCTGTTCATAGGAAGAAGAGCTCTGTAGTTCTTCAACGGAGTACCCAAGAACCTTCTGATAGGAGAGGCTGTTGAAGAGCCGGTTTCCCTCCATGTCCACCACCGCAATCATGTCCGCGGCGTTCTCACTGATGAGGCGAAACAATTCCTCGCGTTCCAGCAACCGCTTGCGAATCCGGTAGATCAGGAGGTGCTGGTAGATGATGTAGAGATCAAAGATGAAAACCAATCCAATGAGCGCCCGAACAGCCTGCGGCACGAGGTAGGTGGAGTCGTACTCCTGTTGGACTTGCGAGCCGCGAACCACAAAGTACGCCAGGGTGATGGTAATCAGCAGCGTGATGACGAACGCCGTCACCCACAGCCACCACTCCCGCCGTTCGATCCTCCGGAAGCTCGCGCGTACCGCCTCGGTGCGCGTTCCTCGCGGTGTCCCCGTGTCTTTTGGCTTGCGGAATCGCAATGGGTGCTCTTTGACGGCCCCTCAGCCGGAATCCACTCATACTGACTGGAGACAGACACCGTGGACCGGCCGGTCCTGTCCAGGTCGTTCCTGCATGAAGCCCACCAAGCGTCCTAAGATTTCGCGGCTCGTTACCAATCTAAAGTGTTGGAACGGCTGAAAATAAGTTCCGCGCAGGCATGAAACGAAGTCAGAGCAGAATCATCTTGTCCATGGTTGAATCGGCTGTTTCCGTTTGGCACAGCTCGCATCAAAAACCTATCTGCTGACCCGACACTCCACCTTTGCATTCAACGTACTCTTTACGCGACGAATGCCATCCCACACGGCCCTTAGGTCGACTCTTTCTCAATAGCACACGGTGTCTTTGCTAAAATTCCATCATGCAGAATCTCGCCAGCCAGATCGTCTGCCAGGGCCTCCTCATTGACATGGACGGCGTCCTTGTGGACTCCACTCCCGCCGTCGCCCGCGTCTGGACACGCTGGGCCCTCAAGCACAATCTCGATCCCGACTTCGCCGTGCAGCACGCCCACGGTCGTCCGAGCCTCGCATCCATTCGCGAACTTCTCCCCCATGCTGATCCCGCCGCGCACCTCGCGGAAAACGCCTGGATGGAGCGCGCCGAAATTGAGGATGTCGCCGATGTCGTCGCCCTTCCCGGCGCCAGAGAACTTCTCGCTTCCATTCCTGCTTCACACTTTGCCGTCGTCACTTCCGCCACGCGCGACCTCACGGAAGTGCGCCTGCGCGCCGCAGGTCTTTGGGAGCATACCCGCCATCTCGTCACCGCCAGCGACATCCGACACGGTAAGCCCGATCCGGAGCCTTACCTCACCGGCGCCGCGGCGCTGAAACTTCCCTCGCAATCATGCGTCGTCATGGAGGACGCTCCTTCCGGAACGCGCTCCGGTAAAGCGGCCGGCGCTCGCGTAATCGCCGTGCGCACCACAACTGATGATCAGGCCCTCCTCGCCGCGGGCGCCGATTGGATCATCAACGATTGTTCCTCCCTGCGCGCTTTCACCAATTCCCACGCAGGTCAACTCATACTCGAACTCTTCACCGACGAACCTGTGCGCCAACCCAAAATGCGCTGACACGAACTTCACGCATTTTTCATCCGAATCTCCTTCCAAACTTGACCCACTCTCGTCCACAACCTTTCAATTTCCGGGTAGACAAAAGGTCACTAACCATCTGAGGCGACCTGTACCTCGGCCTCCCTCTCCAAGCTCTCGTTGCGTCCTCTAAACTAAAAGTGTTCCCGGACCGCAACGTTCGCCCTACGCTCCAGGCTCGAGCCTACCGGCCGCAAAATCTCATTCTCAGGGGAGAAAATGACCACGCCGCAGTCTCTGCCGCCCGTTCAGAACGCCTTCAGTGTCCCTCAGCTCATCACGGCAATGCTTAAAGCGCGCGAGCATGTCAGCGACCTCATCTTCTCTCCGGGCCGCCCGCCGCAAGTCGAGTTCAACGGCCAACTCGTTCAACTGAAATTCAAAGGCCTGGAGTGTCTCGTCCCCCGCGACACGGAGAATATCGCCAAAATTCTTATGGGCTCGAACGAGCATGCTGCCAAAAAGCTCGAGATCGAAGGAGCCGCAGATATCTCCTACGGCCTTGCGCAAGTGGCTCGTTTCCGCGTCAACATTTTCCGCCAGCGGGGCAGCATTGCCATCGTGATGCGCGTGATTCCCGACCGTATCCCCACCTTCCAGGAACTGAATTTGCCTCTGCATCTCCAAGACGTCTGCGAATTGCGCAACGGCATCGTTCTTGTGACCGGCCCAACCGGCTCCGGCAAATCCTCTACTCTCGCCGCCATCATTGACAGGATGAACGAGAGTAAGGCCATTCACATCCTCACCATCGAGGATCCCATCGAATTCCTTCACCGCCACAAGAAAGCCACGGTCCACCAACGCGAACTCCATAGCGATGCCCCCACGTTCGCCTCGGCTTTGCGCAGCGCGCTCCGCCAAGCCCCCAAAGTTATTCTCGTGGGTGAAATGCGGGATCGCGAATCCATCGAAATTGCCCTCGAAGCCTCCGAGACCGGTCACCTTGTTCTTTCGACGCTTCATACCACTGATGCCGCCAAAACCGTTGAGCGCGTCATCGGCGCCTTCCCCATGGAAGATCAGCAGGGCATCCGCAACCGTCTCTCCAAGGCCTTTAAATACATCCTTTCTCAACGCCTCCTTCCCCGGCTCGACGGCAAGGGCCGCATCGCGGTCGTGGAAATCCTCAAATCCACCATGCGCACACGCGAGTACGTCGAAAAAGGCGAAAGCGAGGGAAAAAGCCTTCTGGATGCCATGCGCGACGGTTCCAACGACGGTATGCAACACTTCGACAGTGAAATTGAAAATCTTATCCGCTCGGGAGTCGTGGATCTTGAGGTCGGCCTCACCTATGCTACCAACCCCGGCAATCTGCGCCTCGAGCTCACCGATTTTCTGGAAGAGCGCATGTACTCTCAGAAGCGACGAGTTTCCTCTACCGATCCTGACGCCACCACCGAAGTCGAAATCATCCGCTGAATTTGAAGTGCGGGAGCTTAGCTTCCACTTCCACCATCTCAGCCTTAGCAACTGCCGGCCCTCAGCAATAGGTTGCATGCTGCCTCGCCACCCTTCCTTCTTGCTTTTTCCCCACGTCAACGTATGATGGCCCCAGCTTCCAATCGCTCTCTTGAGACTTTCTATTGCCCGCGCCCACAGACTCGCTCGCCGCTGATCAGCCTCCGCCTCCCAATTACCCTCGCAAGGAAAAAGGGAAGCTCCTCCAAATCCTTGGCGTCGGTTTTGGCATTGCCGTGGCCGTTGGCAATACGATTTCCGCCGGCATCGTGCGCACTCCGGGCGACATCGCCGCGCGTCTCCCTAATTTCTGGTTATTTTTTGCTGTTTGGTTTGGCGGCGCTTTTTACGCGCTGATGAGCGCCTTTCAGCTCGCCGAATTGAGTACGGCCATCCCCAAAAGCGGCGGCCAGTACAATTTCTCCCGCCGCGCCATCGGCGATTTCGC
>DASPTY010000069.1:0-8158 GCA_035623175.1 Candidatus Limnocylindrales bacterium | reverse complement strand
TCTGAAGAGCCGCCAGAGCCGGCCGCGGCGGCGGAAGCGCGATTATCGAGCTGCGCAGGTGTGGCTTCGAGAGGAAGCGGAAGCGTGTTGGGGTCCCTGGCAAGGCTGGCCATCGTGTTTTGCGCGTGTTCATCCACCGCGCTCACGGCGGCCACCAGGCAAGTGTAAAGAAAAGCCTTGATGTTGGCGCGGAACTCGGCGGTGGACTGTTCGGCGGCGCGGGCGACGTCGGTTTCCATGGCGCGATGGCGCGCCTCGCACACCGTCCGGTTCTCCGCCTCGAGTGAAGAAATTGTCGAGACGACGCGCTCCGTGGCTTCCGCGATGATGAGATCTATCTGCCCTTCGACCCGTTGACGAAAATCTTCGAGCGTGGTGTTCGCCGCTTTCTGGACCGCGGCGCGCGACTCACTGGCGCGAGCTTCGAGTTCCAGTGAGATTTCGCGGGCCAGAACCTGTTTCTGCTCCATCAAACGAATAAGCTGGCGGTCGGAAATGCGCGCGGCAGCGGTCTCGAATTCGTGCGCGGCGTGCTCGACGGATTGCTGGATGGCCGCGCGATCGAGTTGGGGAAGCTGCTGCTGGACACTCTCGGCGAACGTTCTGCTGTCTTCCAGACGAGCATGTGTTTCGGCAGCAAAGGAATCCATCCGGCGGGCAATTTCGTCGGAGTGCTGGAGCGAAGCGTCGTGAAGTCTCTGGAATTGCGCGGAAACTTCGCCCAGGCGCCATTCGAGCAGATTATGAAATTGCTCTCGCGCGGAATTGAGCTGCGAATCGAGATGCTCGGGCGAGACGGCGCCATTCGTCGCAGCAAGGAGCGTGCGAATCTCGGCGATGGCCTGTTCGTGTTGTGTCTGTGCTTGCTGCAATTCCGCGGAGAGCTTCTCGAGTTGTTGTGCGATCTGATCGGCGCGTTGCCGAGCCTGATCCTGCTGTTGATCGAACTGGCGCCACGTCTCGCCGAGCCGCTCTTCCATGTGGTTGAGCGCATACTCGCGGGAGGAGTTCACCAGGGACTCGATGCGCTCGTCGGGATGAGAGGCGTGGCCTTGGTCGAGAACGGAGCGCATCTCGGCGAGTGTATCGTCGAGGCGGGCTCGGGCGTCGCGCTCGGTGGATGCAGAGGCCTCCGTGAATCGAGCGATATGCTCGGCGGAGAGCTTGGATGATTTGGCTTCAAAGTCGGCGTTGGCGCGCTCGAGCGACTGGTCGAGGCGCGCCTGAAGGCCCGGCTCGATCTCATTTTTCACGCGATCGAGGAACTCCTGAGAGTCCACAAGGTATTGCTGCGTATTGACTCCGAGGACTTCCATGCGGCGGGCGATGTCTTCCGCACGGCTGCGATAGACGACCAGCTCCCTTTCCCAGCGGTGCTGGACTTCTGCAAGCCGGGCAGCAGAAAACTCTTCCGTGTGGCGGAGGTTGGCCTTCCAGGCTTCGTCGATCTGGAATAGCGCGGATTTGGTGGCATCCCCGATTTGAGCGGCAATGGCGGATTGCACGGCGTTGTCCACGGCTTGCTGCAGCTTGCTTTCCAGAGCACGCAGCAGCTTCTCCGCCGTGAGGACGACGCGTTCGGGTTTGGCCGGAGCGGGCTCCGCAGGCGAGGTGGGCTCTGTAGGAGGAGGGGGCGCTGCAGGACCGGGGAACATCGTCACTGCGGCCAGGCGGTCAACAACCGTGGGCTGGCTTTCAAGTGCCGCCGGGAGACGCGGGGCCGCCGGCTCAGCAGAGGGCATGACCATTGCGGGAAGCGCAGCGGCGCTGCCTGCACTGAGAATGCGCTGCCAGTCTTCCGGCGGCGTGGGAATCCGCCACACGTTTCCGGGAGTCTCAAACTCAACGCCAACCTGGGAGAGGCCGTAGGGCGATTGCGGGGCAACGACGGAACGAACGCGTGCGCGGATGGCCGGCGCACCCGCGCCGTCGGTTCCGGTGACTTGAAGCGTAACCCAGCCTTCGGGGGCGTACTCGTGGCGCGAAGGATATCGGCAGCCGTGAAGGTTCAGGGAGAGAGCAGCAGTGGATTCGCGGAAGGCCTCGCCACGGCGATTGGTGCCAAGAATGACGAGAGGAACGCGTTGTTCAATGCGAGAGCTGCGGCGTAGATCGGGATCGCGAGGAGAACGCGGTGGCGGAACAGAGGAAGTTGTAGTCATAGTTTGCACACGCGAATACTGGATTTGGCCTGACCCACGGGTCGAGTTCTTGGCCGGTTGGCGCGGGAGAATCGAACCGGAAACGGAAGCCGGAGCATTTGGATCAACGAGTTCCTCCCACACGTCGCGGTCGCTTATGCCGGACTTGAGAATGTAGGCAAGAACCAGTGCCGCGAATAAGCTTCCAACAAGAATAGAAACGATCAGCCACATAATCCCATCGACAAAGCACGGAGCAAAAGCGAGCAATCCCCCCTGCGCGAGATCGAGGCAATAGGGACGAAGTCCGGCCTACCTCGATTCCATGGCATTGTGTTCCAAAGTGAAGCGAGGCTTCAAGCGGATTGTGACGCGCAGGGGAGACGGAGTGGTCCGCTCACGGAGGGAGGCGGTGGACGCCCCTCAGTTCACGGTAACTGGCCCATTCACGGTCGAGACACGGACCAGAGTCGGGCCGGACCCAAATTCGATGCGCTTGCGATCCTCGTCCCAGGTCTTGCGTCCCTCGGCGCAGACGCTGGCATGGCATTGGAACGGGCCGTGGCCGTCCGATTCAAGGACCACGCCGGATTTGTAGCCGGTAGGAATTCGAAGGCTTACGGGGCCGTTGGTCGCGCGCGCCTCAAGGCCGGGACCGCTCCAGGAATCGCCACGAAGAGTAACGGTCACGGGGCCGTTCTCCGTGTGGATGCTTTGTTTGCCACTGTTGCCTTCCAGAGTGACCGGCCCATTGTGAGAGGAGAGGTCCAGTTCGCCAGTGCAGTCGGAGACAGAAACGGGGCCGTTCTCTGCACGTACGCGCAAGCTGCCGTCGACGCGACGCAGGCTCACGGGCCCATTGTGGACCTCAACGTCAAGGGAAGCCGCCTTGGGAGCTCGGATGAGGAGATGGGCGGACCAGCGGCGGCGCGAGGACGGACCAGACACGCCCAGCTCGCCATTTTGAAACTTCAGGTGGATGCCGGAGAGGATAGAATCGGCGTCAGAACCGGCCTCAGCGGCTTTGCAAAGGGTAACGGAATAAGTGTCCTTATCCCAGCCCTCGACCTGAATGCCGCCGTTCGGCTCGGCGTGGACATGGAGCGTGGAGGCCTCGGCCTTGGTAATGGTGCGCTCCTCGGACTGGACCACGGCTTCCTGGTGGTCGAAGCTCATGTGCAGGTCAGCACAGGCTGCGGCAGGCGCTTCTTGGACAGGAAAGGCAGTCAGTCCGTGGTGATGCGGACGGGCATGTGTCGCGGCGGTCAGGGCCACGGCGGTCCAGATGACGATGCCGAGGACGGGAAAGAGCTTGCGGGATCTCATGATGGTGCCTCCCGCCAATATAGACGATTGGCAGGGGCAAAAGTCATGTGGGCCATAAAAGAAAATCGCAAGGCTGGGACCCACCCGAAACTAGCGGCTTGACCCTAAGCGCAAGGGCTGCAAAGTGGGTTAGGCCAAATAGCCGCCTCATTCCGAGCGGAGTCTTCGAAGCGAGGACCTCTGCCCCATCGCGCGCGTTTTGCGCGATGAATCCCTCTTTATCCGGTTCTTTTGGAAAAGAGATTCCTCGCTCTGCTCGGAATGACGTTGGATTGATCTCTTCTCCATGGACTATCAGGCCAAGCGTCAGAACGAGAAACGCGCCCCGATTTGGATTTCGCGGCCGGGGGTCATGGGCATAGTTATGGTGCCGAATTGCGGCGTGTTGACGTACCGATTGGGGGTGCCCAGGTTGACCTTGTTCAACGCGTTGAAGGCCTCCCCGCGCAACTGGAAATTGAGCCTCTCGGTCAGATGGAAGGAACGCACCAGCGCTAGGTCCAGGGTTTGCAATGGAGGGCCATAAACCGAGTTGCGGCCCGCGTTGCCAAACGTGTAAGCCGCGGGGGTAGCGAACGCGGCAGGGTTGAACCACTCGGCGGCCGTGCGTGTGCCCGGGCCGAAGACCGGCGCGCCGGTATAGTTCGCGCGGATGGGATTCTCTCCGAGGACAGTCCCCGCATTCGCGGTATCGCCGAAGACGGACACGGTAAAGGGCATTCCTGACTCAGCCTGATACACGGCGTTGAAGTGCCAGTTCGAGGTGAGCATGCGAGCCCAGGCCGCATTAGTGATGCCGGGAATGTCGTAGACGGTGCTCAGAGCGAAACGATGCCGGACGTCGCAACCGGGGCCCTTCTCCGCAGCGAGGTCCTGATTGTTCTGCGGGATGGCGGATTCATCCATGGGAGAACGAAAATCCGGAGCGTTGGTGAGGTTCTTCGAGAAAGTGTAATTCGCAAGCAGGCTGAGGCCGTGAGAGTAACGGCGGCGGACGTTGATGTAGCCTGCGTCGTACCAGCTCTGTGCGGAATTTTCCAAGAGATTAATGGTGCTCACGGGGAAAGTCAAACTCTGGTCGACAAAGTTTGCGGTGCTGTCCGAAGTGCTGATCGCTGTGCCCGGAACAAAAGTAAGAGTCTTGAAGGGACGGCGCGGCCCAAGGGGGCCGGGTCCGGGAGGGGGATTGTTGATGAGGTGAGCGCGCTGAAGATGGAAACCGCGAGCCCCGACGTAGCCAATTTGCACGGAGGTGTTCTGGCCAAGACTCTTTTCGAGGTAGGTGTTCCACTGCTGGACGTACTGCGCGGCGGCATGGGGATCAAATGCGGTGAAGCTGACGGTCGTAGCTGGCAAAGTGCCGGTGCCGAGAACAGGAGTGCCGAAATTGAAGCCGTTGGAAAAGAGCGAAGCGGGTGGAGTGAAGTTGTCGGCTTGCTGCGTCTCCGGGAAGACGTAAGGCACGTTGTGGCGCTGATTGCACCAGGTGTTGCCGTCAACGGGAGTAAAGAAAATTCCGTACGCGCCGTGGAGAACCAAACCGAAGCGCTGGAACTGGCGCGCGAAGCCGAGGCGCGGCGCGAAGTTGTGTTTGTTGGAATACATCAGGCCTTCGGGGTAGCCATTTTGGCCGCCAATGAACACGGATGGGACGCCACTATTGAAAATCAGGTTGGTATTTGTGTAATTGGAATCGTAGAGAGGATCAGAGTATTCGTAACGAAGGCCGAAGTTGAGAGTAGTGATGGAATTCAGCTGCCAGGTGTCCTCGACGAACCCATCCGCACCCCAGTTCTTCAAATTCATTTGAGGAATACCGGCCTGCCGCTGCTTGACGGTGGGTAAGCTGAGGAGAAGGCTGGCCAGCGCCGAGCCCGTGCCGTCATTGAAGCCCTTATCCGTGGTGTAACCGTTCGTGAATTGGTAGTAGCCACGGTTTTGGAAGAATCCCCACATGGGCCACCAATAGTGGTGAAAATCGCCGCCGAACTTGATGCCGTGGCGTCCTAGTTGCCAGGCCAACGAATCGCGAACTTCCAGCATGGTGTCCCAGGCGTGCATGGGCGTAGCGGCGAACGTGTCGCCAATGCCGGTGTAGCCCTGCACTGCGAACCAGGGAGCGCCCCAGGCGCCTGGGCCGCCGAAGCCAATCCCCTGAATGCCGAGTTGCGAAACATAGTCGTTGACGCTGTCGTTTTGCGATGTGTGATCCATGGAGAGGCGCGAGACCGCCACCGAGAACGAGTTGACCTTGCCGCTCGAGAGCGAATGAATCCAGGAAATCACGGCTTGCTGCGAGAGATTGTCGAAATTAGCACCGAACCCGGGCAGATTTTCCGTCGTGGGAGTAGAGCCGTTGCTGGGAGAAAAGCCGTTCTCGGACCCTAAGGAGTAGCGGCTGTAGAGCAAGTCGCCGTTCGAGAGAATGTGGTCCACGCGAAAGGTGCCTTGATCGTTGAAGTGGGTTTCGTTGCGAATGTCGAGGTAGTTGTTGGAGTCCTGTCCGCCGGACATCCCCATGGACATGTTGGGTTGAGGCAGGACTTGGAGCAGGAAGCTCTGAAGCTTCTGATTGATGCGATTCGAGGGAATCTGGTTCCCCGGGAATTGAGCGCGCGTGTAGGGATAGTTGGAGGGCCCGACGGGAAGGCTGGGATTGTAGCTGGGATTCGGCTGGGCCGTGGTTGGGTCGTAGATATTGACACCACTCATGCTGAAGTCGCCCATGATCTCGTCGCGCGTCGGAACTGTCAGGATCTGTGCGTCGGCCTGGGAGAGCCGCAAGCCCTCATAGTTGGCGAAGAAGAACGTCTTCTTGCCGACGAGAGGGCCGCCGAAGGAAGCGCCGAAATTGTTCTGGACCAGATGGTTGTTGCCCATCGAACCAAAACTGCTGGCGTCGAGGGCGCCATTGCGCAGAAATTCGTAAACCGTGCCGTGATATTCGCTGGAGCCGGAGTGCGTGACGATGTTGATTTGTCCGCCGCCGGCTCCGCCCATGTCGGCGGTGTAGCTGCTCGTTTCCACCTGGAATTCCTGCACGGCGTCAGGAGAAGGGCTCAAGTTTTGCGTGTTAAACGTCGGGTCTGTGTTCGTCGCCCCATCAAGCAAGAAGAAGTTGGAGTTGGAGCGTCCGCCGCCAATGACTACGGCGGAACGCTGGCCGGGGCGCCAATAGAGCGGGCTGGTCTGGCCCGTCTGCGCGCCAAATCCGACATGGGCGCCGGGAACTGTGAGAACAAGATCAATGAGCATGCGGCCGTTGAGAGGCAATTCGCGCACAGACTTGGGCTCAACCACTTCGCCCACGCTCGCGTTTGCCGTGTGCAGGACTTCCGCGGCGCTTTGCACTTCCGTGCTCTGCTGGACCGAACCGACCTTGAGCGGAATGTCGAGAGTAAGGTGTTCGCCCACTTCGAGCTGGAGGGTCTCCGTCGCGGGAGCGAAACCGGGAGCCTCCGTCTTCAGCTCATACGTTCCCGGCAGAAGCGCAGCGGCGTCAAAACGTCCGTGCTCATTGGTTGTCACTTGACGCAGTTCGCTGGTTGCCGAAGAGCGAAAGGAAACCGTCGCGGCGGTGACAGGCAAGTGTTGCGGATCGGTCACAGATCCGGAGACGGACGCATAGTTACTTTGCGCAAAAGACGGAATCGTTAGACAGAAAAAAAGTGCAAAGAGTCTACCCACGGTCTCACCCCTTCCCGAGAACAATCGAAGCAGTTTGGCCTGACTACGCTGGAGTCGGAGAGATCTGGGAAGCGAACCGGGAGCGCAGCCGTGCCTTATCACACCCAAAAGAATTGGGTGATTAAAGCGGAGAACGAGAAGGGCGGCAATACTGCGAAAGCATTACCCGGGGATGAACTGAGAGACCGGGATGGAAGGACTGCTCGCGGGCACGGTGCTACTCCTTAGATTCAATCTGAAAAGGGACCGAGGAGGATGCTGATCCATCGAAATACGTTTGCGTTTTGGCCCAGGCACGATCCGCTACCAAACGACCTAGTTTTCGACCGGCCATATCGGCTCGTGCGAAATGGATGCCGCCGTAGCGGCGCGACATCCCCGCTTCATCTGCCGCGTCTGTAAACGTCTCCCACCTTAGCGTGATTGGCTGCGCCGGTATCGTGCCCGGCTCAATCTTCGAACTGCCCGCTGGCAATATAACCGAATCGCCGAAATGATCGCTCCCGGTCCAAAGCGCCAGGATGCGCGCCGCAGCGGCGCTGTAGGTGCTGTGGCCAGAAACGTAGTCTGGGAACGGCGGCGTAGGAAACGTCGCGGCCTGGTAAGGAAGCCACTGTGATCCATCCATTTCCACAGTGCCTTTCCCAGCGCCGCCCCAGGCGCGGATCTTCTTGCCGCGATACATGACCGAAATCGCGGTGACGGGCCGCACGGAATCGTACGTGCGCTTGGCGTCCCACGCAGCGATACTTGCATCAAGCATGGCGTTCGTCAGCGCGAAAAACATCTTCACATCGTCGTCCAGCGAATGGCGATCTCGCGCGGAAACGTATTGCGCGAACCTCATCCAGTGGCCCGGCGGTTGCTCGGAAAATGGCCCGTCCGACCAGTATTCCGCTATCATCTTTTGCCGGTCGGTCAGGTTGGCACTGAGCGTGATCAGTTCTTCGGCTTGCTGCTGGTATTCCGTTGAACCGTATTTTGCGGGAATAGGATCGAGCGTC
>DASPTY010000068.1:0-8952 GCA_035623175.1 Candidatus Limnocylindrales bacterium | reverse complement strand
TCGGCTTGTCTCAGGATTGCAATGTCGGGGTCTGTATCTTTCAAGAGCGTCAGGAAGTCCTCGTACTTTGCGCCATATTTCGACTATTCTGTAAGCAGCGGGCGGAACGCCTCGGAGTCATATGGTCAGCGGAATTGCCATTTTGGTGATCGGATTCTTCCTGGGCATGCGACATGCCACGGACCCCGATCACGTCATTGCCGTCTCCACGATCGTGAGCCGCGAGCGCGCCCTTTCTCGCGCAGCGCTCATTGGCGCGTTCTGGGGACTCGGCCACACCATCACCATCGTGCTGGTCGGAACTGCGATCATTCTCTTCAATATCGTGATTCCCCCCCGCGTGGGCCTGACCATGGAATTTGCCGTTGGCCTCATGCTAATTCTTCTCGGCATCCTCAATCTGACCGGCGTCTCGAAGTGGCTCAGCGAGAAGTTCTCCCCTGCCCACCCGCATGTCGTTGGCGAGCACGCGCATCTTCACGAGCACAATGCTCACGTGCACTATCACTGGCACTCTCATGAACCCACCAAGGAGCATCACGGCGATGCTCTTCCCGCTCCCAAATGGCTGGATGGCCCCCTCACAAAGCTGGGCCTGTTTCACACCTTGCGCCCACTTCTCATCGGCATCGTGCACGGTCTGGCAGGGTCCGCCGCCGTGGCCTTGCTCGTTCTCAGCACAATTCGCGAGCCGCGTTGGGGAGTTCTCTATCTCCTGATCTTCGGCCTCGGAACAATCGCCGGCATGATGCTGATTACCGTCGCGTTGGCGCTTCCCTTTTCCTATGCGGGTACACGATTTGCCTGGCTCAATCGAGGCTTGATCACCGGCTCCGGGCTCATCAGTCTCGGCTTCGGCTTGTTTCTTGCTTATCAGATCGGCTTCGTCGACGGGCTATTCACCAGCCATCCAAACTGGTCGCCCCACTGAGCGAATCTTCCCTCACAGCACACCACCCAGCCTTCACGCCACTCGCACGCGAGTCGCGTCGCCTTGTTCAGGATCTATTCGCAGCAGCTTCTTCGACCGTTTTGTAGATTGGCAGCAACTTCTGAAGGCCCGCCACTATCACCACTGCCGTCGCTTGTGGTGTGAGAGACGTCGGCGCCAGCGTCTTCCCCTGGCCGCGACGATTCACGAACAGCGACACCAGCGCCCCCACTCCCGCAAAATCCAGAAAACTCACTCCGCTCGAGTCCAGAATCAAATTCTGGGAGGGCTCCGGGCGCATGTCCTGGATAAATCCGCTGACGGTCTCCAGACTCAGTTTGCCTGTTGCCCGGTAGGCTGTGGAAGAAATGTTGCTCCAGGGTAGTTTCTCAAGCCCAATAGTGAATGTTGGCATAGGCCTTCTGACCTACCTGAAATGCCTGGGCGGCTACATTAAGAGGTATTGACACAATAAGATAGATTCCATTCGCGGCCTTTTCCCGCAGCCACGTTCCAAAATGGAACGCACCCCCTCCCTCGTATATTACAACTCTCTAACTATACTTATTATTGACTAGCGCCTCTCATCGTTCTACCTTACAGCTAGTTTCCCTCTCATTTCCCATTCAATCCGGATCGAGGGACGGAGCAAGGTATAGCCTATGATGTGCCGCCAATCTCTGGCCACGGCACACGCTCGTGGTCTTCGTGTGTGTGAATTCGCTTTAACTTCTCTCGCGCTGCTCATTTCTAGCGCCCACGCCCAAGCGCCGCAACCGTATCTGTTCGCACAAACTTCCAACAGCGGTCAGTCCGGCACGGTGACGTTCTTGCGCGATGACGTCGCCGGGCCGTTAACGCTGCTCTCGAATTCAGCGTCAACCTTCCCGCACAACTGCTACCCCATCACCATCGACCCGCACGGACTATTTCTGTACGGCATGTGCGGCGACGGCGTTGTGATGTACACACTGAATAGCACCACCAGCGCGGTGACAGAAGTGGCTGCGTCTCCGTTTGCCGCCTCGCGTGGATTGGACAACATGGCTGTCATTGCCGAAGCTAGCGGCCAGTTCGTCTACCTTATCAAGTACGATCCGAGCGGAACCGAAGCGACCAACAATTTCTATTTGGATACCTTCCAAGTCGAGGCCGCTACTCCGGCTTTGACTCCGCTGACAACCCAACAATTAAACGTTGCGGGAACAATGGAAGGAGTTGTATCCGATCCCAATAACCACGGTCTCTCTCTCTTCCTGAACCAAAATTTGAACGCCGCCGAATACTCGACCGCGATTCTTTACACCATCACTTTCGATCCCGTAAGCGGAGCGGCGATACTCGATCCAAGCGACGGACAAGCGGTCGGCCAAACCGCCAGATGCATCGCCATCAGTCCAACAGGCAATTACGTGGCGGTGGGATATGGCGCGACCGAGGGATACTTCACCGTATACAGCATCGCGCCGAACACGTTTGCTCTCGTCAGCTTGGGAGATTACGATCTCGGCCCCGAATTGACTGCGGCTGGCGTTTATGGCATTCCCGGTGACATCTACTTCAACCCCAACGGTCAAATCATGTACGTACAGGCGCCCCCCGCGAACTTCGCCGGCGGTGGCCTTCCTTTCCTCGTCTTTGACACGAGCACGTATTTGATCTTGCCCTCTTCGCCGATTTCCCTGGCAAATGCATCCTTCATCGGAAACTTGGAGGACCCGCAGGGGCCGTTTGAATACACGCCGGCCCCGGGCGGGGGAATTTCCGTGTACACCATCGATCCGGTATCGGGTCTCCCGAGCCAGCCCGGCCCGATTGCTTCTTCCTTCTACCCGCAACTCGGAAGTATCGCACCACTCTTTGCCCCCTTCGGGCCAAGCGGCGGTCAAGGCACGTCCGGGCCCGCGCTATCGCTCAGCACGTCGTCGCTCACTTTTGCGCAGACTACCGTTGGGCAAACCAGCGGCCCACAAACAATCACCCTGAAAAACATCGGCAACCAGCCGGTAAATTTCACTTCCATTGTGGTGAGCGGTGCGAACGCGGGCGATTTTCACGAATCAGACACCTGCATGAATCCGCCGGTGCTTACACCGAACCAGTCCTGCCTGGTTTCCATCACCTATTCTCCGGCCGCCGCCGGAACCAGCCAGGCAAGCATCACGGTGAGCAGCAATGCCGCGGACAGCCCACAGACAATCTCTCTGTCTGGTACGGCAATCGCGCCCCCGCCCCCGGCGCCGCAAGTCACGTTCACTCCAACCAGCATCGCCTTTCCTGGGAACACGGCCGAGGGAACCACCAGCGCTCCCATCGTTTTGACCCTGACGAACAGCGGCAATGCGTCGCTGCATATCACCACCAGCGTGTTGGGCGGGAGCAATGCTCCTGATTTTGCGTTGAGCAATTCCGCCTGCGCCGGCACGATTAACGCCGGAGCGAATTGCTCGGTTTCAATAACCTTTACACCTTTGGCTACGGGATTCCGCTCCGCTACCTGGACCGTCACCGACGATGCCGCCAATTCTCCTCAGGTCGTTTCGATCAGCGGAACTGCGCAAGCCGCGGCCGCGCCTCAAGTGACCCTAATCCCTAGCAACATTCTCTTTTCTGGGAATACCACGCAGGGAACCGCCAGCACTCCGATCGCGTTGACGCTAACGAACAGCGGCAGTGCCGCGTTGCATATCAGCACTACGGCGTTGGGCGGAAGCAACGCTTCTGACTTTGTGTTAGGCAATTCGACTTGCACGGGCACGATTAATTCTGGCGCAAATTGCACGGTTTCGGTGACTTTCACTCCCTCGGACTCCGGCAATCGCTCCGCCACTTGGACTGTTACCGACGATGCCGCCAACTCGCCCCAAGTCGTCGCCATCAGCGGAACCGCGCTGCCGGCCGTGACTCTGGGAGCTGCCGCGGCCGGTGGCAACACAACTGCCTCAGTCACGGCGGGGCAATCCGCTCAGTTCAATCTGCAAGCCGTTCCCGGCACGGGCTTCAGCGGCACGCTGACCTTTGCGTGTACAGGTGCACCGCTTGGCGCGACGTGCAATGTTCCCTCTAGCGTTGGTGTCTCAAATAACTCTACCACCAATTTCTCGGTAACAGTCTCGACCTCTGGTAGCGGCGCCCTCATTCCGCTCGCACCGTCATTCCCGGAAAGTCCACGCATTCTCTTGCATGCAATTCCAACGCTTCTCTTCGTGCTGCTCTTCCTCTTCTTGCTACTGTCCTGCCGCGCATGCCTCCACAGTTTCGAACGCGCCTTCCTCCAGATCGCCGCGCTCACATCAATCCTCTTGTTGATCGGCTTAAATGGTTGCGGCGGTGGCGCAAGCACATCAACCTCTCCGCCTCCTCCGCCGCCTCCGGTGGTGACTCCCTCCGGGACCTACACCATCACGGTGTCGCCAATGGCCACGCCCACCGGCTCAACGAAGCAATTCAACCTGAGTCCGCTCCAGCTCACGCTCACGGTGAAATAGTTGGGAGCAAAAAAGTAGGCCGCGGAGTCAAACCCCGCGGCCTTCCTTCTCTTTTCGTTTAGCCTACTTCGCGTAACTCACGCGATAGATGACGCCGGCTCCATCGTCGCTCACGAGCAACGATCCATCAGCCGCCACGGTCACTCCTACGGGTCTTCCATTCACATTCGGCCCGTTGGGATCCGGCACCAAGCCCGTCAGGAACGGCACTGGGTCCGCAGCCGCTTTCCCATTCTTGAATCCCACGAAAGCAACCTGGTAGCCGTTGCGCACCGCGCGGTTCCACGAACCATGCTCCGCGATGAACGCTCCGCCGCGATACTGTTCCGGGAACTGTTTCCCCGTGTAGAACGCGAACTGCAGTGGTGCCACGTGAGGTCCCAGCAACACATCCGGAATAATTGCCTGCGCGACCAGCTCCGGCTTCTGCGGTGACACGCGCGGGTCCACATTGCTGCCGATGTAGCTGTACGGCCACCCGTAGAAACCTCCGTCCTTGATTGAAGTAAAGTAATCGGGCGGCAAATCGTCTCCCAACTCATCGCGCTCGTTTACGCTGACCCACACCGCTCCTGTCACCGGCTCGATCCCGAGACCGACAGCATTCCGCAGGCCGGACGCGTAGACTCGTGAGTTCTTCCCATCGGGGTCGCTCACCAGCACCGCTGCGCGACGCTGGTCTTTCTCAAAGTCGAGGTTAGAGGAGGAGCCTACGCTGACGTAGAGTTTTGTTCCATCCAAACTGAAGGCAATAGTCCGCGTGAAGTGCCCGCCGCCGGGTGGCAAGTCCAGTATGTGTTCGGCTTCGCTGGTTCGCTTTGACGTTTGCTTGTCGTAACGGAACCGCACCACTTCGTTCGTGTTGCCGACGTAGACGTAATCCTCACGAAACGCAATCCCAAATGGTCGGTTCAATTTATCCGCAAACACCTCCCTCTGTTGCGCCCCACCGGTTCGTTGCGGATCGCGCAGCACATCGATTTCTCCCGCACCTGTGTCCGCCACGAAAATGTCACCGTTCGGCGCTGTCGCCAGGAACCGCGGCACCTTGAATCCTATCGCAAAGATGTTTATGTGAAATCCTGCCGGGACTGTGGGGAGGAATCCTTCCGGTGGCTTTACTCTCTCTGGACCATTTCCCGCAGATTTCGTGGCAAACGGCGGGGGAAGGCTAGGTTTCTTCCCGTAGGTTACCTGCGCCGCGGCCGGAATGGCGGCCAGCCACAAACCTCCCAGCAAAATGCTTGCGATTAACTTGGAGATGTTCATCCTGCCTCTCATTCCTCAGATTTCAGGCTGTTCTATCTGATGCCCCGGAAAGCAACTTGGTTCCAAAGGATCAAACGCTGCCAAATTCACCGCCTGCTCACGCTCCGACCACCTCGAACAACGCCATCCGCATCGAAATTGTACCGAACTCAATCCCCTCGTACGGAAAGCTCACCTTGTCGGACTCGTCGGTGGCTCCCAAGCAATAAAGAACTGGCGCGTAGTGCTCTAGCGTGGGATGAGCCTCCGCCAACAGAGCGCTGCCCCAGCGGTCCGGCGCGGCTAAGGATTCAAGGTCCCGTTTCTCGATCGCGCTTTTTACTTTGGCATCGAACTCTTCCGCCCAAGGATAAGCGGACTTGGGCAATTCCCAGTTGATGCGGTGCAGGTTGTGTACGAGGTTTCCGCTGCCGAGGATCAGTACCCCGCGTTCTCGAAGTCTCTTCAACTCCTTCCCCAGCGCCAGATGCTCTTCAAACGTTCGCCCGTGGTCCAGGCTCACCTGAAAAGCCGGCACATTCGCCTCGGGATAAAGGTGCCTGAGCACGCTCCATGCGCCATGATCCAATCCCCACTGGTGGTCGATCAGCAGATGTTGCTCTAAGGCCAGTCGCTTTGCTTCTTCGGGCGCTCCGGGGGTGGGATACTGCACTTCGTACAACGGCCGCGGAAATCCGTAGAAATCGTGAATAGTCCGCGGCCAGTCCGCGCCCAGTACCTGGCACCCGCGCGTCACCCAATGCGCCGAAACAACACAGATCGCCATCGGCGCCGGCAGCCGTTTGCGTACTTCGCGCAGGCTCTCCGTGAATGCGTTCTCCTCAATCGCATTCATAGGCGAACCGTGTCCCACAAACAGGACTGGCATCTTCATCGTGCGCCTCGCGTCCAGCCCATTCTACCTTGTCCCCACCTTGATTCTCTGTTGGGCCCTCTTGCCCAGGAAAAACTCCTCTTGACGCCAACCCTGCATGGGCGTATCAAAAGAGTCCCGCGCAGCGCTTTCTGATTTACTCCCGCCCCTTCCTCGACCCACTGCGCGTAAATCTCGCTCTTGGTTAGGAGGAAATATGTGTGCAGTCCGAGCCATCCCGGAGGGGTACCATTCCATTACGCCGTCCATTGTCTGCAAAGGCGCTGCCCGCGCCATTGAATTCTACAAAGAAGTCTTTCACGCCAAGGAAATCTCCCGCCTGAGCGGCCCAGGAGGCACTGTCGGCCACGCCGAACTTCAGATCGGCGACTCCCGTTTCATGCTCAGCGATGAATTCCCCGGCATGGCAACTGCTCCGGGCCCGACCCCGCATACTTGCACGGCACTTCACATCTACACAGACAATGTGGACGCGCTCTACGATCGCGCCGTTCAGGCCGGCTGCAAAGTCGAGCGGCCCCTCCAGAACGAATTCTGGGGCGACCGTTACGCCAAAATACGCGATCCCTTCGGCCACGCCTGGGGTCTCGCACAGCACGTCGAGGAAGTGTCACCTGCGGAAATAGAACGTCGCGCGGCGGCGTGGATGTCACAAGCCGCAAAAACAGCGGGCAGCCAGGGCTAGTCCCACCGAGCCCATCGGCAAGTAGTCGCCCGAAACGAAACGCCCTCGGTTCCCCACTGAGGGCGTTTCCCTTTAATCGTGTGCGCAGTCGCGCGAGCGGCTTCACTCTCCGTCGAGCGGCCACAGCCACGCCGCACCGCGCACTCCGCTGGCATCCCCATGTTTCGCAACCACTACTGGCGTGTCCGCTTCCCGCCCGAACACATAATCCTTCAAGCGTTGCGGCACGTTCTTGTACAAAAGCGGCACCTGCGAGACTCCGCCGCCCAACACGATGATGTCCGGATCGAGAATGTTCACGAGCTGCGAAAGGCTCCGCGTAAGTCTGTCTTCATATCGCTGCAAGCACTCAATCGCCTCTGCCTCTCCCGTTTCGTACCGCGCGATGATTTCCTTGCCCCTCAACTTCGTTTTCGTTGCGCGCTCGTAATCCGATTCCAGGCCAGTCCCGGAAATCCACGTCTCGATGCAGCCACGGAATCCGCAGTAGCACTCCGGTCCGGGAAACTCCTCGGGCCGCATCCAGGGCAGCACCGTGTGCCCCCACTCTCCCGCCACTCCATTTCTGCCGTTGTGAACACGGCCGTCCACCGCGACTCCGCCGCCGCACCCCGTTCCAAGGATCACCGCAAACACCAGATGCTTTCCCGCGCCTGCTCCATCCGTTGCCTCCGAAACAGCCAGGCAATTGGCGTCATTCGCGCAGCGCACCTCCCTCTTCAGCGCGACGCTCAGGTCGCGGTCAAACGGCTTTCCATTCATCCACGTCGAATTCGCGTTCTTGACGGTATGCGTGATTCCCGAAATTGTTCCCGGTATTCCCACGCCGACGGTTGCGCTTCGGCGAAGCTTCCCTTCAATCAGCTCGACACCTTCCTTGATCGCTCGCACCGTGCCGTCGTAGTCGCCGCGCGGCGTGTGCACGCGGTGCCGGTGCAGTTCGCTTCCGTCTCGCTCGAGCGCGACAAATTCGATTTTTGTTCCGCCAAGATCGACCCCAATCCGAACTTTATGACCTGAGGAATCCGAGTGAGATCGCGTCATGATGGCATGATTCTACACACTTCAACGCCCATATGTCGTGCGGACTCCCAATTCAGATGAAGCGTTCAGAGATAGCTAATGGTTTGCGGCGGCAGAAGTGGTCGAACTCGAGTATTTCGTCCAGTGGAACGCTTGGCGACCAACTGGATCATCCGCTACACTCACAACCAAGTCGTCGGAATCCGCACCCCACAGCCGGATGATTCCGTCCGCATGAAGTTGAGAAGCTGCGTCGGTGACAACGCGAATCCAACGGCCAGTCTTTGCGGAGTCATCAAGAACCAATTGATAGAGGCCGTTGATGCTTTTGGAAGAATCCTGAGTACTCGCCAAAAATCCGAAAACTTGCCCTGACTCCAAGACTGCAAACCCGGAAAGAAAGCTGCCCTCAGGCACCGCGGCCCGATAAATGTGCGGCTGCTCCTCGCCGTAAGCTATGCGGATATAGCTCCCCGCCGATACATAGATGTCCACACCTTGTCCTGAGCAACGCATCCAGGTACCACCGGAGTCAAAATCGGCGGGAGGAAAAGTGCTCCGTGGGATATAGGTCGCGGTCTCTCCCTTCTGAAGATCGATGTTGCGCAGGACATTGCCGCCCGTGGGTCCCTGAGTGGCGAAGTCCCACTGCATTCCTCCAAGCGTCCACACCGTTCCGTTT
>DASPTY010000067.1:0-2218 GCA_035623175.1 Candidatus Limnocylindrales bacterium | reverse complement strand
GGCGGGCTTTGCGGGGGCTGGGGCAGAGGTCGGAGGCGCCTCGCTGCGCTCGGCTGGACGGACGAATGCGTCCGTCCCTACACGGGCAGGTTGAGATCCCTGGCTCTCGATGAACTGCAGGATGTCTTGCTTGGTGATGCGGCCGCCCAGGCCGGTGCCGGTAACTTGCGAGAGGCTGATGCCGTGCTCGCGGGCGATTTTGCGGACGAGCGGGGAGGAGCGAGCCTCTTCGGATTCCTCTTCCGCGGGCTGGGGCGCGGCCTCTGGAATGCGCGGACGGGACGTCCCCGCGACGGCCGGGGGGACGCCGGCGCTGCTTTTTTCTTTCGGTGGGACGGCTGGCGCAGGCGCGGCTTTCGCCTGGGTGGCGGCCGGTTTGGCGGCTTCACCATCGACGGCGATGGTTCCGACTACGGTGTTCACGCCGACCGTGGTGCCTTCGGTGACTTTGATTTCCTGGAGGACTCCGGAGGCAGGGGCGGGGATTTCGGCGTCGACCTTGTCGGTGGAGATTTCGAAGAGAGGTTCGTCGCGCTGGACCTTGTCACCGGGCTTCTTGAGCCACTTGGTGATGGTGCCTTCGACGATGGATTCGCCCATCTGGGGCATGATGATGTCAGTTGGCATGAGTTTCCTTCCATCGGGCCCTCGGGTGGAACGGCGGGCCGGGAGCAAATGGGTATTATACGTTCCCTATGCGCCCTGGGGGTGGCCGGCAAAGCAAATGGCACCGATCTAAGTGCACTCGATCGGTAACAAACAAATTACCGCAATGAGCGCGAAGAACGGCCGCGAAGGTCGCAAAGAAAATCTTCGGGCGGGTGTGGTCGCAACAGCCAGGAGATGCTGCTGGCTGATTGCATAGATCCTTATATCATCCTGAGCGAAGCGTCGCTCATGAGGTTTTCGCTTAGTGGTGGTCGTGCTTGGCGCCTTCTTTGCCTTCCTTTTTTTCTTCTTCCTTTTGATCGCCTGCCGGCGCGGCTATATTGAAGTTCGTTTTCCAGTACTCCTGGACGGCGGGCGGGAGCTTTTCCATGTGGGAGAGGAGCATGGTGAGTTTCCACATGTCTTGCTCGGAGAGAGTTTTGTCCCAAGCGGGCATGCCGGTGTAACGGACGCCGGTGCGGATGGTGTAAAAGATGTGCCACTCGGGATCGTCGGGAGGATCGTCGATGAGATCGGGCGGCGGCGGATAGAATGAGCCGGCGAGGGAGGAGGGCTTGCGGTCGAAGCCTCCGTGACAGAGGGCGCAGTTCATGGTGTAGAGCTTCATGCCGTCGATAAGATTTTGATCGGTGGGCGTGAGCGGGTTGACGACGTGCGGGGCATGGCGTTCCATGGAGGCGTCCATGGCGGTGTTGGCCAGCCGATGCTCGAGGCGCGGCGGAGTGACGTTGGCGGCAGTGGGAAAGAAGCCAAGCATGACGAAGCCGAGCCCGCCGAGAATGAGGGCTAGAAGAGTGACGATGATGCCGAGAAGGAATTTGCCCATGGGGCCTCCGAAGAATCGCTATTCTTTCAGATAACGGAAGGGCGCGCCAGTTACAGAATACAAAAGAAGCTATTGAGGTTGCTTTGGATCGGTGAGGTCACACAGGGTCCCTCGACTGCGCAAGCTGGATTTGCGGTGAGCAATCATCCTGCTTCGCTCGGGATGTTAGGGTGAAGAGGTGCGTTCGCGAGCGGCGGGCCCTTCAGTGGCGGAGAACGCGAAGCGCCAGTTCAAGCAGCAGGATTCCGAATCCCATTGCAATAGTGACGGTGGACCACACACTATTTCTTCTTCCGTCGCGCTTCGGCTTGTACGTCAATGCGACGTAGTTGAACACTAGTAGCACGCAAGCCGATATCGAGGTCCATATCCACAGAGGAGTTTTCGGAGGAACGATGAAGAGCGAGAGGACAATCCCCGCGAGCCCGCCGAGATTCGCTACTAAAAGCTTCTTCCACGTGCTCATCGTTTGACTCAATAAGCCCTTAGCTTTCGAGATTCGCGGACGATGTCTTCGACCTTCGGCAGGTAGTGGTGCTCCTGCGGCGGGGAGAAGGGAACGGCGGAATCGAGGCCGGCGATGCGGACTATTGGGCCGTCTAGATCATCGAAAGCTTCCTCGTTAATGATGGCGGCGATTTCTCCGGCGATGCCTCCGGTGCGGGAGTGCTCGTGGAGGATGATGACTTTGTTCGTTTTCTTCACCGTTTGCGCGATGGCTTC
>DASPTY010000066.1:0-2493 GCA_035623175.1 Candidatus Limnocylindrales bacterium | reverse complement strand
ATATTTGCGGCGGACCTGATCATACGCGGCCAGATCCTTGGCCCAGCCCGCGATAATCTTTTCCGGCGGTGTCCCTCCGATCAATTCTTTGACCGTTTCATCGTTCCCGATCAGTTGGATTGTCTTGGCCGCATCAAAATGGCTTGGATACTTCCTTTGGAGCAGCGCGGCAATCTCCAATCCGATGCGCATCGAGCTTGTGGCCGCACGGTCGGTAACGCGAATGGTCACGCCGCCGCAACGCTTCCCTGCGTACAGACCGCTCACGGGGATGAACGGCTGGCTGAGGAAATGCACGCCAGGCAGGTTCCGCCCATTCAAAGCTTGCGCGACGTCGTCGCCGTCCATCCAGGGCGCGCCGAATTCCTCGAAGGGCGCTTGAGTGCCTCTCCCGACCGAAACGCCGGCATTCTGCAGAATTTCCAATCCGGGATAGAGAATTGCCCCCTTCGTGGTCCGCAAGTTCGGCGATGGGGGAATCCAGCGAACACCAGTATTCTCGTAGAAGTAATTCCGGCGCCAATTTTTCATGGCGATGACGTGAAGATCGCAGTTAATGTGGTTTTCGACGTTGAAGAATTGCGCCAGCTCGCCAATGGTGAGTCCATAGCGCACTGGTAAGGGGAAATACGCCACAAAGGAGGTCTTGTCTGCATCCAGTACCGGACCTTCGAGAGTGTCACCGTTGATCGGGTTCGGGCGGTCCAGCACATAGAACGCAATGTTGTGCTTGGCAGCCTCTTCCATGCAGTAGCCCATCGTGGTGGTGTAGGTATAAAAGCGCACGCCCGCATCCTGGATGTCGAACACCAGCGCGTCGAGGCCCTTCAACATCTCCTCCGTGGGCCGCGTGTGCTCGCCATAAAGGCTGTAGATTGGCAGGCCGGTGGAAGCATCTTTGGAGGAGGCCACTTTCTCGTCGGCGTGACCGGCGATGCCGTGCTCCGGGCTGAAGAGCGCGACGATCTCTACTCCGGGGGCGTGAGCCAAAAGCTCGATGGTTGACTTGCCGTTGAAATCCACGCCGGTGTGATTGGTGATGAGACCGACGTGTTTGCCCCGCAATGGCGCAAATTTTTGCGCCGCGAGCACATCAATCCCCGTCTGCACGCGCCAACTGTGGCCCTTTGCCGGCTTTGGTTTTCCCGCAGCGTGAGCCGACGGGCCTGAACTGGCGCCTGCCACGCATCCCAATACCACCGCCATCCAAACGATAGTGCGTACCTTGCGTAACCTCGTCCTTGGTTCCATAGCTTCCAATGATATTCTGGAACGCGCCGTCTGCACCTTCATTGTGAGCGCCAAGTGCGCGTGCTATATACAGTCAAGGCACAGGGCGGGCGGCCGGGAGAACCCTCGAAAATGAACAGGCGCTACGCCGCACTCTTGCTTCTGCCTTGTCTGATTCTATTGTTTATGACCGCCAAAGCTCGCAGCCGCAATCGCAGCCCGAAATCCTCCACGCCCGCCACATCCGGACAAGCCGCGGACCAGCCGCCATTCCTCGCGAGCCTGACTGCCGAGCAAAGCAAGTGGGTGGATACGACGCTCCGCCAGATGAGCGTTGAAGAAAAAGTCGGCCAGGTGCTCTTTACCACGTATCACGGAAGTTTCACTGCCAGCGATTCCGAAACGCATGCGGGCATGATGCACGACATCAAGGACCTGCACGTCGGCGGTTTTATCACCATCACGCACGCCTCGCCCCTTGGAATCGTGAAGGATCAGGCTTATCCGACCGCGGTGCTGGCGAATCAGCTTCAAGCGCAATCCAAGCTGCCGCTGCTGATCGGCGCGGATTACGAACGCGGCACGGCCATGCGCCAGGATGAGGGCACGTCGTTCCCAACCGCGATGGCTGTTGCCGCCGCCCAAAATCCCAAGGATGCGTACACCATGGGCAAGATCACGGCGCTTGAGGCGCGTGCCGTGGGCGTGCACTGGGTGTACGCGCCGGTTTGCGACGTAAACAACAATCCGGGCAATCCCATTATCAACACGCGCTCGTTTGGCGAAGACCCTGTGCGCGTTTCCGAGTTTGTAGAAGAATTTATTCGCGGCGTGCAGGAAAACGGCGCCATGGCCACGGCCAAGCATTTCCCCGGCCACGGAGATACCGCCACGGATTCGCACATCGATCTTCCGGTGATCAAAGCGGATCGCGGCCGCATGGAGCATCTCGAACTGGTTCCCTTCCGCGCTGCGATTGCCGCGGGCGTCGGCAGCATCATGACCGGCCACTTGAATGTTCCGTCGTACGAGCCGGATCCCAACACGCCGGCGACGCTTTCATCAAATATTCTGACGGGCCTGCTACGCGACAGGTTGAAGTTTCAGGGGCTGGTGGTCACAGATGCGCTTGATATGGGCGGAATCACCGTGCGCTACGCTCCCGGCGAAGCCGCGGTGCGCGCATTTCTCGCTGGCGCTGATGCATTGCTCATGCCGCCTGTGCCCGAGGCCGCGTACCAGGCAATGCTTGCGGCAGCGAAG
>DASPTY010000065.1:0-16960 GCA_035623175.1 Candidatus Limnocylindrales bacterium | reverse complement strand
TTTATCGCTATAAGAAGAGAAATGGGCAACAAAAGACTCCCCCAGATTAACCCCTCCGTACGACGGCTGATCATGCTCTTTCCACAGTTCGCTGTAGGCTAGTGATTGTAGGTTGCCTCATGTCTGCAGCACTCCCGTCTTAAATTCGGGGATCTGGGTGTTCAGCGAAGCGGCATTCAGAGCCCAAATCAACGCCTCTCGAGTCTGCGCTGGGTCAATGATGGCATCAAGCCACAAGCGCGCAGCGGCGTAGCGCGGGTCCGTCTGATGCTCGTAAGTGGCCCTGATCGATTCGAGCAATTCCAGCTTGGCTTTTTCGTCGAGTTTCTTGCCTTCGCGTTCGAGCTGCTTGAACTTGATTTCGGCGAGCGTGTTGGCGGCCGCGTCCCCGCTCATGACAGCGAATTTTGCGCTTGGCCACGCAAAAAGGAAGCGCGGGTCGTACGCCTTCCCGCACATGGCGTAATTGCCTGCCCCAAAACTGCCCCCGAGAATCACAGAAATCTTGGGCACCACGCTGTTCGCGACCGCGTTGACCATTTTCGCGCCGGCCCGAATGATCCCGCTCCACTCGGCGTCCTTGCCGACCATGAAGCCGTTCACATCGTGTAGAAAAATCAACGGAATTCGGTTCTGATTGCAGTCGAGAATAAACCGCGCGGCCTTTTCCGCAGATTCCGTATAAATGACGCCACCAAATTCCATGCGCTTCTGATCCGAATGAGGTGCGTGTGTCTGCACGTGCTTCTTCTGGTTGGCAATGATGCCGACGGCCCACCCGCCGACGCGCGCATAGCCACACAGCAGCGTTTCGCCATATTCCGCGCGATACTCTTCAAACGCGCTGCCATCGACAATCCGGGCAATTACTTCTCGCATGTCGTATTGCTTTGACGGATCGCCGGAAAAGATGCCGTAGAGTTCATCCGCTGGATAGAGCGGCTCAACGGGACGCGAATGGCTGAAGATCGGAGGATTTGGCGCGCCCATCTTATCTACCAAAGCGCGAATGCGTTTCAAGCAGGATTCGTCGTCAGGCTCGCGAAAGTCAACCGTGCCGCTGATTTGCGCATGCATCTTCGCGCCGCCAAGTTCCTCAGCGCTGGACTTTTGGCCGATGGCAGCTTGCACGAGCGCGGGACCTGCTAGAAACAGTCCCGATCCATCAGTCATGAGGATGTGATCGCACATGACCGGCAGGTACGCTCCTCCAGCGACACACATTCCCATGATGGCTGTAATTTGCGGGATTCCCATGGCGCTCATCACAGCGTTGTTGCGGAAGACGCGGCCAAAATCGTCGGTATCAGGGAAGACGTCTTCCTGAAGCGGCAGAAATACGCCGGCGGAGTCGACCAAATAGATCGTAGGAATGTGATTGTCGATGGCGATATTTTGCGCGCGAATGACTTTCTTCGCGGTCATCGGAAAAAATGCCCCGGCTTTTACCGTGGCGTCATTGGCGATGATTATGAACATGCGACCTTGAACGCGGCCCAGGCCAGTGATTGTGCCCGCCGCGGGAGCCCCGCCCCACTCCTCGTACATTTCATATGCCGCATAAATGCCAAGTTCGAAAAAGTGCGTGCCGGGGTCAATCAATGCGGCGATGCGTTCGCGGGCGGTTAGGCGGTTCTTCTTGTGCTGCGATTCGATGGCTTTTACCCCTCCGCCTTCGCGAATCACCTCTTCCTCATTCTTTATTTCCGTGAGGAGATCGGTCATCTCGTGAGCATTCTTGTCAAATTGGGGGGACTTTGTATTGACGCTCGTCTTGAGAACGGAAGAGGACACTGGGTGACCTCACATCGAAATATCGCAGCCAATTGAGTATACGGAGTATGAAGGTAAAGAGGCAAAGCGCCGCTCCATTTCTAGAGCGCCTCAGACTGGGATAAACTCGCGCCATGCAAAACATCATTCTGGATTTGGCTCTTGCGCGGGAAATTGAACTGGCGGAAGGCAAAGCTGCGGTTGGATGCGCGGAAATGATGAAAACGCTCCAACTGAACACTGTCGCTGCGGTGGAGGCAATCGCCGGGGGCTACGCTATCTATTGTGGCGCCGGCAATCCTGTTACACAGGCGGTCGGATTGGGACTGAATGGGCCAGTGAGCAGGGAAGCGTTTGACCAACTGGAAGCGTTCTACTTCAGCAGAAAAGAGCCCGTGCGCGTGGAGACGTGCCCCCTGGCGGATTTGAGTCTCATGGAGCACTACAAGGAGCGCGGCTATCACGTAAGCGAGTTCTCCAACGTGATGGTGCGTCCAGTTCTCGGCGACGTCATCCCGACCACCCCGCCAGGAATAGAGATTCGCCGCGTGCGCAGGGATGAGGTCGACCTGTGGGTGATGACAGTTTCACAAGGTTTTGCGGACAATTATCCGATCACGCAGGAGTTGCTGAACGTGATGAAGATGTTCGCTTTGGGGCAGCATACCGAGCTCTACCTTGCAAGCATCAACGGCCGCGTCGCAGGCGGCGCGACTCTGGCGATCCGCGGGCGCATCGCCGGATTGTTCGGCGCGAGCACCTTACCGGAATTCCGCAAACGCGGCGTGCAAACCGCGCTGTTGTACATGCGATTGCAGCGATCCGCAGACGAAGGCTGTGAGTTGGCGATGAGCATCGCTCAGCCGGGAAGCATCTCGCAACGCAACATCACGCGTCTCGGATTCCAAACACTGTACACGCGAGTCAAGTTCGAGCGGGCGTGTCCCGCGACCAGTACGGGGAGTTAGAGCGGCTGAGCAGTCCGCTTATGGATGAATTCGACGATGTCTTGTGTCGAGGTCCCGGGCAGGAACACCTCGGCAATTCCGGCTTGCTTCAGGGCCGGGATGTCTCCTTCTGGAATGATGCCCCCAACGAGCACCGTTATGTCCTGCATGCCCTTTTCGTGCAGGAGTTTCATGAGCTGCGGGCACAGCGTGTTGTGTGCGCCGGAGAGAATCGAGAGCCCTATGACGTCGACGTCTTCTTGCGCGGCAGCGGAGGCGATCATCTCCGGGGTCTGGCGCAGGCCGGTGTAAATCACCTCCATGCCTGCATCACGCAAGGCGCGGGCGATGACTTTAGCGCCTCGGTCGTGCCCGTCCAGGCCGGGCTTGGCAATCAGCACTCGAATCTTTTTCTCTGCCATCTTTCTCTGTGACCTCTGTGCTCTCTGTGGTGAAATATCTTTCGCTACAAAACCAGGCGCCGGATCCCATCCTTGAGAATTTGAACATTGAAGTTGATAAGCAAGCCGACGTGAAGCCCCGACAACTTCATGTAGGTCAGAAGAATGGAGTCATGAATGGGAGCTAGGGCGTCCACTGACTTCAATTCCAGTATCACTCTGTTGGAAACTAGAAGATCTAAACGATAGCCGCAATCTAGTTTCACATCCTTGTATACAACAGGAATTGGTTTTTGTCGCTCAATGGGCAGGCCGCGTTGAGCGAGTTCATGACAGAGGCATTCCTCATATGTCGATTCAAGTAAGTCCGGGCCTAGAAGCCGGTGCACTTCAATCGGTGCTCCGATGATTTGGTGAGTGAGTCCGTCGTCCGACATACTTGTTTCGCCACAGAGGACACAGAGAGCACGGAGGAAAGAAATACTCAGGTGATAGCCACTTCCTCGTACGCGCCAAACACCCTGCGCATGGCTTCGCAGATTTCGCCGAGTGTAGCGTAAGCCTTCACTGCATCGTAAATGAACGGCATTAAGTTCTCGCTGCCTGCGGCGGCTTTGCGCAGCGCGTTCAGTCGGCGCTCGACTTCCGCCGCGGACCGCTCGGCCCGCAATTTGCTCAGGCGCGCGGCCTGCCGGTGCGCAACCGTTTCATCAATCTGGAGAATTTCGATCGGCTTCTCCGGCGTGACATACTCATTCACTCCGACGATAATCTTCTCCTTCTTATCCACGGCCTGCTGGTAACGATAGCTGGCCTCGGCGATTTCCCGCTGCGGGTAGCTCTTCTCGATGGCAGCGACCATTCCACCCATGGCATCGATCCGGCGGATATAGTCCCACGCACCTTGTTCGACCTCGTTAGTCAACGTCTCCACAAAATACGATCCTCCGAGAGGATCGACGGTGTTGGTCACACCCGTCTCGTGCGCAATGATCTGTTGTGTGCGCAGGGCGATGGTTGCGGCAAACTCGGTCGGCAACGCCCAGGCCTCGTCGAGCGAATTCGTGTGCAATGACTGCGTTCCCCCGAGAACGCCGGCCAGCGCCTGGATCGCGGTGCGCACCACGTTGTTCATCGGTTGCTGTGCCGTCAAAGAGCAGCCCGCCGTCTGCGTGTGGAAGCGCAACGCCCAGGAGCGCGGCGACTTTGCCTTATAGCGCTCGGTCATGGCCTTGTGCCAGATTCGCCGCGCCGCGCGATACTTCGCAATTTCCTCGAAGAAATCATTGTGCGCGTTGAAGAAGAAGGAAAGTTGCGGCGTGAATTCGTCCACGGGCAAGCCGCGCCGCATGGCCCATTCGACGTATTCCATGCCGTCTCGAAGCGTGAAGGCGAGTTCCTGGATCGCGGTCGAGCCGGCTTCGCGGATGTGGTAACCGCTAATGGAAATCACGTTGAACTTCGGCGTCTGTTTCATGCCGAACTCAAACGTGTCAATCACCAGCCGCATCGAAGGCTCGGGCGGATAGATATATTCCTTCTGCGCGATGTATTCCTTCAGAATGTCGTTCTGCAGCGTGCCGGAGATTTTCTTCCAGTCGGCGCCTTGCTTTTCGGCTACCGCGAGATACATGGCCCAAATGACCGCAGCAGGAGAATTGATGGTCATCGAGGTAGTGACATCCGCAAGCGGGATCTGGTCGAAGAGCACTTCCATGTCCGCGAGTGAACTGATGGCCACGCCGCACTTACCGACTTCGCCCTCGGCAAGCGGATGATCGGAGTCGTAGCCCATCAAGGTGGGTAGGTCGAACGCAGTGGAGAGCCCCGTCTGGCCGTGCGCTAAGAGATAGCGAAAGCGCTGGTTGGTGTCCTCAGCGGTGCCAAAGCCCGCGAATTGTCGCATCGTCCAAAGGCGCCCGCGGTACATCGTGGCATGAATTCCTCGGGCGTAGGGCGGTTCGCCCGGGAAGCCTAGATCGCGCGCTGGGTCCCAGCCCGAGAGGTCTGCTTCGGTGTAAAGGCGCCGGATCGGATAACTGGAGACAGTGGTGAATTCTCTCTGACGCTCGGAACTCTTTGCTAGCGTTGGCTCGAGAGTTTCGTGCTCCCAACGTTCCTCGGCGGCGGAAGCCATGCGGGAGGGTTTGCCAGGAGGCGGTGTCTTCGCTCTGATGTCGGCCGGCTCACTCATCGGTTCGCGCTCCCGGAGCGTGAGATCGCAACTCTGCGGTGGCCGCGGCACGATAAGCGAAACCACAGACGCGGGCACACAAAAACTAATGCTATGCGAAACGCGTAGAAGGGGCAAGGCGCGGATGCCCCTGTCAAAGCAAGTCAGCGCAAAACGTCGTCTACAACCGCAGCAATGTCGCGTGAAGCAGCCACGGCCGTGCACTCACCCAGCGCGCGATAGTTCTCAAAGTGCGCCTCGTCGAACCACTGGTTAAGGGTAGTATCGTGGGGAAATTGTGGATTCGTTTGCGGGTACCCGCGCACGTCGAATGGGTCGCCCGTGACAATCGCCGGCTTGAGAACGATAAGCGTGCCGTTGCGCTCGTGCGCGCTTTCTTCCTTTGAAATGGGGGGATAGAGAATGTTGCCGATGGCGTAATGGCAGCCCGAACGCGGCGGGTCTCCCTGCGGCTTGAAATTACCCAGGTCAATGTAAATTTCCACGCCAAAATCCACGCGGCATCTTTCCATCGCGTTTCGTAATTCCGCGCCGCCGTAGTGCGGGTCCTGCGAAACGTCCGAAGCGATGATGACCTTGCACCGCCTTCTCACCAATTCATAAAGCCCCAAATTCTCGAAATGGCCTCCGTCGGATAAGTAGATGAAATCCTGTTCATCTGTAGTGAGTCCGAGTAGTTCGCGGACCAGCCAGGCAAAACCGGAGTTGGGGCGGCCTTGTTTCCAGGCCTCGGGATAGCGAGGATTGCCGATCCACCACCCCAGCCGCACATCAAATACGGTAAGGAGGAATCCGATCGCGGGGTCGGAGTACGAACCCATGTTGGGGCTCGCTGCGGCCCCAGAGATGGCCATCGCTGTGCCGAGAGACACGCCTCGAATGGTTGGTGCTCCATCCGACTTGGCCTGAGCCTGCTTTGTGAAAGCCTTGACCCATCCGCCAGATCGATCCGGCGGCTTTGGACCGGCATCGCGTGTCAATTGGTAGTTCATCTCCCACTCGGACCCGCCGGTCAGCGGACGTGTGAACCCAGAGTACGTCGGGGTGAAGGTGAACGAACGGGCTTTCCGCATTTGCAGGGCCAGTTCGCGGCCGTGGACGACGTTTAACGTCGTGTTGAGAATCGGAAACGGGCGCCCATCGTCCCCGGACGGTGTCTTGACGACGGACGTTATGTCTGAAAGCGCCAGATTATCGTTCCAGGAAAGACCGGTCCAGGGTTGAAATTGGCGGTCTTTGACGCTCGCACCCAGAAAGCAGCGCACCAAGCGGTTGCGATACAGAAGGTGCACGGAGAATTCGTTGACGTCCACGCGCCACGAAAGCAACCAGGTCGCCGCAACGCATGCGCCACACACCACCACCAGCCACCAGGAGTAGTCGCCCGGATCCAGGGTCCAGCCAAGCACAAAGCCTTCTCCCACCGCGCTATTGAAGATGGCCGCAGCCAGAAGAGAGAGACCCAGCAACATGCCACCTACAAAAATGTAAGGAGCGATCACCGCAAGATAATGCAGGATCTTCTTGGTCCATGCGGCGTTTGGTGTCCAGTGGCTTGTCTTTGCGCTCTTCCCGAAGAGCACGCCGTAAATCGTGGAGGCGGCCCAAACGAACACGCTGCTGAATGTCAGCGGGTGATGCGTCCAGTTCTTCCCTCCCAGAAACCCTCGCAGCCAAATGGGAAAGTAAATGGCGACCGAAAACAGGAGAAGCCAGCCAACGGCATAGAGGAATAGCTGCGCGCCCAGCCGCGCCCACCATTCTCGATGATCGTCGCTCATCGAACGCCCCAGCAGACCAATGTGCACAATCCCGGTGATAAGCATGATGCCGATCAACGCGGGCGGCCCAAAGGTCAGAACAAACCACAGGCTGTGCTGTTGTCCCAGTTCGGGGATGCCGCCTCGATGGAGCAAATGACCGAACGGCAGAAACAAAAAGCCGGAGAGGAGTCCGGTAAACGCAGCGCATAGGAGGATCTTCCACAGGTTGGGACCCCCTTGTGGAGCGGGCTTGCCCTTTCTGGCATATCTCAAGCGTATGAACTCGCGCACGCCGCCTGCCAAGGCCCACTGCAAGGTGTACATCATCATTCCCAGCAGAGCCGCCTCCCACCAAAACTCCGGCGAGACATAAAAATCTTCAAAAAACCAAAGGAATGCATAGCTGAGACACGCGGCAGCGAACACCAACGGCAGGGCGATGCGCTCTCGCACCCGTGGGGGACTGCTGAATTCTTCGTAGGTCTTTTCGTCGAGCCCGTCCTGTCCCGGCTCAAGCCAGGCCATATTCAGGCCGATGTAAACGACGGCGACGGCGCCCAAAACAAAACCACAATAAAGAGCGATGTACTGAGAAGATAGATACCAGGGATCAAACGAAGTCTTCAGCAAATTCCGGAAAAAATTCTCAAGCCTCTCAAAGATGTGGAAGATCCACACCACCACGCGGGGAGCAAAAATCACCGCCAGAAGTGCCGAGAGGAGAATCACGAGGTTCAGGGAGGTGTTCCTGAAGTAAATGGCCAAGAAGGTCCAAAAATCGGGCGAAAAGAGGCCCTTGCGCGGTGTCAGATAATTGCTGAAATTTCTCAGGAAGCGAATCTCCGGGGGTTCGCTCAGCTTCTTGAAGTCAACCTGCTCGCTCCGTAACTGGCGCTCCACCTCGCGGGCGCCCAGACCCTGGTGTTGCATCCAGCCGAGCAGCCAACTGGAGATGTACCCGCCCCCCGAAACGGAAGAGACGAAGTCCATTTTGTGAAGCAGCTTGGACTTCGCAAGGCCCTGAATCACTCCCAGGTTGAACGTTGCGCTGCGGATCCCTCCGCCCGAAAAGGCCAGCCCGATGAGGCTGTCTTCTGGCGCTCTGGTCAGCTTCGCGCCAAGACGCGCCGTGCGAGAGGCAGCGATCCAGTCCAATTCGTCCTGACGAGCCTTGTTCTTTTCTGTCGAAGGGGAAGGCATGCGCCACCTCCGGAGACTTAGATAGTCAGAACCCGGTCATGGTAGAAGATAACTGCGAATCCTAGTTATAGCCCGTTTAAGTCACCAAAGAGCAACAGAAGATACCACAAGCAGAGGAGGGCGCAAACAAAAAATGCGGGGCGAAGCACGCGCTTCGCCCCTATCTCTGTAAGAAGATGAATTGCTGCTAACGCTGGCCCTCAAGGTTTGCTTTTTCGAGGCGCTTGAAGAGCGAATCCGTGCCGACAACTTGCCCGTTTAAGGTGCCCGGAATCAGGGTGTCTTGTTCGAAGATCCCTTTCTTCCCGTCCGCGATGGTGACGTTGTTCACCTCGAGAGTTCGGCCAAGAGCGCGTTCGTAATTGGCCTTTGCTTCGGCGAGATTCGCTAGTGCGCGAAGTTCCGTCCCCTGCGCGGTGATGAGGTCGCGCTGCGTGAGAATCACGTTGTACACCGTGGAGGCGCCGAGCTGATATTTCTTCTGTTCGGCGTCAAACGTCTGTTGCTGCAGTTCCCGGGCTTTGCGCGCGGATTCCACCTGCGCTCGGCCCTGCTGCAACGCGATGGTCGTATTGCGCACGTCCAGCACGGCGTTGTTCTTGATCTGCTGCACCTGGGCTTCAAACTGCCGCTCCACCAGCTGCGCATGAATGTTGTCCGCCTGCGCGCCCCGGTTTCGCAGAGGCAGACTGACACTCAACTGCGCGGCATACAGCGGAAACGTATTGTGAAAAATCTGCGACTGCACGGTGCCGAACCCGTCTTTGCGTACCCCGGTCACCGGCGCCACGGTCTCCGGTAGATAGACATCCACAGGGTTTCCAGCGGCGTCAATCATTTGGGTTCCGAGTTGAACGGTCGGTGTGCCCGTAGTAAACGAATTGCCGGCTAGGCCGGAGGATACGTATTGCAGTCCAAGCGTGGCAGTCGGCAAGAGCGCGTTCTTCGTTGCTCGCACGTCAATGTTCGCGTTCTTCAGGTTGTAGAACTGCTCCAGGACGTCCGGGCGTTTTTTGAATGCCTCCTTCAAAGCGTCTTCGAACGAAGCGGCTTCAATCGCGGCAGGTGTCTCCGGTTTGTCCGTGGGAATGACCTCGACGCTGATGAGATTGGAGGCCGTCGGATCTTTGGAAATGTAATTCTTGAGAAGAAGTTCGTCCTGGAGCTGCGTCGTTTGGGCAACAATGAGGTTCGTGCGGTCAGTCGCCAGCTCGGATTCCGCGCGAGTGACGTCAAGCGGCGCCATCGTGCCGATTTCCAGTTGTTTTTTGTTGTCGTTGTAAAGCTTTTCGGCAACCGTCACGGCTTGTTGCTGCACCTTGACGTTTTGCCGCGCGTACGCCAGTTCCCAGTACGCATTGATCGTGTTCGTGGTCGTCGTGATGGCTTGTTGCGTAAATGCCAGGTCCGCAATCTTGCGATTGTTCTGCGCAATCAGGATGTTGCGGCGGTTAATGAATCGTCCCGCGCCGGCCAGCAGTTGCTGTTGGAAAGAAACTGTCAGGGACGACTGCACGTACGGATTGAAAAAGTTGAGTGCGTTGGACGACGCGCGCGTGTTGTTCCAAGCGACGCTGAAGCTGGTGCCCGTATCAAAAGCCTGCTGGTACTGCGTGTTGTAGGCCGCGTTGTGAGCCGTCAGGCCCATCGCTTGCACGGACGAGGTGCCGCCACCCGTGCCTACACCCGAAAGGAACACGTTGTTGATCGGCGTGGTCACGTCGGCCACTGACATCGTGTACGTGACATAGGGGTCGTAGTAGAGCAAAGGAAGATTCGCCGTCGATCCGACCGAGATGCTGCCTGGCGTGCCGTACCCATATCCGCCCGCCTTGGTCTTCAGCAGGCTCACGTCCGCTATCCACGGGTTGTAGCGCGTGACCACAATGTCCATGCTGTTTTCGAGCGCTAGCGCTATGGCGTCCTGCAAGCTCAACTCTAGCTTGCCGTCATGGATCAACTGCTCCAACCGCGGAGCGTTGGCTAGGACTCCGGGCGCGATCGGCATCATTTCATACGGAAGCCAGAACCGGGGGAAGGCGCTGCGGGCATGCGTGTAATCGTGCTTGGATATCCCCAGAGAAATGGGCACACCGCCCTGTGCGGCGGTCTGTGGTTTGGGAGCCGTCGCGGGCTCCTGAGCATGGACCGGGGTGACCGGAGTGCCTGCTATGGCGCCTATCAATACAGCGGCGAGCAGGGGTCGAATGGACGGCATCTTCATAGTTCTCCTCACCTTTGGACTTGGAACACGTACAGCGAAATGCGCTTCACGCAGCTTCTTTAGTGTTAACGTTCGCAGCACTGAATTTGTTTCATTGGCGGATGCAGAGGGAGCGCTGAAACAAGCTACAAGGGCCGCGACCCGGAAAGGGCAGTTTATCAGGCGCTCCCATCCTTGACAACGCAGGACATGGCAGCTAGTCTGCTGACATTTCGACGGTTAACAGGCAGGAACGGTTAGCCACACAGGACCGGAAAGGTCCCGTTCCGGCCATGAATAGGTGCCATGGATACGCAGGCAGAACTCTTGCGCATGTTCGAGGCGGTCGGAGCCATACGGCACGGCCATTTTGAGCTTTCCAGCGGGCTCCACAGCGGCATGTACGTGCAATGTGCACTGGTGCTGCAATACCCGCGCTTTGCCGAGAAACTGGGGCAGGCTCTCGCGGCACTTTTTTCCGATGCGCGCATCGACGTCGTGGTTTCGCCTGCGCTTGGTGGAGTGATCATCGGCCAGGAGGTCGCACGGGCCCTTCCCGCGCCCAAGGACGCAGTCGGCGGCGGCGTTCCGGCAATGTTCGTGGAGCGGGACGCCAGCGGCAGGATGACCCTTCGCCGAGGGTTTGTGCTCCAGCCGGACCAGCATGTGTTGGTGGTCGAAGACGTCTGGACCACCGGCGGTTCGACGCAAGAGACGATCCACGTCGTGGAAGAGGCGGGAGGCCGCGTCGTAGCTGCGGGCGCGCTAATTGACCGTAGCGGCGGCAAGATCGAGTTTCCTATCGAGTCCAATGCTCTCATCGAGCTGCAAATTGAAAGCTACGAGCCCGAAGACTGCCCACTTTGCCGGCAGGGAAGTGTGGCGGTTAAGCCCGGCAGCCGTCACGTCCGCGCCGCCCCGTGAAAATAACCGTCAGCTACCAACCGACAGACCAAGCACGTTGATCTTTTATTCGAGGGAGTTCCTCGATCTTACTGACACGCCTAAATTGCAGTTTGAGATTGGGCCTGCACGCTCCAGGCTGTCGGCTGTAAACTGAATACTGTCGGCTTCTTTGCCCATGCGCTATTTCAAACTCACGATTGCCTACGACGGCACGGACTTCCACGGCTGGCAGATCCAGGCGAACAAACCGACGGTGCAAGGTGAAATTGTGTCCGTGCTGCGTCGGCTCACGCAGGAGGATGTGCACCTCCCCGGCGCCGGGCGCACGGACGCGGGTGTGCATGCACTCGGGCAGGTGGCCAGTTTCCGCACGCAGTCTGCTCTTTCGGCAGGCGAATTTCAACGCGCGTTGAATGCGCTGCTGCCGCCCGCAATTCGAATCGTGGATGCGGAAGAAACCGGGCCGGATTTCAGTGCGAGATGGTCAGCGGTCGGCAAAGTGTACCGCTACCGCCTGTACTGCGGCAAAGTGGTGCCCCCGCTGCTTTGGCGCTACGTGCTCCACTATCCGTTTCCCTTGAACGAAGACGCCATGCGCGACGCGGCCGCGCGTTTTGTCGGCGTACACGACTTCACCTCATTTGCCGCTTCCACCGGCTCCGAGGACGACGACAAGGAGCGCAACATGCAGCGCGAGATTTACTCAAGCGAGCTGAAGCGCACGGAAGATGGCCAGGAACTATGGTTCACCGTGCATGGCCGCTCTTTTCTTCGCTACATGGTGCGTAAAATGGTCGGGACGCTCCTCGAAGTGGGCCGTGGCAAGCTCACGCCTGAAGATATCGACACGCTATACGAGCTGAAGGACCGTTCCAAATCCGGCCCTACCGTTCCTCCCCAGGGACTCTTCATGCTCCGCGTCGACCACAACGAATCTTTTCGCCTCGCCGACCAATCATCTGAAGAATCGTGAGTCCACGTAATCCCGGTCCTACTCCGGGAGTTGGACTTGGCCCGTGATCGTCAGGCTTGTCTCAACGACTTGCGCCGTCGTGCCTGGTTGTCCTCCGCCAATCGAAAGCTTGTAGGCTCCCGGCGCGATGATTCTGTCGCCCGCTTCTGTCACGTGGCTGAGGTCACGCGGGTTGATCGTCAGATGTACGTGCGCCGTTTTGCCGGCAGCGATGTGCACGCGCGTGAAACCGCAGAGGGCGCGAATCGGTGCGCCGGGCAGCTTCGGATACGTCACGTACAGCTCCACGACCTCGTCACCGTCCTGCTTACCGGTATTCTTCACGTTCGCATCCACTCCGAGCGGCTCACCCGCCTTCAGCTTCTTGGACGACAGCTTGACTTTGCTGTACGTGAAATTCGAGTAGCTCAACCCATATCCGAACGGATACAGCGGCGTGCCCGTGAAATAGCGGTACGTCCGGTTGGCCATCGAGTAGTCCTCGAACGGTGGCAGGTCGGCCACACTCTTGTAGAAAGTAACTGGGAGCCGACCCGCCGGATTGTTGATGCCCGCCAGTGTCTGGGCCACGGCTTCTCCACCTTCTTCGCCGGAGTACCACGCTTCCAGAATCGCGTTTGCGTGCTCTTTCGCCCAATTTACGCCGAGGGCGCTTCCATTCATCAGCACTACGACCAGCGGTTTGCCCGTCGCCGCGAGGCTTTCCAGAAGATCCTGCTCGGGCTTCGGCAAGTCCAGGGAAGTGCGATCGCCCCCCATGAAGCCCTCCTCGCTTACCGGCATTTCCTCGCCTTCAAGTTCGCTCGTGATGCCCACCACCGCGACCACAACATCCGCCTTCTTTGTTGCTTCTATTGCCTCGGGCGAGGGACGCGGATCGAATTTCGCCCACACCAATTCGCCCGGCGCGTTGGAACCCGGCGCCGGAGAGTAATCAACTTTCACTGCGTGGGCTTTGCCTGCTTCGAGTTTCACGTGGCCCAGCTTGGTGGTCAGTCCGCCGTAGGACATGGTGATGACCTGGCCGTCCAGCGACACACGCATGAAACCACTTCCGCGGAAACCGAGATAGTACTCGCCGCTCGTTTCCGGCGTGAGGGTGGTCTCCCAACCGACGATCAGGGCCTTTTCCTGGGCCAATTCCGGCGGCAACGATGCCAGATTCAGGCCAATGTTCGGCTCAACACGGGTAGCCAGCGGAGCTGTCCCGGCGCCACTGAAAAGTGCAAGCGCATCCTTCACGGAAAAATATTTCGCCCGCGCGCCCTGCTTACCATCAACAGTAAGCAGTTGTGCGGGCACCGGTGAAGCGGCTTTGCTCAGGAATTGCGTTCCTGGCACGAACTGGATCTCTGCCTTGGGGAACTCCGTCCGCATGCCTTCGAGAACCGAAACGGACCGTGTCGGAATTCCGTTGTAGTTGCCCAGCAGCACCGCCGTCTGATCCCCCAGCGGTCCCACAACCGCGATCTTCTGTTCGGAGGATTTCAGCGGAAGCACACCGTCATTCTTCAGCAGCACCATGGATTCATTGGCCAGTTTCCGAGCTAGCGCGCGATGGGCAGGCCCTTCGAGTAGCGCCTCATCTGTTTTTGTGAACGGCACCATTTCGGGAGGATCGAACATCCCCAGTTTGATCCGCGCGGTGAACAGCCGCTTTAGAGCTAGGTCAATTTCGCTCTCCTTCAGGAAACCTTGTTTCACGGCCTCGATATACGGCGCGTAGTCGTGGTCGTCGCTCACTTGGGCCGTAAAGTCGATGCACTCGTTATCCATGCCGAGTTTCAGGCTGATAGCGGATGCCTCGGCCTGCGTTGCTTTGTAGTGATGGCCGTTGAAGATGTTCCGCACCGCTTCGCAATCCGAGACCACGTAGCCGTTGAATCCCCACTTGCTGCGCAATTGATCCACCAACAGAAACTCATTCGCGCACGCCGGCTGACCATTGATGCTGTTGTACGCGCACATGACTGACCCCGCCTTCCCTTCGGTCACTGTGGCGCGGAACGCGGGCAGATAAGTATCCACTTCGTCGTGCTTACTCACTTTCACGTCCGCCTTATGCCGCGTGCTTTCGGGCCCGCTGTGCACGGCGTAGTGCTTCGGCGTCGAAATCGTTCTGTAGTAATGCGGATCCTCCCCCTGCATTCCGGTAACGAACGCCACTCCCATCCGCGCGGTCAGGAAGGGATCTTCGCCATACGTTTCCTGGCCACGGCCCCAGCGCGGGTCGCGGAAGATGTTGACGTTCGGCGCCCAGAAGTCCAGGCCTTCGAAGATGTAGCTGTGGCCCGCGCGCACTGCCTGCACGTGCTTGATGCGCGCTTCGATGCTGATTGCCACGGCCATTTCGTGAATCCCTGGGGTGTCGAAAGTTGACGCCAGCCCAATCGGTTCTGGGAACTCGGTCGTTCCATTCACGGCGACGCCGTGCAGCGACTCGCTCCACCAGTCGTAGGCTGGAATTTGCAGGCGCGGTATCGCGCGCGCCTGGTTCACGAGCTGCGACGCCTTCTCCTCCAGGGTCATGCGGGAAATCAGATCATTTACTCGCTGTTCCGTGGGAAGGGCAGGATTGAGATAGGGCGGACTCGATGGAGAAGGAGCGTTCTGCGCGAACAGATGCGAGGCTCCTAGGCCAAATCCTGCGATCAAAACGACGACGACGGCAAAGCACTTCGCTAGCGGGGTCGAATGCATTGTTTTCTCCTCGACTTTCAGAAGCTCTTCAGGTGTCAAACTCAAGGTGCTGCGGCGAAAGCTTGGTTGACCCCCATGTTGTGCACAAGAATATCGTGTCAGCAACGTACGCACGGTAGGTTACAGGAATCATACACCGCGCTGCCGCAGAATGGATGGGGGGCCGATGCCGCAAGGTCGAAAAGGGGTTCTCAGAAGTTCCACATTGGCAAAGGCCGTGAAGTAGCTCAGCACGCGCCATGCCTGTGATCCTGCTCTGGCAACCCGACAAAAATGAGCTCCTATTCAGCCAGATTCACTTGTTGAAGCAGCCGCGCGAATCGGGGGTCGTTCCGCAGGTTCTTGAGCAGCCAATTCACCTTAATGCGCCCTAGGCCTGAATCATGCTGCAAGCGGGCACGCTCTAACCAATGGAACGCTTGGTCCCGTTCATTTCTGTACGCGTAAGCCTCCGCTATCTGGGAAGCCGCGACCTGGCCATACTTCGCCGTCAATTGTGTAAGAGCGGCGTCGGAATCCTTACCACGATGCAGTGCATAATAGGCCATCGCCATCCCGAAATCCCTCCACGCCTCTTCAGATTCTTTTTCCATCTCGACCAGGGCATCTTGTGCCTGCCCCTGCGCTAGGTAGGCTTCGCCTCGCACTTCGTGCGTGGTGTTCTGGAACGGGGCTTTTTCAAGAGCCTGCAGTGCGGCGTCGTATCGCCCAAGATACAGCAGGATTTCGGCCAGCATCGTGTGTTTCCCAGGTGCCAGCGGATCAATGGCGAGCCCCTGGTTCATCAACTCTGCCGCCTCCTCTAAGCGGCCCTGGCACATCGTAAGAAACCCGCTTTGCAGCAAGGCGTCCGCATCTCCCGGCGCAAGCTCCCGGGCCTTCCGCACCGATTGCTGTGCGGCTCTCCAATCCCAGTCGCCTGTGGCTTGCGACTCACTCAAGGCAAGGTACGCCGCGGGGAGATTTGGATCAAGGGAGATCGCCTTCTCCGCGTCGCGCCGGCTCTCCCTAATTGCCGTGGAAACATTTACGATGCGACCGTTAAATCCCGCCTCGGCGGTCATCACCGCGCGCAACGCGTATGCCGGGGCATAGTTCGGATCGAATTGAATTGCCTTGTTGATGTAGACGAAGGCTTTCTGCTCTGATTCAAGATTGGAGTTGCGCATGAAGTAGCGCGCCTGCAAAAAAGCCTGATACGCTTCAGGGTTGGCTGTCTGCGGCGGAGGCAACGTGACTGAAGTCTGGCGTCCCAGCAGCGCGGGTTGAAGTGACGCGGTTACGGCGGAGGCGATATCGTCCTCTACCGCGAAGATGTCCTGGAATTCACGGTCATAGTTCTCCGACCACAAACTCAGACCGGCATCGATCTTCGTCAGATGTACGGTGATTCGGACTCGATTCGCCTCTCTTTGGACGCTTCCTTCGAGTATGTTTGCAACGTCCAGCTTCTGTCCGATATCGCGCAGGTCTTGGTTCTGTCTTTTGAACTGAAAGGCGGACGTACGCGCCGCTACCCTCAAATTCGGAATTTTCGTCAATTTGTTCAGGATTTCTTCAGCCAGTCCTTCGCAGAAATATTCGTGATCGTGGGTAGGACTCAAGTCCGCAAACGGCAGCACAGCAATTGAGGCTGCCATGGGGGGCTGAATTCGCGCTGCTTCAGAGGCTTTTCTTATCCGGGCCAACCAGAATATTGCAGCCACCAATACCAGGCTAACGACCACCGCAACTGCGGCGAGCGCGGTCGCGCGCCTTCGCACAATATGCGATGACGCCAATGCCGGGGCTTCCTTGGAAGCACTGCCCGACCCTCGGTCTCGCGTTAATCGCCGCAAATCCAGAGCCAATTCCTTTGCGGACTGGAAGCGCTCCTCCATTTCTTTTTCCAGGCACTTGC
>DASPTY010000064.1:0-3994 GCA_035623175.1 Candidatus Limnocylindrales bacterium | reverse complement strand
GTCTTTCACGATGACCTGGTTTCCGACGAAGTATTGTCACGGATACCTGCGCGTGTTGCTGTCTTCAGTGCCGGGAAGCGATGTGGCACCCACAAAACTTCTCAGGAAGAGATTCAGCAGCGAATCATCGCCGCTGCGCAGAGCGGGAAGACCGTTGTGCGCCTGAAGGGCGGAGACCCGCTCATCTTCGCTCGCACGCATGAAGAAATCGCTGCTCTTCGCGAAAAAGAAATTGAGTTTGAGATTATCCCCGGTGTTACCGCCGCGACGGCAGCGGCTGCCGCGGCGAAGATCCCTCTCACCGAGCGCCACAATGCATCGAAGCTGGTCCTGGTGAGCAACCATCATTGCGCCGGGAAGGAAAAGCGCAATTGGCATGAGAGCGTCGCGACCGACGCAACTCTCGTGTTCTATATGCCCGGCTCCGATTTCACAACACTGCGGACGGAGCTGCTCGAGAACGGTGTTCGTGAGGAGATGGCTTGCCTGCTGGTTTCCCACGCCGCGCGCCCGAACCAGAGATTGATTCGCACCACAGTGGGCGAGCTACTCAAGGCGCCTGCGTTACCTGCTCCTTGCCTGCTGATCGTGGGGCCAACCGCGGCGAGCGCCAGTGGATCAGAACACGCTGCTGTTTCCGCGAAAGAATCTGCCGTGCTGTCAGGCTTGGTGAATGAGATCTCGCTCGATCTATTCCCTGCCAAAGAGGTAGCTGCAGACTGAGCACAATATAGCCTAATTCGCCATCTTTTCGCCAGACCGCTCCGCCGCTTCTTTGACCAACATGCCCATTTTGGGGTGCGTCGGCTCGAGATCGACGTGCACTCCAAACTCTCCCAGCGTCATCGTTGTCGAAGGCCCGATCGAAGCGACGAAGACTTCGCGAAACGCCGCTCCCAATTTCTCTCGCAATCCGATCGTTTCTGCGACATGAAATAGATGGGTCACCTGCACGCCAGTGGTGAAGAGCGCAACTTGCACCTGGCCGCGTATGACGGCCGCAATCGCGTCACGTAGAGGCTCGATATCCTCAGGCAAAGCCCAGTGGTAAACGGCAACCGCGCGAACGATTGCCCCTCGCTCCTTTAACGCGTCCAGTAGATCCGTATTCGAGACACCATATTCCTGAACGGCAATACGTTGCGCCTGCAAGCCGCCCGGCAACTCGTTCATGCCGCGAAGCAATTCCCTCCAGGTGCAAGGCTCAGGCGCCGTCAACACAACAGGGACGTTCCACTCTCGCAGCACCGCTAAAGGCTTGGGACCACGCGCCACCACACGCGCCCGGCGCAAAGCTTCGAGAAAAGGTCCTGGCGACTGAGCTTCCGAAACCACCTTGAGCAACGCGCGCGCGCCTACTCCAGTGAGGAACGCCACAATGTCAATGCCGCCAGCAACCAAATCCCTGGCAAACCGCAATGCCTCCGAGTTGTCTGCGAGCGGCACTTCCCGCATGGCCGGTGCCGATACAGGCACGCCCTTGTAATTCTCGATCAAGCGCGCAATTTCCGAGGAGCGGCGGCTCTCCAACGATAGAACATGCAACCCGTGAAAGTCCTGGCTCGACAAACTCACGCTCCCCTTCTTCTCAGATGCAGACGAATTGAGCTCTAGGTACAACCACTCTCATGAAGTAACAGAGTCTGGAGAATCGACAGGCCGCTGAACCGCGTTGTAAGGCGAGAGTGGCTTCCTCTGGACCCACCGCAACGGTCTGTCGCGGTGCTCACAGACACTGGGCGAAGGTTCTTCCGTTTCCGCCGCCACCGGAATTTCAATGGAGACAATTCCCTGCTCCACGCAAACGGGAAACGTAACCAGACATTGACTGGATTCGGGATGATTCACCGCGTTTCCCTGAATCAGGTCGAACTTCCACGCGTGCAAAGGACAAACGACGGTCGTGCCGGACACGATGCCGTCGGCCAGCGGTCCGCCTCGATGCGGGCAAGGGTTTTCAACTGCCAAAAAGCGATCGCCGAGATTGAAAATGGCAATCTGCCGCGAGGCAATCTCTACTCGGCGCCCTTCGCGAACCGGGATATTCTCGCAATGCGTGACTTGAAACCACCTCTTCCCGGTGGCACTCATAGCTGATTCTCCAGGGGCCGAATCTGCACGAATTGCGTAGGATGGTGCGGTTCGTCGCCTTCCAGCCAGGCGTCACGGGAACTCCATTTGGATTTGCGGAGGCGGTCGCGCAGCCCCTGTTGCACAGCCAATGGCGCATAAATCGTTTCGCGGCGCACGCGCTCGATGCCGACGCGTTCGACGAAATCGTAGGTTCGCTCGAGATAGTTCGCGTTTTCGCGGTAGTACTGGAAGAAGAGCGCGGCAGCTTGCAACGCCGCTTCCGTCGATTCCACGGTGATGAGCAGATCGGCCTTGCGCACTTTCTTGCCGGCGGCTCCTCCGACGACCACTTGCCAGCTCCCTTCTTGCCCTACCAAGCCAATATCCTTGACCGTGGCTTCCGCGCAGTTCCGTGGGCAGCCTACGACGCCCATCTTCAGCTTGTGGGGTGTGTACAAATTTTCAAATCGCCGCTCCAGCTCAACGCCCGTAGCAATGGAATCCTGCACTCCGAACCGGCAGAATTCCGTGCCCACGCAAGTCTTCACCATGCGCACGCCTTTCGTGTATGCCTGGCCCGAGGGCATTCCCAGATCGGCCCAAATTTTCGGCAGGTCGCTCCTCTGAACGCCGAGAAGGTCAATGCGCTGGCTGCCGGTAATCTTCACCATCCGCACTTTGTACTTTTCCGCCACATCGGCGATGCTCCGCAGCTCCTGCGGCGAAGTCACGCCGCCACGTATGCGCGGGACTACAGAAAACGTGCCATCCCTTTGAATATTCGCGTGAACACGGTCGTTGATGAACCGTGCGGAACGGTCTTCATCGTGGCCGCCACACCAGACGACGTCGAGCATGTAGGAGAGAGCTGGCTTGCAAACCTCGCAGCCGACGCCGTTTCCATAAACATCCAGGATCTGCTGAACGGAGCGTAGTCGCTGGCTGCGGACGATTTCGCGCAACTGCGGCTCGCTATGCGGGACGCACTTGCACAGCGCCTTCTTTTCTTCCTCCTCGAACTGGGGAGCGACGGCACGCAGTAGGTTTTGGCAGAGACTCGTGCAACTCCCGCAGCCCGTGGAAGCGCGGGTACATTCCTTTAATTGGGATAGCGTGGTGAGACCGCGATCGCGAATGGCTTGCACGATCGTATCCTTCGAAATGCCATGGCAACCGCACACGACGTGCGAACCGGGTAGTTGTGCGACATCGAAACCTGAATCGGCAACAGGCTCGGGGAATAGAAGCTGGCGGCGGTGCTCGCGCAAGTCGGCTTTGTTCTGCAGCCAGTCCATGTACCGGTGGCTGTCGGCTGTCTCGCCAACCAAGATCACGCCAACCAAACGATTGTCTCGCAATGTCAGTTTCTTATAGATGCCAAGCGAAGGATCTTCAAACCGGACGACATCGTTCCCGGGAGTTTTCTCGTTGAAATCCCCCGCAGAGAAAACATCCACGCCCATGATTTTGAGCTTTGCGCCCGGGACCGTGCCTTGATAGCTCTGTCCCGTGTTTCCTGTGATTGTTCCGGCCAGAATCTTGCCCTGTTCGATCAGCGGCGCTACCAACCCGTAGCAGATCCCATTGTGCTCGACGCACTCGCCGACCGCGAAAATGTCCGAGTGCGAAGTTTCCATCTGGTCATTGACGACAATGCCGCGATTGACGCGCAGCCCCGCCTTACGTGCAAGCTCCACGTTCGGCCGGATGCCCGCCGCAATCACTACAAAATCACCTGGGAGCTCTGTGCCATCCTGAAAACGCACACCCTCAGCCTTGTTCTCGCCTAGAATCGCGACGGTGTTGTGGCTTAGAAGAACCTTGACGTCGAGGCACTCCATCTTCGCTTTCAAGTAGCCGCCACCGATGGAGTCGAGCTGGCGTTCCATGAGCGTGTCCATCAGATGAACAACGGTGACGT
>DASPTY010000063.1:0-7637 GCA_035623175.1 Candidatus Limnocylindrales bacterium | reverse complement strand
TTCATCGAGCGCTCCGCTCGTTAGTTGCAGGGCTGGCAGGACGAGGCCGCCGCACCTGAGATTCGGTGACCTGCTCGATTTCGGTGAGGACCATAGCGGCTTCGTTTTCGAGCGAGGCTTTCATGAGTTCGTAGTCACCTTCAGAGTATTTCCCGGCACGATGCTCAAATTTGAGGTCGCGGAGGTTTTCGTAGATCGTATCACGACGCTCGAGGAGTTGGTCGAGCTTGGTGCGGTGAGGAGCCAGGTCAGAAGCGTCGGGATGGATGTAGAAGACAAAGAGAAAGACCGCGACAGTGAGACCAAGGCAGGCGCCGACGATGGCCCAGTCGGGCATGGTGACAAAGAAATTGCTGGTGAGACTCCCGGAGGACACGCGGAAAAGCAGATCCCTCGCTTCGCTCGGGATGACAGTGTGGAAAGTCGGGATGACAACCATTGCGCCTGAGTGAAGAGCCGGGGTCAAATGAGGCAGAAAAGTGAGCATGGGTCAGTCCTCGGTTTCGCGGTCAACTTGAGCGCGGGCGCGGTCAAGCGTTTCGTTGGGAGCGCCTGGGCCGACCGGAGGGGGAGGAGGAGGACGGTGCGTCCATTTGCGCACGACGTACACGACGACGGCAAGGCCAACGACGACATAGAAGATCGGCATGATCCAGGCGACCAGGCCAAAGCCCTTCTTGGGAGGCTCGACGTAGACGATGGAGCCGTACTTCGCGACAAAAGCATCTATGATTTGTTGCTCGGTCATGTTTTTCGCGAGCATTTCATCCACTTCGCGGAGCTCGGCTTTGGCAGTGTCACAGGGCCCGGAGAAGGCGCCGCCCGGATGGGCGCAGTTGCCTGCGGTCATGTCGCAGCCGCGGCACATGCATTTGAGGTGCATGCCGATTTGTTTGGCGCGGGGGGATTGCGCAGAGAGTGGAAGAACGGATAAGTGCAGGAGTGCAAGAGTGCAAAAGGCCATCAGGAAGGCGACGCGCTTCGCACGCGTGAAGTATGGGCTGTGAGCAGGAAAGAAAAGAGTTTCCTCAGGGGCTAAAGCTCCACTTGCAAGCAAAGCGTGCCGGGCTTCGCGACCAAAAACGTCGCGCCCGCCCAAACCGCGGGAAAGCCCGGCGCTACAGTTGTTCTTAGTCATGGCCTTCTCGCAGGGTGGTTGTGGGGGTGAGCGCGGGGGTGCCGGGAGGAGCTGGAGCGGCTTCCGTTGCACCGGCGATGACGAGTGTAGCGCGACGATTCGGCATGAGGGCGAGGAGAGTACCCATCACGACCCAGACGCCGCCAAGCCAAATCCATTTGACAAGCGGATTGAGGAAGGCGTGGATCACCGGAACATTGACTTCCGGATCCATGCCCGCATAGACGACGTAGAGGTCTTCGCGGAGGGTGGAGTAGATGGCGACCATGGTGCCGGCAGCCTGCTCGGTGCCCTGGAACTGCCGCTTTTCGGGATAGAGCAGCATGATTTGCTTGTTGTCCTTGAGGACTTCGACAATCATGCGCTGCGCGGTGTAATTCTTCTCGACCTTGGTGTCGGCGCTCTGCAGGAGAAGCGTGTAGGGGCCGAGTTTCATGGAGTCGCCGATGTTCATGGCTTTCTGCGCATCAGCATTGAACGCGGCACCTGCCATGCCAACGAAGACAAGGACCATGCCGAAATGGACGACGTAGCCGCCGTAGCGGCGAGTGTTGCGCATGGAGAGTTCGTGGGCAGCCATCATCATGCTCATGCCGGTGCGGGCAGCGATCACTTTCGCGCCGCGGTAAAACTCCTCGACGATGGTCCAGAAGACGAAGATGCAGAGGAACAGGCAGAGATTGGAGAACGGATCGCGATAGCCCGCGACATAGAGAATAAATGCGCCGACGAGGCCGACGATCAGCGGCCAACCGAAATTGCGCTTGAGACTGTCGGCGGAGGTTTTGCGCCAGGCGAGCAAGGGGCCGACGCCGGTGAGGAAAAGGAGGGCGAGACCGATGGGAATCATGACCTTGTTGAAGAAAGGAGCGCCGACGCTGATGCGGTTACTGGTGAACCACTCGGAGAAAACCGGAAAGAGCGTGCCGGAAAGAACGGCAATGCAAGCGACGAGGAAGAGGAGATTGTTAAAGAGGAAGCTGGACTCGCGGGAGATCATGGAGTCAAGTTGATTTTCACTTTTCAGGTAGTCGCGATTGAGGAAGTAGGAGACGAAGCAGACGATAATCGTGATGCAGATGAAGCCGACAAACCACGGACCAATGTGCGAATTGGCAAAGGCGTGGACGGAACTGACGACGCCGCTACGCGTGAGGAAGGTGCCGAGAATGCAGAGGAGGAAGGTGCAAAAGACCAGCCAGACGTTCCAGACCTTCATCATGCCGCGCTTCTCCTGCATCATGACGGAGTGCAGGAACGCGGTGCCGGTAAGCCAAGGAAGAAGCGAGGCGTTTTCGACGGGATCCCAGCCCCAGTAGCCGCCCCAACCGAGAACGGCGTAGGCCCAATGCGCGCCGAGAAGAATGCCGAGCGATTGAAAGCACCAAGCGACCATGGTCCATTTGCGAGTGAGGTGAATCCATTTTTCGCCGGGATAGCGCGCGAGAAGAGCGGCGAGAGCGAAGGCAAAGGGGATGGTGAAGCCAGTATAGCCGGAGTAGAGGTTCGGAGGATGGACGACCATCTCCGGATACTGGAGGAGCGGATTCAGACCGTTGCCATCGAGGCGAGTGAAAGGCTCGAGGACACCGGCGGCGTTGACGGTAGCGAGAGTTTTGAAGGGATTTTCGACGAAGTTATTCAGCGTGAGGAAGAAGATTTGGACGCCAGCAAGGACAACGCCGACGTAGGGCATCAGTTCCCCGTTTTTGTTGCGATAAGCGATGAGGACGGAGAGGACATAGATGGAGAGAAGAGTGCTCCAGAAAAGGAGCGAGCCTTCCTGTCCGGCCCAAAGAGCGGCGATCTTGTAAAAGGTGGAGAGGTCCCTGTTGGAGTGGGAGACCACATAGGCCATCGAGAAATTGTCAGTGAAGAAGAGGTACTCGACGCAGAAGGTGGCCAGGAAGATCAGGGCGCAGGTGGCCATCCCGGCCTGGCGGGCGCTTTTGACGAGAAGCGGATGGCGGGTCTTGATGGCGGCGATGCCGCCGACGAAGGCGTAAACGGCGCAGACGAATGCGAGCAGAAGTGAGAAGCTACCGAAGACATCCATAAAGTTAAAGCCTCTTCCCCAACGGACGAGAGAGTTCTCAGTCGTCAGTTTTCAGTTCTCAGTAAGAAAAAGAGTTGGCTACTGAGGACTGAGAACTCGAGACCTCATTGCGACTGGCCAGACGCAGGCTAAAGCCTACGCTACAAACCCCAAGAGAAAAGCACGGGTCTTCCCGGAAGAAGCGCCGGGACGCAAATACCGCGAAAGACCCGCCACTACAAGAACTGGAGCTGGCCAAGGCCTGCGTTACAAAACCCAGAGAAAAGCACGGGTCTGAAGACCCGCCACTACAACATCGAAGGAACCCAAGATGCCGGTCTGAAGACCGGCGCTACATGGTGCTGCGCTGCGTCGTGGGCGCAGGAGCGGGCTTATCTCCACCGGGCGCGGCTTCATACTTGGATGCGCACTTGGCCTGAACGTGTTCGGCGACGAACTTGCCGTCGGCCGCAGGACGGCCCTCGACGAGCGCCTGAGACTTGTCAACAAAAGTATCCGGCAAAGGATCGCTGCCTACGTAGCTGACCGGAAGGGTTTTACCCTCTTCTTCAAGGACAAATTCGACGCGGCCGGGGAGGTGGCGGATACTGCCAGCAGCCACTGTACCGGCAAGACGCATGCGGTGGTTGCGTGCGGAACCCTGCAGGGATTGGTACTCGGCGATGGTGTGGTAGTAGGTCTTGCTTTCGCCGTAGCCGAGCCAGGCCAAAAAGCCGAGGGCGACGACGATGACCCCGATTCCGACGCCGAATTTAGCACGATTCTCCACAACGCACCTCACAAGCAGCCCCGTCAGGCTTAAGTTCTAGCATAGCAAGAAGCCAGGGGTAACGACAGCCAGTAGCGTTCCAACTGATTACGCTGGAGCCTGAGCCCGCGGGCAGCGAGGAGGACCCAGGGGGCGGGGCCTAGCGGAAGAAGTTGGGCCGTAGACAGTTTGGGTTGGGGCGTCACCGAAGACAGTGACCTTCGTCACAGGGGGACGCTAGGCGGAGTGAGCCCTTGAACTGATGAGAGCTTCCCGGAACGCCTCCAGTTCTGGCGCCGCGGGGAACCCCGCTGCGAGGAAAATGCTAGGGGCAGGAGGCAAGACCTGGCAATCCAAATGGGACTGATGCAGCTTCTCGACCACGGCGGACAGTTCGGGCGAAAAGAGGAGGACACGCTTGGGCTTCAGGGAGCGGCGGATCCTGGCGATGGCGGCGGGAAGCTGCTTTTCCATAAGGAGGCGCATGCCGGCTTCGGAGGTGTCCGGATCGAGAGGACATTCGAGAACGTGGGTGAGGGCCAGACCGAGTCTTTGGAACTCACTGAGAACCGATTCGGGGGACTTCCCTTCAGTGGAAATCTGCACGGCATCGAGAATGGAGCGGGCTTCGCCTTGAAACGACGATTGGGGAGCGTAGAGAAATTCGTCGTCGCTCTCCGGGGCGATGCCACCGAGAAGGAGAGCGTGGACGTGCACGGGACGAAAGCGAGTGGCCCATTCGAGGCGCTGGAGACGTCGAGAGATGTGGGGAAGGCCAACGAGTTGGCCGCAACCGTCACAGGGAAGAAGGACAGGGTTCGGCATGGAACGAGGGGACTCTTCCATGTTAGAGCAAGTGACACGGGGAGGCAATTCACGGGAGGGAGAGGTGGAGCGGGCTTCGGACAAGCGACAGGACGAAAGATTTTGGCTAAAAGGCCGGTTACTTGGCGGCGCCGACGGGTGCGGGGAGTTTGGCGCGGAGGCACCACTTCAGCTCCTGGCTCAAGTCCGTCACGGCCATGCCGGGCATGACGATGAATTTGCAGGAGAGCATTTCGCGAGGTTCGTCGTCGTCGGGAAGCTGGCACATGACGCGGCAATATTGACAGTCTTGATTCCAGCAGAAGCGGCCATAGGGGATGGTCTCGGGGCTGATGAACTGGAAGCAGCGGAGCAAGGAGTTGCGTTCGGGGACCTGGAACTTCCTCCCCATGATGGTGATGTCGACGAGCTTTTCGTACGGACGAAAGGGTTCCGACATGTTGATGCCTTGTCCTTTGCAAACGGTGCGGAGGAGGATTCCCCGGAGCCGAGGTTCACGCGCTGCAGAATCAGAATAGTGAGAGAGAAGGGGTGGGAACAACGAAAGATGAGAAGCGAGTGGCGAATGTGGTACGGGGGTGGGGGAGGAGAGTTTTCAGTTATCAGTTGTAAGTTCTGAGATTGGTACCCAGCCCTTGCGGGCTGGGCTAACTTCTCGCGCGCCGCTGGTGCTCTCCCTAATTTTGGAATCGGTTCTTGTGCTCCGTGACAAGACGTTCAGTTGAGATCCTTCGCGCAGAAGGCACGCTCAGGATGACAAACACCTTGCAGCGTGGCGCGCTAAGCTAGGCGCCGAGGTCGAAGAATTGGCACATGCGGCGGAATTTTTCGTAGCGGGAGTCGATGAGGTGCTTGGGAGAGACGCCGCTGAGGGCGAGAATCTGGCGCTCAAGAACGTCGCCCATCAACTTGGCAGCGCCATCGTGATCGGCATGGGCGCCACCGTCAGGCTCGGGAATGATTTCGTCCACAATGCCGAGTTCCTTGAGATCGGAGGCCATGATTTTCATGGCGATGGCGGCGGTTTCGGCTTTGGCGGAGTCGCGCCAGACGATGGAGGCGCAGCCCTCGGGAGAGATTACCGAGTAAAAGCCATTTTCGAGGATGTTGACGCGATCGCCGATGGCGATGGCGAGCGCGCCGCCGGAGCCGCCTTCGCCGGTGACGGTGACAATCACGGGAACGGGGAGACGCGCCATCTCGCGGAGGTTGCGGGCGATGGCTTCGCCCTGGCCGCGCTCTTCGGCGTCAATGCCGGGGTAGGCGCCGGGGGTGTCCACGAAGGTGAGGATTGGGCGACCGAATTTCGCGGCGAGCTGCATGACGCGGAGGGCTTTGCGGTAGCCCTCAGGCTTAGGTTGGCCGAAATTGCGGATGACGCGCTGCTTGGTGTCCCTTCCCTTTTGCTGGCCGATGACGGCGACGGGACGGCCGCGAAACTTGGCGAGCCCCGCGATGAGCGCTTTGTCGTCGGCAAAGCCGCGGTCGCCGTGAAGCTCGATGAAGTCGGTGAACAGCAAGTTGATCCAATCGAGGGTGTAGGGGCGCTGCGGGTGGCGAGCAATCTGGGCGCGCTGCCAGGGGCCGAGATGGGAGTAGAATTCGCGGCGAAGCTCGAGGATTTCCTGCTTGAGGCGGTCGAACTCAGTGTCGGTCTCGTCACTGCCACCGGCCAGGCGGCGAAGTTCTTCGACGTCTTTTTCGAGACGCTCAATTTCCTTTTGACGATCGACGGTGGTGGTGCCCTTCTTGTCCTTATGGGCTGCAGACATTATGAAATCCTTTGAATGCCTTCGTCGCCGCAGATGCGTTCCAGGGCGGCGATGAAGTCGGGCGTGACACGTATCTTACGCTGAGATTGCACGACAGCAGTAGTGCCATCTTGAGCGCGGACCTCGAAGACGACGGTGCTGGGGCCAGCAGCCTTGGCGAAGAGCTCTTCGAGGAGCTGGAGCGAATCTTCGTGGACCCTTTGGAGGTCGACACGGAGACGAAATTCGGAAGGACCGTTGCGTTCAGCGACTTCTTCGAGGCGCCGGGCCTCCTGAAGGGAGAGGCGGGTACCCGCTTCCTCGATCTGGACGCGGACCTTCATGAGCAGGGGGACGCCGGGTTTAAGGACGTTTTCAAGGCGAGCGAAGCTCTCCGGGAATGCGAGGAGTTCCTGAACGCTGGTCATGTCCTGAAGGGTGAAGATGGCCCAGCGGGCGCCTTTCTTGGAGCGCATGGGGCGCGTGCCGACGATAAGACCCGCGACGGTGATTTCCTTGCCGTTGCGCTGGCCTTCGACTTCGCCGAGGGAGAGTGCGCCGAGATCTTTGAGGCGCGAGACATACTTTTCCAGCGGATGGCCGGAGACGTAGAAGCCGAGCATGGCGTATTCGCTGGCGAGGCGCTCTTCTTCCGTCCAAGGAGCGGCATCGCGGAGCTCGAAATGTACTTTGGGCTCATTGCTCGAGCCGCCAAAGAAGAGGCCGTGCTGGCCGGACTCGCGTGCGCGGGCGGAACGTTGAATCGCGTTGATGGCATCGTCCACGGAAGCGAGCATGGCTTCGCGAGGGCCGAGGGAGTCCATGGCGCCGGACTTGATGAGACTTTCGAAGACGCGTTTGTTGAGGAAGCGTGATTCGATGCGTTCGCAGAAATCGTAGAGGGACTTGAACTCGCCCTGGCCGAGGCGCGCGTCTCGGATGGCCTTGGCGGTGTTCTCGCCGACGTTCTTGATGGCGGCCATGCCGAAGCGGATGGATTCGCCGACGGGAGTGAAGAAGAGATCGCTCTCGTTCACGTCGGGCGGAAGGATGGGGATGCTCATGCCACGCGCTTCATTGATGTACTTAACGACTTTGTCGGTGTTGCCGGTTTCAGAG
>DASPTY010000062.1:0-4505 GCA_035623175.1 Candidatus Limnocylindrales bacterium | reverse complement strand
TTCCGCCTGGAGTGGATGCAGGAAGCAGAAGCGGACCTGCCCGAGTCCTCGGCCTTCCTTGCAGCCTTGGTTCGGGAAATCAAACCAGACATACTGCACCTCAATCAGTTCTGTTATGGCAACCTTCCGGTGGATGTTCCGCGCGTCCTAATGGCGCATACCGATCTCATCACATGGGCGCACGCGGTTCACGATCGTGCGCCCCGGCCGGCGCGATCGTTGAACTGGTACCGCGACATGGTTGTCCGCGGCATTGCGGGAGCCGACGCGGTCGTGGCCCCTTCGACGTGGATGCTGAATCGCATCCGCAGCTGTTATGGCGAGCCTCGGCGCGGAGAAGTCATTTACCCGGGGCGCAATCCGATATTCTTCAATCCCTATGTCAGCAAAGACGATTGCGTGCTGGCGGTCGGCCGGATGGTGGACGCCAGCAAGCAGGTGTTTCTGCTTACGCAGCACTCGCATCCTGTGCCGGTGTGTATTGTCGGAGCCGAGCAGACCGTACCGGTGCCCCGGGTGCCGATCCGCGCAGATGTAAAGGTCGCGCTGGACGAGGCCTCGGTAGCGATCCGCGGGCCGCAGACGGAAGCGCAGTTGCGCGCGTTATACAGTCGAGCCGCTATCTTTGCCGCGACAGCGCGCTACGAACCGCTGGGTATGCCCGCACTTGAAGCTGCGTTCTCGCGCTGCGCCATTGTGGCGAACGACATTCCCGTCTTCCGTGAGATCTGGGGAGACGCCGCTTTGTACTTCCGCACCAATGACGCCGCCAGCCTGGCCGAAAGCATTCGCCTGCTCAACGAGGACCGCGCCATGCGCCGGGCGTATGCCGAACTGGCTTATACCCGGGCCCGCGAACGCTTCACCACCAAACGGATGATCGAGGATTATCTGCAGTTGTATCGCAGTGTGATGGCGGCGGACTCACTGGCAGCGTGACGGCGCCCGGCAACGCTTCCCTCTTGGTCGATGTTAACCACGAAGCACGCGAAGTTACACGAAGGGTCTTCGTGGACCTCTGTTGTCCCTCTGGTTCGCGAATTCGACCATTTTCGAAGAGTCGCCTGGCAAGACACGTTTCCCCTCTTGGTGATATCTTCAGTTTTTCGAGATCCCAACAAGTTTGGAGGATGCATTCATGGCACAGGTCAAGATTACGATCCGGCCCAACGGCCCGTATCGAGTGGAAGCTGCGGAAGGGGTGGTCGAACTGGTGGATGTAAACGGGACTCACTATGATCTTACCGGCAAACCCGCGTTTTCTCTCTGCCGCTGCGGCGGGTCGGTGAACAAGCCCTTCTGCGATGGAACGCACAGCAAGATTGGCTTTCAGGGCGCCGAACTGGCGGTGAAAAAGGCCGAAGGCTGATCGACGCCCTTTTGAGTCTTCAGGTCTGATTGCCGGGAGGTCGGCATGCGGAGAACGTTCAGGCTCTGCTTTGTAGCTTTCGCCCTGCTGTCAGCCGCAACTGCCCAGCAGACGAAACCTGCGCCCGACTGGAAAGCACTGGCGTGGCTCGTCGGCGACTGGAGCGGAGCAGGAAACGGTGCTCCTGGGCAAGGTTCCGGCGGCTTTTCCTTCCAGTTCGACCTTCAGGGGAAGGTCCTGGTGCGCAAGAGCTTCGCAGAGTATCCCGCAACTGGCGAGAAGCCCGCCTATCGCCACGATGACCTGATGGTGGTATATCCGGAAGCGGAGGATTTCAAGGCAGTCTATTTCGACAACGAGGAACACATGATCCGCTACTCGATCGATACTTCCGCTGACGGTACTGTGACTTTTGTAAGCGACGGTCCTTCCAGTGCCCCACGCTTCCGCCTGGCGTATCACAAGACCGGCCAGACGACATTGACTGGGAAGTTTGAGGTTGCTCCGCCCGACAAGCCCTTCTCGACATACCTGGAGTGGAGCGCGCAGAAAAACTCGGCCAAGTAGGTTCCGGCGCCTGCTTCAGTGGGTGAGCGGCAAACTATCTTTGGCGCTTCAGTTCCGCCGCCTTGTCGCTCGCTTCCCGGGCCTGTTGCGTCATCCCCTTAGCCTGGTAGGCATCGGCCAAGGCAGTTTCTATATCAGGATCGTCGCCCATATTTTCCCGCTCCTTGAGATACGCAGCGATCGCCTCGTCGTACATCTTCAGCTTCGTGTAGGAACGACCTAGCTCGTATTGGGCTCCGGAGATTTGTGGGTTGAGCCGGATGGCGTTCTTGTACTCTCCAATAGCCTCCTGCTGATTGCCTTCCGCGGCGAGCACCAGCCCCATGCCGAGATGGCCGTTGGGATCGTTGGCGTCCTGGGCCACAAGTTGTGCAAAGGCGCTGTTGGCATCGTCGAGACGCCTCTCGCTCACAAAGACCATTCCAAGTTCGAAGCGGGCGGCTGCGTGCTGAGGCTGAAGCTGCAGCACTCTTTTGAACTCAGCTTCAGCCTCGGAGAATTTCTCCTCCCCGAAGTAAGTCTGGGCGAGCGCGAAGTGCGCCTGCACCGAGTTCGGCTGCTGGCGCACGATTTCCTTGAGCTGGGCGACCACGCGATCCGGGGTGTTCGGGGTTATTGCTTCGAGAGCCCGGCCCATGCGGAACGGAGCGCTGCGCCACTGGCGCACGGCCAGGCCGGCTCCCGCGACAACCATGGCCACAAGCGCCAGCACGCCTGCGCGTCGCGCGACGTTGTCGTGGTCCGGAGCCACGCGCGCGATGAGCGCCCCGAGCATCAGGCCGCTGAGGAGGCCTCCGATGTGGCAGGCATTGTCCACATGGATGCCGAAGAGGTCCCCAAGAGCTGATACGCCGAAGAGAATATTGAAGCCTACAAAAAAAAGCAGGCTTTTCATGTTGGCTTGAATTGCATAGCTGGGAAGACTGAACTCCCCGAGATAGAGGGATGCAATGAGCGCGCCCGCAAGGCCGAAGATCGCACCCGATGCCCCAACGCTCGGTATCGCCGGATGCCATGCGACACTGGCCAAGCCTCCCGCAACCCCCGTCATGAGATACACCACTCCGAAAGTCCAGGTCCCATACAGCGATTCGCAGAGTGCCCCTAGATCCCACAAGCACCACATGTTGAAGGCGATATGCATCACGCCACCGTGAAGGAACATGTAGGTCACAAGGCGCCACCAGTCGCCCGCCAAGGTGTACGGTCCCCAGTTGGCGCCAAAGTGCCCGAGAATTTCGCCGGGAAAACCTTCGATCGAACCGCTGGCAAACACCATTGCGATAAAAACTGCGACATTCGCGCCAAATACCAGCTTGGTGAGGGAAATGCTCGATTCACGGCGGACCCAGGGTGTGGGCATGACGCGCTGCCTCACGTTGTCATCCGCGTCGCCGCGCTGCGCAGCTTCATGCTGCACGCACCACTGGCAGATCCTGCGGAAGGTGAACGGAGGCAGCTTGCGGCCGCATTGGGTACAGTTGGACATGTCTAGTGGAAGACTATCAGGTGGTCTCGTTTTGGTGGAAATCTCAGCCTAGCAGTTCTGGTTTCCGTTTTTGATGCGTGGTAGTTTCTGCCGCAGAACCTGGTATGGTGCAGTTACGAATGTGGGCAACGTCGGACCGTAGCCTTTGAGTGATTTCAACTTTTGAACGAGTGAGTGAAACACCTCAATTTCAGCCGACAATTGCTCATCCGGTGGAGCATCGCCAAGAAGGAAAGACAGGTTAAAGAACACTTCCCCCAGTCTTTTTATGAAGTTCATGCGGAAGAACTTAGCGGAGCCGGGCCCCGCCACGATTCTAAACTCGCCTTGGTCGTTCACCTGGTAAATGTGCTCCTCATTAACCCGCGTCGCGATATTACTGAGGGTTCTCGTGCAGATGCGAAGCAAAACATTCACTTTTGCGGCGATGGCGGACCGATCGTCATCCACGCTGAACTCAGCCACAAGCGGGCACTTCAAACGGACGTCGTTTGGTGTGCCAGTTCTCTCAAAATAGTTATTTTGATTGAAGCTTCCCGTTGTCACGGGAACTAGTGAGAGCCGACTCGGTTGGCCGACGTCTGAAAACAACATCGGGAGGAACTCCGCGGAATATATCTCCATTCTTGCCGGACCCTGGCTAACGACTCCGATGAAAAATGGGAGCTCTAGACGCATCAGGTATTCGATTTTGTTGTCCACCGTAACCTTGTCAGTAGAGCTCTTCACTTGAATGGCGAACGAGCTCCTCGGAACTAGAACATCCCTGCCCAACTCCTGCTGGACCTCGAAGATCGTACAGAAGAAGTCTGAGCCTACGTCGTCCGCCACTGAGACGGGATGTGCCACGAAACTAAATCGAGACAACAAATACGCTGCCAGACGCTCATTCTCCCAGCCTTTCCGCGGTATCAGCAGGTGTGGCACATGCGCCTCCGATGTCGCCGTCCTTCGGTTTCAATGAATGGTTTTGGTCTTGCGCGACATGTAGTCCATCAGCAGGTACTGGCCCAGCGTGTAGGGTGTGGTGAAGTAGGCTTTGCCGCGGCACATCTCGGTCACTTTTTGCACGAACTGGAC
>DASPTY010000061.1:0-16667 GCA_035623175.1 Candidatus Limnocylindrales bacterium | reverse complement strand
ATCGGCGCGTTTTCAGTGCGAGTGAGTCCTAGAATGACCGCCGCGCATACCATAGCCATCGTAAGCGTCGCTGCGAAGGGCATGTCGGTGGCGGCGGCGTGGGAGAAACCGATCATGCCGACCGTGGTGGGAAGTAGAAGGAGCAGCCATCGCGCAGTCTCGGCGCCATAGAGGCGTAAGGCCAGCCAAGCCATAGCGAGAGTAGCGAGTAGTGCGGAGAACGCACTGGGCAAGCGGGCGCTCACCTCGCTGACACCGAAGAGCTTGAAACTAAGAGCGGCGCCCCAGTAGTAGAGCACTGGCTTTTCAAACCACGGCTTGCCATACAGCCGCGGGGTGACCCAATCGCCGGTTTCGGCCATGTCGCGAGCGATCCATGCATAGCGAGGCTCGTCGGGGCCGACCAGTCCGATCGCGCCAAGATTGTGAAAGTAACAGATGTAGAGAGTGGCGCAGATCAAAAGGATCCAACCGAGGCGCGCGGCCATAGAGAGAGAGAGGGTATCGACGGGAGGCTGGTCAGTTTGTGTCACGGAAGGATGAGTTTAACATTCTCAGTGTATCTTGGATGGAGCAAGTCCGGGATCTTGCCGGCGGAGCCAACGGGGAATGATTGAGTGGGTGCAATTTGCGGTGGCATGGACGTTTCTAAAGACGCTCGGGGCTTTGCCCCGGCCCTTTGCGCGGTGGCTGGCCGCCGGTGCAACGCGGATCTTACTCCTCGTCATGCCGAAGATGAGGAAGACAGCAAAATTCAACTTGCGGCTTGCCTTCCCCGAATGGACCGATGCGCAACGGCGCAGCGTGATGAGGAAGATGGTGCGGAATTTCGGATGGATGGCCGTCGAATTCGCGCGATTCCCGAAATATACGAAGGAAAACATAGAGGAAGTAGTGGTGCTGGATGGGCACGAGAATTTTCTGGCTGGCCAAAGCCGTGGGCAAGGAGTCCTCTATTTGACGGGACACATTGGTGCGTGGGAATTGTCTTCTTACGCGCACGCATTGTATGGATTTCCTTTGCACTACATGGCGAGGCCATTGGACAACAAACCGCTCGATGAAATGGTCAATCATTATCGCGGAGGCTCGGGGAACAAACCCATTTTCAAGAACGAGTCGGCACGGACGGTGATGCGCGTGCTGAAGGATGCGGGTACCATCGGGATCCTTGCAGACCAGAACACCATGCCCGAGGAGGGCGTGTTCGTGGATTTCTTTGGAACGCCCGCCTGCACAACCACGGGAATTGCGCGCGTCGCGCTACACACAGATGCAGCGGTGGTCCCGGGCTATGCGTTTTGGGATGAAAATTTGCGGAAATACCGGCTGAGGTTCGAAGCCCCAGTAGAGCTAGTGCGCACGGGGGACACAGAAAAGGACGTCCAGGAGAACACACAACGTTTTGCGAAGGTGATCGAGGAAATCGTCCGAAGACATCCGGACCAGTGGGTCTGGATTCACGCGCGATGGAAGAACCGGCCAAAGGGAGAAGCGCCACTGTACAAGTTCTTGAGGTAAACGAAGGATCTTATTCAAAGGACACAGAGAGCGCAGAGAAGAGAGGGAAACGATGACGGCGACAGCGAAGGAACTAGCGGAAAAGATTGATGCGCGGGTGGAAGGCGACGGGGCGCTGGATTTGACTGCGGTGGCAGCGCCGGAGCGCGCTGGATCAAAGGAACTGATTTACGTCGAGGCGGCAAAGCATGCAGAACGAGCGGCCGCATCGGCGGCGGCCTGCGTGGTGGCCGGCGAAGGGATTGCCTTGCCGGGAAAGACCGTCTTGCGGAGCAAGCAGCCTAAGGTGGCGTTTGCGAAGGCCGCGGCCATTTTGATGGGGCGAGCGCCCATTGCCAGTGGAGTGCACCCGACAGCCATCGTGCCGGCGTCGGCGCACATTGAAGCAAGCGTGGCAATTGGGCCATATGCGGTGATTGGTGAGAATGCGCATATTGGCGACGGGACGCAGATCGGGGCGCATTGTGTGGTTGGAGCAGGTTGTTGGGTCGGAGAGAACTGCCGGATTCATCCGCGTGTGACGCTGTACGCGCTCGTGCGACTCGGGAATCGAGTCGAAGTGCACTCCGGCGCGGTGATTGGCGCTGACGGATTCGGGTATGCGTTTGACGAGGAGCGCTACTGGAAGTTTCCGCAGGCGGGCATCGTGGAGATTGGTGATGACGTCGAAATCGGCGCGAATGCCACGATTGACCGCGGCTCACTAGACGACACGCGGATAGCTGATGGAGTGAAGCTGGACAACCTGGTGCACGTCGGGCACAACGTGCAGATTGGGGCTCATACCGTGGTTGCGGCACAGACCGGGATTTCCGGGTCGAGCAAGCTGGGACATCATGTTGTCTGCGGGGGACAAGTGGGGATTGCGGACCACTGCACACTCGAGGATCGATCAATTGCGGGCGCACAGGCCGGCATTCCTACAGGGAAGACAATCCGCGCCGGACAGACGGTTTGGGGAACACCGGCGCGGCCGCTGGATAAATTTAAGGATGCGTATGCGTGGTTCGCGCGGTTGCCGGAGTTGGGCGAGAGAATCAAGAAACTAGAAGAAAGCAGATAAGTGCGAGTGAGGGGAGGCAGCTCAGAGTTCGCAGACCAAATCTGGATTTGGTGAGCGATGGAAATCGGACAAGGGAAAGAGAAAACGATGTGGCGCCTGCTAGTCGTTGGTGGGCACACGCGCAGCATTGGCAAGACGCAATTGGTGTGCGACGTCATTCGAGCGTTTCCTGAGACGGAGTGGATCGCGGGGAAGATAACGCAATATGGACACGGCGTGTGCGCGCAGAATGGCGAGAATTGCGACTGTGCGCCAACCGAACACGTCTGCGCGCTGGATTGGGAGACGGGCAGCGATTCGGGAACGGACAGCGCGCGGTTTCTGGCGGCGGGGGCCAAGCGGGCATTCTGGCTGAGAACAAAACAGGGTTATCTGGCTGAAGGGCTGCCGCTCCTGAGAAAGGCGCTGAGGGAAGTGGCGAGTGGTGAATGGCGAGCGGAGGGCGACACGACGGATGGCTCTGCGGTACAGAAGTGCCGTGCCGCAATCGTAGAGAGCAATTCGCTCTTGCAATTCCTGAAGCCGTCGCTGTACTTCGCTGTGATTGATCCACTCAAGGAAGACTTCAAGGAATCGGCGCAAATGGCGCTAGATCGTGCGCACGCCCTGGTCCTGCGTGGAGACGTCGGAGGGGAAGGGCCACCCGCTCCACTTTGGATGAGGTTCCCGGCCCAACTGATGAAGGAAAAGCCTTCTGTACTTCAGCGGGAAGGGGAAGATTTGCCAGAACCGTTATGGGTGCTGGTGCATCGAATGTTAGAGGAAGCGCCTGGGGTAATTGTCTGAGGGCAGGGGACAACTCGGGTTTTCTGATCGGGCATCATAATCGTTGACCAAATTCTTGTGGCTAGAGATAATAAATGAGTCCTGAGGGTACCCCAGACGCCCAATACGTAGTTTCCGTTGGAAGTGTAACGCAACAGGCAAGTTAGCGAGATTTTTGGGGACCTCTTGGGGTGTATTCAGGCGGAACTCCGGGACTCGCTCTAGGGAGAAGGGATGGCGTCGTTCGCACGAGTAGGCGAGCAACTGCGTGTCGCGCCTGCGCCAGCACCGTGGCAGCAGGAAAACTGGGCCGCGCGCGTGGAAAAGGCGGTCCAGGACGGCACCGAGTATCTCCTTTCGATCCAATCTGAGGAAGGGTATTGGCACGGCGAACTGGAAGCCGATACCACACTCGAATCCGATTACATTTACTATCTGCACGTCTTGGGGAAGGCTGAGTCGGAACGCATTGCCAAGCTGGCAAATTATGTGCGCCGGAAGCAATTAGAGGATGGCGGCTGGCCTATTTATCCGGGCGGAGCTTCCGAACTAAACGCCACTACGAAAGCCTATGTTGGATTGAAACTTGCGGGCGACTCGGCCGACGCGCCGCACATGGTCAAAGCGCGGGAGACGATCCACCGGCTGGGCGGCTTGGAACGCACAAATTCGTATGTGCGCTTCTATCTGGCGCTGGTGGGTGCCGTGGGATGGGAGCTTGTTCCCGCGATTCCCCCGGAACTGATGCTCCTGCCGAGTTGGTTCTACTTCAACGTTTACGAGATGTCCTCATGGACGCGTGGAATCGTGATTCCGATGGCGATTCTGTCGTCCTTGAGGCCCGATTTCCGCTTGCCCGAATACGCGCGTGTGGATGAGCTGTTCAAGGATCCAACGGAAAAGTCGGCTGCGTTCAATTGGAGCAAGCAGATTCTCTCCTGGAAGAACCTGTTCCTGGCCGTGGATCGCGGTCTGAAGCTGTACGAGAAGCTGCCGTGGAAGCCGCTGCGGCAGAAAGCAATTCGCGAGGCGAAGCAGTGGCTGGTGGAGCATCTCGAGCGGAGCGAAGGACTGGCGGCGATTTATCCCTCGATGATGAATTCCATTTTCGCGCTGATGGCGCTGGGCCACGGCCCCGATGACCCGCTGACTTTCCGCGAGATTCGTGAGTTCTCGCGGTTTGAGATTGAAGAGGGAGACACCATCCGGCTGCAACCGTGCGTTTCGCCGGTGTGGGATACGTGCATCGCTATGGTCGCGCTGGAAGAGGCGGGACTTACGGCTGATGATCCGGCTCTCGTGAAGGCGGCGGACTGGCTGCTCTCGAAGCAAATTCTGGGCAAAGGCGACTGGCAAGTGAAGAACAAAGATGCCGAGCCGGGCGGCTGGGCGTTTGAGTTCCGCAACGATTTTTATCCGGACGTGGACGACACGGCGTTTGTGCTAATGGCGTTGCAGCGTGTGAAGTTTCCCGACGAGAAACGCATGGAAGCGGCGATGCGGCGCGGGCTTCAGTGGCTCTTGAGCATGCAGAACCGCGATGGCGGCTGGGGCGCGTTCGACCGCGACAACAACCGGCAATTGCTCTGCAACATTCCCTTCGCCGACCACAACGCCATGATCGATCCTTCGACCGCGGACGTGACCGCGCGCGTGCTTGAATGCCTGGGGCGTTTCGGCTGGCCCGCAGATCATGCCGTGGTGCGCAAAGCCGTGGAATTCCTCACGGAGGACCAGTGCAAGGACGGCTCCTGGTTCGGGCGCTGGGGTGTGAACTACGTGTATGGGACGAGCGGCGTGTTACGCGCGCTCGAAACAGTTTCCTTGACGGCACAGGAATATTGCTTGCGGGGAGTCACTTGGCTGCGGCAGATGCAGAGGGCGGACGGCAGCTTTGGAGAATCCCTGAAGAGCTATGAGGTGGTTTCCAGCAAGGGACAAGGGAACAGCACCCCTTCGCAGACGGCGTGGGGATTGATTGGGCTTCTGGCGGGTGCGGATCCGAATGATCCGGCGATTGCGCGTGCAGCGGCTTACTTGGTGCATCAGCAGAATGCCAACGGGTCGTGGAGCGAAGAAGATTTTACTGGTACCGGATTCCCGGGTGTGTTTTACCTGAAATATCACCTCTATAAAAACTCCTTCCCGGTCTACGCCCTGGCGCGCTACCGCAATCAGGCCAAGCGAGCGGAAGAATACTGCGCAGTGAGATTCAATCCCGGCGAATTCCGGCTGCGCAGCGGTCTGTACTCGGCACGCGCGGCGCGCGCCTCCTAAGCAAAGAAATGCGGTATCCCTTCGGTCTGGTCTTCGATTCCGCGAGACACCTCGTGGGGAGAAGACTCCGCGGTGAACGGAAGATCGCGGTAATGCTGTCGCTCGATCCGCTTGGGGCGTACGCCAGCACCTGCAATGGAACAAAGAGCGCGTGGTCGCAGCGGAACGGTGCGACGCTCACGGTCGAGCAGTGCCAGGCAGCGATGGAAGAGTGCGACACGCCGTTGGTAACGATCTGTGGTGGCGAGCCGCTCGAATATCCGGAAATTGCGGCGTTGACGCGAGCAGTCTTGGACAGGGGAAAGCACCTGTTTTTGTGCACGGATGGCACGCTGATTCGGCGGCGGCTGCACATGATTCCGCCGTTCACGAATTTGTTCTGGAACGTGAAGTTGGACGGGACCGAATCAGTGCATGAGACGCGCGCGGGGCGACCAGGGCTCTTCGTGGAAGCGCTGGACGGCATCAAAGCCGCGAAGAATGCCGGCTTTTTTGTGTTGGTGGCAAGCACAGTCTTCCCGGACACAGACGTCTCTGATTTGGAGGGGCTATACGCGCGGCTGCACGCGATGCACGTGGATGGGTACTTTCTCTCGCCGCACTATCCTACGAAGAAGTTGTGCCGGGAGGGCAGCGCGAAATTTCATGAAGCAATGCATCAGAGATTTCGCGAAGCCAGCGAGCGGCTGGGCGGGTATAACTTGATGATTTCGCCGATTTACCTCGAATACTTGCGCGGCGAAAGGGAATTGGATTGCAGCGTTTGGGGCAGCCCGTTGTACGGTCCGCTAGGTTGGAGCGGGCCGTGTTATTTGCAGAATGCGCGACGCGCGAAGAGTTATCGGGAATTACTGGAAGAGACCGTGTGGGAAAATTATGGGCGCGGTCTGAATCCAGGGTGCGAGAATTGCCAGTGCCACGCGGGATATGAAACCGCGGCGCTTCTGGCAACGAGCCCGAAGGCGGGCGACTTCTGGAAGATGCTGGCGTGGCAGTTGAGTGGAAGGCTGGGCGAAAAACGGGGAGGGAAGCGGACGCAATGACGACGCTGGTGACAGGCGCATCGGGATTTCTGGGGAGCCACGTGGCGAGGCAATTGGTGGCGCGCGGGGAAGACGTGCGCGTGCTGATGCGGCCCTCGAGCAATAACCGCGCGATCAGCGATCTTTCGCTCGAATACGTGACCGGAGATCTGCGCGACGCAACTTCGCTGGAACGCGCGATGAAGGGTGTGAAGCGCGTTTTTCACGTCGCGGCGGATTACCGCTTGTGGGCGAAAAAGCCGCAGGAAATCTACGATTCGAATGTGGGTGGGACGAAGAATTTGCTGGCTGCGGCAAAACAGGTAGAAGTCGAGCAATTTATTTACACCAGCACAGTTGCGACGATTGCCGTGGATCGGCCGGGACTTCCGAACGAGTCTACGGACGCGAAGCTCGAGGAGATGATCGGGCACTACAAGCGGTCAAAGTGGATGGCAGAGCAGGAAGTGCTGCGGGCGGTTAAAGACGGTTTGCCCGCGATTATCGCCATGCCCACAACGCCGGTGGGGCCGTGGGATTGGAAGCCGACCCCGACGGGGAAGATCATCCTCGATTTTCTCAACGGCAAGCTGCCCGGGTACGTGGAGACGGGATTGAACTTTGTCGGCGTGGAGGAATGCGCCGCGGGACACCTCTTGGTATCGGAGAAAGGGAAGATCGGCAAAAGGTATTTGTTGGGGACAGAGAATCTGACTTTGAAAGAGTTGCTCGACATGCTCGCGAAGATCACGGGATTGCGTGCGCCGGGGATAAAAATCCCTCATGGGGTGGCATTGGGTGTAGCGTATGTGAACACCGTTTTTTCGCGGCTCCTGGGAAAGGAGCCGCAAATTCCCGTGGAAGGCGTGAAGATCGCGCAACATAAAATGTTCGTGGACTGCTCGAGGGCGCAACGGGAATTGGGATTTCAGCCGGGGCCGGTGGCGGCGGCGCTGGAGCGAGCCGTGCGCTGGTATCAGGCGAACGGCTACATGAAGCCGGGACGAGTGAAGAAGATGAAGTTGCCGGCGTGAGAAGACGAAGTGAGGAAGTAAAGAGGTGACGAGGTAAGGAAAGAACGGATGCGGGTGCTGGTGACATTTGCGGTGGAAGCGGAGTTTGCGCCCTGGCGGCGGCGACACGCGTTTGTACCAATTTCCATGCCGACTCCGATTGGCCGTCAAGCGTACTTCTTCTATCGGGGAACCGTCTTTGGCCACGACGTGGATGTCTTGCTCACCGGTATCGGATGTGAAGAGGGCAAGGCGGGGAACCGGCCTCTTTATATGCTTCGCGAGCTTCTCAAGAACCAGCCTGACCTGTGTATTTCGAGTGGCCTGGCTGGGGGGCTAAGGGCGGATCTGCAGTGTGGTGATATAGTCGCGGCGCGGGAAGTATCGCTCCGAACGGGTGGAGATACCTTCCGGAGTAGCGCGAATCTCTTAGCTATTGCCAAGGGCGCTGGCGCGAAAATCGACATGAAGCAAATCACGGAAACAAACATAGTTTTCCAGGCATCCGCCAAGTGTGCCCTGTCGAAATTTGGGGATTTCGTGGATATGGAGGGCTATCACATCTTTCAGATTCTAAGCGGTACGCGAATTCCAGCGATTTCCGCGCGTGCCATAAGCGACACGCGCGACTCAGACGTCCCCCCGGAGATCGGCAGAGTGGTGAATCGGGAGGGTCGAGTCCAGGCGGTCCCCTTGTTGAAGGTAATCATGAAACGGCCCGATCGAATTCGATCCCTCTTGAGGTTTGGTGTTCAGAGCAGAGATGCCGCAAAAAGCCTCGCCGGGTTTCTCGATCGCTTCCTGGAAGAGGCAGGTGGCAATAGTTTCGAGGCGCAGGCCAAGAGTGAAGCGGTGGCTGTCCGATGAGTGGGGCGGGGACGGTGGTGGAAGAGGTGAGGAGATTGGGGCCAATACCGAAGACGATGCGGGCGGGGGTTTACCGCGAAAAGGGCGTGGTGCGCGTAGAGGAAGTGCCGGTACCGCAGGTGGGCGACGGGGAAGTACTCATCAAAGTAGCCGCTTGTGGCATCTGTGGAACCGACATTAAGAAGATCTTCCAGCGCTATGTGGAGCCGCCGCAGATTTTGGGCCACGAGCTGGGCGGAACAGTGGTTGCGGTTGGCCACGGCGTGACCAAGTGGAAGCCGGGCGACCGGGTGATGAGTTTTCACCATATCCCGTGCGGGCGATGCTTTTACTGCAAGAATCGCTTGTTCTCGCAATGCAAGCAGTACAAAAGCACAGGCTTGACCGGCGGATTCACCCCGAACGGTGGCGGATTCGGGCAGTACGTCAAAGCCATGCCGTGGGTGGCGGAACGCGGCATTGTGGCTTTGCCGGATGACGTTAGCTTTGAAGAGGCCACGTTCATCGAGCCCATCAATACGATTGTCAAAGCAGTGCAGAAGGCGCGGGTCCAGGCCGGGGAGACAGTTTTGGTCATAGGGTGCGGCCCCATCGGCTTGCAACTTTTGATGGTGACCAAAACGTTGGATGCCCGCATCTATACAAGTGACCCCATGGCGCCCCGGAGGGCCGTGAGCCTGAAATTAGGAGCGGTCGAGTCTTTTGACCCCATCGGTGGTAAGCTTGTAGCGGAGATACAGGCCCGGACGGAGGGTCGAGGGGCGGACGCGGTTCTGGTCGCAGTGGCGCACCCGGCGGTGGTAGTCGAAGCGCTGGCGGCGGCCCGCCCGGGAGGGCGGGTTCTTCTTTTTGCCGCAAACGACCCCGTCACAAAGATAGAGTTTCCAGCCGCGGCAGTGGGGATTGACGAAAAAGAAATCCTTGGCAGCTATAGCGCGGCAGTGGACATCCAAGAGAGTGCGGGAGCCCTGGTGCTGGAGAAGAAACTGCCAGTCATGGAAATTGTCACGCACAGGTTTCCTTTGGCTAGAATTCAGGAGGGATTGGAACTGGCAGCCAGGCCCACAGAGGAATCGCTGAAGATTCTGATAACGCACGAATGAAAACCGCATCTACAAAGAAATCGGAGATCGGCCTGGAAGAGATGGTCGCCCCTGCCAAGATCACCGTACCTATGAAAATGACCGCTGCTGTGCTGTACGGCAGCGAGGATCTCCGCGTAGAACAGATTGAAGTGCCCTCGATCGGCGCCGAGGAAGTGCTGCTGCGGGTGCGGTTGGCGCTAACAGACGGGACCGATCTGAAGGTTTGGAAGCGCGGCTACCACGCCAAAATGATTCAGCCGCCGGCCGTGTTCGGCCATGAGGTGGTCGGCGAGATCGTGGCGATGGGCAAACGAGTGGACGCCAAGTGGCGTCTTGGGACGCGGGTGATTGCAGCTAATTCGGCACCCTGCTTCCGCTGTTACCATTGCCGGCGCGGCCAGGAAAACCTCTGCGACGACCTCCTTTTCAATAACGGCGCTTATGCGGAATACATGCGCATTCCTGGCAGGATCGTCTGCGAGAACATGCTGGAAGTGCCCTACTCAGTTGACGACCATAGCGCGGCTCTCGTGGAACCCCTGGCCTGCGTGCTTCGGGGAATCCATGAGATGGAAGTGCGCACGGACGATACCACGGCTGTGATTGGCTGTGGTCCGATCGGATTGAAGTACGTACGCATGTTGTCGCGGCGGGGAATCCGTGTGATTGCCGTAGCGCGGCGGGAAGCGCCGCTGGCGGTGGCGCGCAGGCTGGGAGCCTCGGCGACGATTAATGTGACTCAAGTGCCGGACGTGGTCGCCGCGGTGAGAGAACTGACCGAGGACAAGCGGGGACCAGACTCAGTGGTCGAAGCTGCGGGGAACCCGGCTACTTGGCAACAGGCATTAAAAATGGTGCGACGCGGCGGCATGGTGAATTTCTTCAGCGGGCTGCCGACCGGGACGCATGTGGAGATCGAGCCGGCTGCGATCCACTACTCCGAAATCAAGATGATTTCGCCGTTCCATCACACCCCGCGGTTCATTCGCGAGGCGCTGGACGCGGTGCGGCGCGGAGACGTTACTGCCGAGGCTTTCGTCACCGAAGAAATCCCACTGGGAGAGCTGCCGCAGGCGTTTGCACGGATGAAGGCGCGGAGCGGGGAGATCAAGCTGGCCGTTCGGCCGTGAGAAGCGGTCAGTGGCCAGCGACGGGCACCCAGCCGCTTGCAGATGGAAGACTGTTAGGTCATCCAGTTCAGTTTAACGAGGCTGTTCCTACCTGATGCTACATCCCGGCGAACTTGAAATCGCATCGAAACTGCCCCCGAGCGGGTGCGGCCCGGGCGAGGCACAGCAATACACGCGCTGGTTGGCGAAGCATCACTACGAGAATTTCAATGTGGTGTCCTGGCTTCTGCCGAGGGAACTGCATCAGCATTTCTATAACGTCTACGCGTACTGCCGTTGGGCGGACGACCTGGGTGACGAGATTCCATCAAAGGCGCGGGCGCTGGAACTGTTGGATTGGTGGGAGAAGGAACTTGACGCCTGCTACGAAGGCAGGCCGTCGCATCCCGTCTTCGTGGCGCTGCAGGAGACGGCCGTGGGCAAGGACGTTCCGAAAAAGCCATTCGCGGATTTGTTACGGGCGTTCCGTCAGGACCAGGTCGTGAAGAGATATGCGAACTGGGGTGAAGTGGTGAACTACTGCGAATATTCCGCGAATCCGGTGGGCCGGCTGGTGCTTTATTTATGTGGTTACCGGGATGGGGCGCGGCAGAAACGGTCGGATGCCACCTGCACCGCGCTCCAACTGGCGAATTTCTGGCAAGACGTTTCGCGCGACCTCGAGAAGGGCCGGATTTACATTCCGCTGGATCGCGCCGCGGCACATGGAGTCAGCGAACGAGCCATCGTGGAGAAGAAGTTTGATCAGCGGTATGTCGCACTCATGAAGGAATTGATCGAGTACACGAGGCGACTGTTTGAAGAGGGAATGCCGCTGTCAAAGATGGTCGAAGGCAAGTTGAGCGTGGACCTGGAGATGTTCAGCCGGGGCGGACTGGCGGTCCTGGATGCAATTGAAGCAATGGGATATGACACGCTGCATCGCCGCCCGGAAGTGAGCAAGGCGAAACAGGTGCGGTTGCTAGGACGAACGATCGTCACGCAGGCTTTTCAGGGGACGCCGACGTTGGTGAAGGAGATGAGCCAGCGTGGCGGGACGCTTGAAAATGCGCCTTCAGAGCTGCTAGACGCGAATGCCTCGTACGAAGAGTGCCATCGCGTAGCGCGGGAGGCGCACAGCAATTTCTACCCTGCGTTCTTCCTGCTTCCCAAGCCGAAGCGCGACGCAATCGTGGCGCTCTATGCCTTCATGCGATTCATTGATGACGTCTCCGACGATGGCGCGGACCTGGCCACCAGGCAGGGCGGACTGGCGAAGTGGCGCGCAGCGCTCGATCTGGCGATTGCGGGGCGGGAACAAGCCGTGGACGGCTCAGCAGCAGTGGCGTCTCCTTTTGCCGGATTGGAAGGCGCTGCGAAAATATTGCCAGCGTTGGTAGATACAATCGAGCGCTACAAGATGCCACCGCGGTATCTACACGACCTGATTTCCGGCGCCGAGATGGACCTGACGGTGCGGAGTTACCCGTCGTTCGAGCGCCTGAAAGAATATTGTTACCGCGTGGCGGGAACCGTCGGGCTGACCTGCACGCACATCTTTGGTTTTCGCGATCCGCGAGCGTTGGATTTAGCGGAGAAGCTCGGCCTCGCATTTCAATTGACGAATATCCTCCGCGACGTACGCGAGGACTACAGACTGGACCGCGTATATTTGCCGGAAGAAGACCTGGCGCACTTTGGCGTGGCGAAGGAAGACCTTGGCCGGAGCGAGGCCACATTGGGTGTGCACGAACTACTGCGTTTCGAGGCGGACCGCGCCTGGAAGCTCTATGAAGAGGGAACGCAGTTGCTTGGGTTGATCGAAGAAGACAGCCGAGCCACGCTGTGGCTGCTGACGCACACGTACAGTGCGCTGCTGGCGCGAATTGAATCGGTGGATTTTGCCGTCTTCGGCGAGCGCGTGAGACTCTCGAAAACGGAGAAGCTAAAGTTGATGACCAAGGCGCGCTTCGGGCGCCACACGGAAGAGAATATCCTTGCCAAACGTGATCGTGATCGGGGGCGGGCTCGCGGGGCTGTCGGCGGGCATCGCGCTGGCTGAAGCCGGCTGGCGCGTGCGCCTGTTCGAGCAGCGGCCGTATCTCGGCGGCCGGGCAACGTCGTACGTCTTGCCTGACGGCGAGCACGTGGACAATTGCCAGCACGTCACGCTGGGCTGCTGCACAAACTTGGAAGACTTCTACCGCCGCGTGGGCTCCGAGAACAAAATCAAGTTTTTTGACCGGTTGCTCTTTCAAGACCCGCAGGGACGAAAGGGAACGATGCAAGCGGGGTTCCTGCCGGCGCCGCTGCACATGACGGAATCCTTTTTGACGTTTGCGCCGCTGACCATGGCGGACAAACGATCAATTGCAAGCGCCCTGCTGGACATCCTGCGCGGCAGAGGGCACACGCCGGACCTGGACGAGCCGGGCGGAATTTCCATGCTGGTGTGGCTGCGCCGAAGGAAGCAGACGCCGGGAGCAATTGAGCGATTCTGGCGCGTCGTGCTCGTAAGCGCGCTGGACGAGGAACTGGAGCGCACCGATGCACGCTTTGGTGTAGACGTCTTCTGGAAGGGCTTTCTGTCGAACCGGAGCGGGTATCGCATGGGCGTCCCGGCCGTTCCCCTAGCGGAGCTGTACGACGGATGCAAATCGGAGATTGAGAAGCGCGGCGGGGAAGTGAATCTGCGGATGCCAGTGCGTGCAATCCATTGCGATAATGGCGGTGTAACGGGCGTGGAGTTCGACGGCAGGAGAAGGGAGTCGGCGGACGCGTACGTGTTTGCGGTGCCCCACGAGGCGCTGGCGGAATTGTTGTCCGAACAGATCAAGGAGAAAGAACCGGCGTTCGGACATCTGGAGAACATCCGCGTTTCGCCAATCACAGGCGTGCATTTCTGGTTTGACCGGGAAGTGATGCGGGAGCCGTTTGTGACGCTGCTGGACACGACGACGCAATGGGTCTTCAACAAAACTGCGCTGTACGGCGAGAGAAACGGAGGCGCCACTGAAAAGGGCCAATATCTGCAACTGGTGATCAGCGCTTCGCATGACCTGTTGCAGAAGCCACGGCAGGAGATCATTGATCTTTGCCTGACGGAATTGCGACAGGCGCTTCCCATGGCGCGCGAAGCGAGTTTGGTGAAGGCGACGGTCATTAAGGAGGCTGCGGCGACATTCTCGCCGCAACCCGGAGTGGACAAATGGCGTCCAAGACAAGAAACTAGTGTGAAGGGGATGTTTCTTGCTGGGGATTGGACGGCGACAGGCTGGCCAGCCACGATGGAAGGGGCCGTGCGGAGCGGATACCTGGCCGCCGAAGCGGTGTTGCGCGTTGCCGGGACGCCCAGAACATTTCTGAGGCCCGATTTGCCCCCGGACGGGCTAGTGCGGATGTTTGCTTAGAGAGAGGGGGCGAGGGGCAGGTCCGGCGTAAAAGACAGGACGTGGCGCTCGCTTACGGTGAGGCCTTCGGTGGAGCGATCAAGTTTGTCGTAATCGGCCCGGTTAGCAGGAAGGAAGTTGCGGTAATCGGCTTCGGAATCCCAGAAGTCGAGGGTGAAGTAGCAAAGAGGGCGGGAGGGATCCCGCAGGAGTTGCGTCCCCCGGAAATGGGGATCGCGCAGGAAGAGCTGAACCCAGGCACCCTGGGGCCCATAGGCTCTTTCAAAGCGTTCTTCACTTCCCGGCTTGACTTCGAACTCCCAGAGGATTAAAAACATAGTTGTCCCATCTTCTGCTCTCGCGCCACAGCATTCCAGGATAACTTTAAAGGGGAAGTCCGGTGTGCTGAGGGTATGCAGCAATCCGATTGGATAAACATCGGGAAAAGAACTGAATCGGCCCAGTTGTGTAACAAATAGAGGTTACAGTCCGTTGGGGCTGACGGACGGAGGCGTTTGTGGATCGCAAGTACGGCCACCGCGGCTATCGAGAAGCGGAAAAGCAGGACCATCGCGAGAAAAAAGAAAAGGAGCGCAAGCCGCCGCAGGGCGGGCCGCGCGGGGCCACGGACCACCTCGGTCCACGCACGCCGCGAATGGTCGGCACGGTGACGCGGGCGCGCTGCTCGAACTGTGGCGCGGTGCTCGTGGCCGGATTTGACCCCAACGGGCAATGTCCGAAGTGCAATTTCGAGCTGCACTGCTGCAAACAGTGTCGTTATTTCGATACGGGCGCGCAATTCGAGTGTACGCAGCCGATCCAGGCGCGGATTTCCCCCAAGGATGCGAAGAACGAATGCACGTTTTACGAGTTCCGCACCACTGTGGAGAAGGACACGGCGCCCACCTCTTATATGCAACCCACACAGACGCCGGCGGAAGCGCCCACCGCGCGGCCGCTCGATGCGCGGCAAGCCTTCGAGAATCTTTTCAAGAAGTAGTGCCCCTCCGTTTTTTCACCTCTGGAATGCCCATAGGGAAGAGTGTAGGTTCTGCGGGCCTCTCACTTGCGATTTGTTCTAACTCTGGGTAGTGCTGTCGAAGCGGTTCCGGCACCTTCACTTTTTTCCCGCTCAGAATGCTAATTAATTGCAGCGCGTTGACCACCGCTTTTCCCTGGTAGTGGTTATTGGTGACGACGAAGGTGTCGCGGGTGTGTTCGCCGATGGAACGGATGCGAGAGATCCACGGGTCGAGTTCGTCAGGAGAGTACAAATAGTTGTAACGCTCGTGCGCGGGAGAAGCTGCATTGTCGCTGAACCAGGTGTCGTAGCGGCGGCCGTGGAGACGCACGTAGCCGACCTGCGCGGTGGCTTCGGCAGAAGGCACGAGGGAGCGGCCAATGAGAGGCTGATCAATGTTGCAGAAACCCGCGTGGTGCTCACGGAGAAGTACGAGAGTTTCCTTGGTTTGCCAGGAGGCGTGGCGCAGCTCGACGACAAGAGGATAATCGGCAAAGCGTTTGAGAACCGCGGTGAGGTAGGAAACTGTTTCGCGCGTGCAGTGGAAGGAAAAGGGGAACTGGAGAAGGACGGCACCGAGTTTTTCGGCTTTGCGAAGGACGTCGAAGCCCACGCGCACGGCGAGTTCGTCTTCCTTCGTCGCAGTGGGATCATGAGTAAATTTTTGCCAGAGTTTTGCCGTGAAAACGAAGGCAGGATTCTCGGCGACGCGCTCAACCCACAGCGCGGCGTGATCGGGACGAAGCGGCTGATAGAAGGAAGTGTTGATTTCGATGGTGTCAAAGAACTCCGCGAGATACGAAGCTTCATGGAAATTCTTCGGGCGTTGCGAGGGGTAGACGTATCCGGCCCAGTCCGTATAGGACCAACCTGCCGGACCGATCCGGACGCGGTGGGCTGATGGCGGAGTGGAAGGGGTTGGCTTCTTCATCGAAAGTGAGCGCCGCGAAACTAGGCGCGGCAGCAGGTGCAGCCTGTGCAGTTCCAACTGATTGAACCGGGTGTGAGCCGCTGACTCCTTATCAATGGCCCTGGCTGAGGCGAACCACCACAGACCCGCAGAAGTCGGAACGGCACTAGCCTACGGAGTCAGGAAGTAGCTGTCAACGCGCCGCGGGATTGCGCCCCGCAGGGCAGAGTGCTAGGCTGAACTCGCCATGCGGTGCAGAGGAATCACTGCGTCGCGTTCCTTCCAGTATTCCTGTCAATCCTACAGGTGCAACCATGAACGTTTCGATCAGCTACAAGCACGTCGAGTCACAGCAGGTTGTAGCGAGAGAGGTCATGCGTCGTTTGGATAAGCTGGGGCGGCTGCTGAAGAGTTATCAGCCGGACCTCATTCAAATCAAAGGAGTGTTTTCGACGAATAACCGGACGGAAGAGCGCTCGTTGGCGCTTACGCTTTCGCTGCCGACGGGAACGCTCCACGCCACTGGGAATGGGAAGAATGTCCTGGCGGGATGCAAGAAAGCGTTCAGCGAAATTGAATTGCAGATCAAAAAGCACCAGGCGCTGTTGCGGCGCGAGCATGAATG
>DASPTY010000060.1:0-5005 GCA_035623175.1 Candidatus Limnocylindrales bacterium | reverse complement strand
CAGCGTGCGATTCACCACTTCTCCGGTCTCTGTATCGAGCATCGCCAAAGTCTGCTGGCGAGCGTGCAAATCACATCCTATAATTCGCATTCGGCCTCCTTCGTTCCGAGCGCTGTAGGGTGAACACCGAACAGTCTACTCGGCTCGTCGTGAGGCCGACCTCGTTATGACATCAATCGTTCAAAAGTGATCTGTGTCCTTGTGAGCGGTGAGGAGTTGCAATGTAGTGGAACCATCATGTGAGAAGCAAGTGGGCGAGCTTGTGGTCCGGCTGGGGCGTCTTATGACTGCGTGCCTGACGGGGAGGGCATTATGAACCGGCGGTCATTCTTGAGCGGGGCGGCGTTAGCCGGGACCGGCGCGACACTGGGATCGGCGCAAACTGCATCCGGCCTGGAGCCAGAAAGCAAGCGCCGGATTGAGAAAGCCACAGTAGCGGCTATGGCTTTGCAGCGCCGCGACTGGGAACAGGGAATCCTGGCGCAAGCTATGCTGGAAGCGAACGACCGCGAGCGAGTCATCCTGCTCACCAAAGGCGCCATTGTTCAGCGCGAAAATGACGGACGACTTGGGGTCGTGGTGTCGGGCGGACCCACGGATCCTGCCATGGGCGGCGAAGCTTATGCACGCGCCGCGGCGTGGACGAAGGACCCGCAGATTCAACAAGCCGTGCAAGGGATGCTCGATTGGATCCGTAACATAGCGCCGCGTAGTTCAGATGGCATTCTTTACCACGTCTTTGAAGGTCCCGAGATGTGGTCCGATGGATTCAACGGTGCTCCACCATTCTTGGCGGCAATGGGTCAGTACGATGAGGCGTTTGCGCAAATCGAAGGCTTCCGGAAGCGCCTCTGGAATCCGGAGAAGAAACTGCTTTCGCACATCTGGGATGAGGGCAAGCAGCAATTGAAGAGTGCGGATTTCTGGGGTGGCGGAAATGGTTGGGCCGCGGCCGGCGTGGCACGGGTCGTCCGGCAGTTCCCCCCGGAGCGCCGGAAAGAGCGCGAGCGTCTAGCGGAATTTGTTCGCGAAATTGTGGACGGGTGTCTGGCCCACCAGCGGTCGGATGGGCTATTTCATGATGTTGTGGATCGGCCGACGACTTTCGTGGAGACAAACCTTGCGCAAATGCTGGCATATGCAGTGTACGAAGGAGTCGCGGGTGGGTGGTTGGCGAAAAGCTATCTCGCAAGGGCAAATGGGCTCCGCGATGCTGCCCGCAAGAAGATGGATGAGTTCGGCTACGTGCAAGGTGTTTGCGGGGCGCCGAACTTCGATCATTCGGGCATTTCGACGGAAGGGCAAGCCTTCTGCATAATGATGGAAGCTGCCGGGAGCAAGGCGGGAGTTACCGGAGAGTAATGGATAGAGGTGAGAAAATGGGCCGGGCAGCCCGGGAGGGACAGGCTCCCAAACGAACAACCGTTCGATAAGCCAGTACCCTCTGGATTTCCCCTTACAGAGTGCTATACTTCGCCCAGAAGCACCTACCTGCCGCCGCAGAGCAGGTCCGGGACCGGTTCCAATTGGAGGTTGTCATGCCAGAAGAAGTCGGATCCGTGCTTTCGGGACCCATGCTGTATCTCCTGATTATCTGGGGCGTCGTCACCGCCGTGTTCATTGCTTTGGTTGCCTGGCGGAGCGTTCTCTCCAGTCATGAGGATGATCAGATCTTTCTCGATTCCGCCGAGGATATGATTGCCAAGGAGCAGCGCGAGTTGGTCGCCAAGATTAACCTGCTATCCAGGCCAATTCTTACCAGTGGCATTACTTCGGGCGTCTTGCTGCTGGTGATCGTCGGAATCTTCGTTTACCACGGCCTGAAGAACTTCTAATCCGGTCCTCCGGGGAACGGCCCACCATTCGGGGTGTCAGGGTTTCGCGGGCGCAGGCGTTGCGGGCTGCGGCGCGACTGTCGCGGGGGCGCTAGGCTGAGAGGCTTGCACGATTGAAGTGTGGTTGTGAACGATCAGCCAGTTGTCGCCCCGCTTTTCCAGAACTAAGGTGGTTTGTCCTGCGGCTGCGGTCGGCGCGCCGTCCACCACGGCGCTGAAATCCCATTGATAACAGGCCCAGGCCACAGTTCCGGTCGGAGCGATGCGGATGAGTGTGTTAGAGCGGTCCATACGCACTTGCTGCATGCGCGCGCGCTGCACCTGGTAGGCGGCCAGGTAGTTGGTCCAGCCCATTGCGGGAGGAGTCCAGGTCCCTGCCACTACGGAAACGTCGTCGGCCATGTGCTTGTGTAGCTTCTCGATGTCCCCAATCTGCCACGCCCCCAGCGTCTCCCCAATCGCGGCGTCGATTTTCTGCTCGTCGGGAGGCGACGGAATGGAGCTGGAAGAAGTTGGCGGGGGCTCATTCTTCTTCTTTTTTTGGGCCGCCGCGGATGTGGCCATCGCCAGGCACAGCGCCAGGGTTAGGGCCAGGTAAACCGACCGCTCCAGCCACAGCCGGAAGTTCACTGCCTCACGCTCGCTGTTCATATTTTCTGTACTCCTGCGGAATCTTTTTTGCGCATGGATCCTCTCTCGCAGAATAACGCGCTCAGAGGTGTGTGTCATGTTGGACAGGATTGAGAATAGCGCACTGCGGAAGATTCGGCAGGACGTTGTGCCCAGTTGGTTTATTCGCCCATTCACCTCATTTCGCCTTCGAAGCGGCAAGCAAATTCACGAAAAGGCGGTAGGCGCCGGGCACGCCTTCCGGCAACTGGCGGAAGAAGGCGAGGCCTGTGTAGATGTAGGTTCCCTTGCCATATCGCGCGTAGACCACCCCGCCGGCCAGGTCTTTTTCGCCGGGGTCGTTCATGGCCAGAAGCGGCGTGTAGCGCGCGTCGAAATCGCTCCAGAAATAGAGGCCGCGTTCCTGCACCCAGCCCTTGAAATCTTCAAGTGTGATTTTGTTCGGCCGGTTGAGAAGCGGATCGTCAGGCTTCAGGAATTTTACAGGTGATTCTTCGTCGGTGATGCGCGGGTTGGGATTGCCGATCTTCGCGGGATACGGAGCGGGTTGCAGCCGGTCCCAGATGTAGTCGCGGTTGTACTGCACGACCAGCGTGCCTCCGTTCGAGACATATTCGAGGAGGCGTTTGTTTGCTTCGGCAAGTTCGGGGCGGAGTTCGTAGGCGCGCACGCCGACTACGATCGCATCGTATTTGGAAAGGTCGCCGAAGGTCAGCGCTGCAGTATCCAGCAGCTCGACATCGATCCCAAGACGCCGCATGGCATCAGGGATGGGTTCACCTTCCGCGGAAATGTAGCCGACGCGCAGATGCGGCGGAACGTTGATGTCGAAGGCGTGGACGACGCACTGTGCGGGTTCACTCCAGAGAATTGTGGGCATCGAAGACAGAGGTTCAAGCGAAGTGGAGAATTTTTCATCGCCGCGTTTGGCGTAGGCCGTGACTGTGAAATTTCCAGCCTCGATCTTGGCCGGTGGCGTGACCGTAATTTTGGCGTACTGGTCGCCGATGCCGGAGAATTCAACCTCCACAGGAGCACTCGCGGTCAAGTCGTCGGGGACGTCGAGTCCCACGGAGACCTTTGCTGGCTTTGTGGAATACGAATGTACGCGAAGGAACACATCAAAGGGCTTATGCTCCGCGGCGAGCACTTCCACCATTTGCTTGGGTTCTACCGCGACCGTGTATGCGGGCACGATGCGCAGAGGAACGCGCACCACGCTGGTCGAAGTGGCTTCTACGTGCGTCACCGGCTGTTCGAGGACCATTTTGTAGCCGCTTACCGTCACTTCCTGTTGTGCCGTGAGAAGTGGAGGTGGTTCCGGCAACAAGCCTTGCAGACCGTCTTTCGCCCCCGGCTCGGGCAAGATATTTCCCGCCAGCGAGAAAGTAAGTTCGTAGCCCTTTTCCGCGTTGCCCTCTTCGGCGGATTTCTCCATCCCTCCGGGCATCTTCAAAGTCAGAGTCGAGAAGGAACAGGCGACCTCCTTGCGGCATCGGACCCGCACGGACACATGGAACGGATTTCCGGCCACGATTTGGCTGGAGTCCGCTTCCGCCTTCAACTCCATTCCTGCCACTAATGCCAACGCATTCTCAATCCTCTTCTGGCTGCGCGCGGTGTCGGCCAAGTACTGCAATTGGGCAGGACTATTCGTGACAGCGTAGCCGCACTTGCCCGTCCAGTCGCGGAACTGCTCTGCGGCCTCAGCCAGCTCGCGAGTTGCTCCAGAAGTGTCCCCCTGCAGGAGTGCCTCTCTGGCACGCCCCAGTTGATTCTCCGCTTCGGCGAATGCCTTGCAACCAGGGAAGAGCGAGGTCAGGGGTTCTGCGAGCAAAGCCGGGTTGAACGAATCGCCTTGTTCCGGGAGGAGCGCAATTTGCCGCCGCAGGAACGGCGAATTGAGAAACCCGGCAATTCCCTGCGTGTGATGATTGGCAAACGCGTCGAGGCCAATCTCGCGCCATGTTTTGCCCCATAGTGGCGAAACATCGTCGAGCGGGAGAACGTAGCCTTTTGGAGATTCGCTGCGATCGAGCCTGAGAAGGATCACAGGATTCGCTGGTCTCCAATTGGAAACATCAGGCGATGCGATGCCGCTGGCCAACTTGTAGTTGGCGTCACCGGCGAGTTGTACGGCCTTTGGCGTTAGAAGTCCAGCCGCTTGATGGTGGCCGTGGCCGGAATGGATGCCGCCCCAATTGTTGATGACGATGTTGGGGCGGAAGGAACGAATGACGCGGACCATGTCTTCGAGGACCTGGTCGCCCCAGACTCTCTCGGTCTCTTCGGGAGTTTTGGAAAAGCCGAAATCCTTCGCGCGAGTGAAGTAGAGCTTCACGCCGTAACCACGCGTGGCCGCGAGCAACTCTTGCGTGCGGATCAACCCGAGTTGCGGCGCCTGCTCCGGGCCGAGCGCGTTCTGGCCGCCTTCGCCGCGAGTGATGGACAATAGCGCCACATCGGCGTGAAGCCCACGTGCCAGGTAAGTCAGTACGGCGGCGCTTTCGTCATCAGGATGCGCGGTGACGTAAAGAATG
>DASPTY010000059.1:0-23874 GCA_035623175.1 Candidatus Limnocylindrales bacterium | reverse complement strand
TAATCCCGTTCCCGGAATACGGGACACGAGCAACATGGTTACCGTCATGCGCGGGGAGAGAAGCGAGCATCCGACGCCGCCGTTTTCTTACCCAGATTACTTGGACCTGCGCGACAGAAGCAGGAGTCTCTCAGGGCTGCTGGCTTATCATGACGACTACGTGGCCATTACCGGCTCTGGCAGGCCCCAGCGGGTCTATGCGGCCCTGACGTCGACAAATTACTTTGATGTGCTTGGCGTGCGGCCTCACCTCGGCCGCATGTTTCTGCCGTCAGAAGAAAATGACCGCATCGGCGCCGCCGTAGTCGTCATCGGATATGATTTGTGGCAGAGCCGGTTCGCTTCCGATCCAAACATCATCGGAAAGTCCGTCCAGATCAATCTGCATCCTTACACGATTATTGGTGTTGCCCCACGACACTTTCAGGGCTGCAAGACCGGCTTGCGCGCCGAGTTGTGGGTGCCGCTGGGAATGGACCGGCTCGTGTGGGGTTGGAATCGGCCGGACCATCGCGATACTTTCTGGCTCAACGTGCTTGGCAAGCTCCGGTCAAGCGTGGACCGCCGGCAGGCTGAGGGTGAACTGAATCAATTGATGCAGGGCATCGTCCAACAGTACCCAACCTCCCACCAGGGGGCAAACCAGATCACGACCGATCCGCTTTGGCGCTCGCCGTTCGGGGCCAACGTTTATCTGTACGGAACCCTGCCCATCCTGTTGGCGTTGGCCACGGCGTTGCTCCTGTTGGCTTGCGCCAATGTGGCGAATCTCATGCTCGTTCGCTCCGTGGCGCGACGCCGCGAACTTGCTCTGCGCCTGTCTATGGGGGCGAGCCGATGGAGGCTTTTCCGCCAGCTTTTGGTGGAGAGTCTTCTGGTGGCTCTGGCGGCCGGCTTGGTGGCAATGCTTCTCACCACCTGGACCTCCGGTACATTCGCCGCGTTCTTTCCTCCCTTGAATCTGCCGCTGACCTTGAACGGCCATGTTGATCGCATAGTGTTTCTGGTAACCATGCTGATCTCAATCGTTACCGCAGCAGTTTCAGGCGTGCTTCCCGCGCTGCGCACTTCCGGTATATCTCCCGTGGCAGTCCTGAAGGAGGAAGCGGTCAGCACGTCAGGTGGAGTCCGCCGGTCGCAGCTCTCAAGCGGTTTGGTGGTCGCGCAAATCTCTCTCTCTTTTCTGCTGCTGATTTGCGCGGGGTTGTTCGTCCGCAGCCTGCAGAACAGCAAAAGACTCGATGCTGGGTTTGATCCTAATCATGTCTTTCTCGCGACCTACGAACTTGACCCGCTGGGTTATTCAGATGCGATGGGCACGGAATTCCACCGCCAGCTACTGGCCAGGAGCAGAGAACTGCCGGGCGTCGAATCCGCAACCATCGCGGATTTCTCTCCGCTCAATTTCACCATTCACAGCGAAGAGGCTCTGCCGGAAGGATATGTGCCTCGGCCGCACGAATCGATGGAGATTGACCGCGGGCTGGTCGGGCCGAACTACCTGCACACGATGCGAACGGCGCTGATTTCTGGACGGGATTTCACCGATCAGGACACTGAGAAATCCCAACCTGTGGCTATCATCAACCAGGCCCTTGTGGATCGCTACTGGAAGGGGCAAAACGCAGTCGGGAGGCGGATTGCGGTGAATGGTCGCTGGTTCACCGTGGTCGGGGTTGCCGCAAATGGAAAATACCGGCGCCTCAGCTACGACGCCGCGCCGCTGGTTCTGTTGCCTTTGTTCCAGCGCTATACCGACGAAGTGATTATCCACGCCCGAGTAGCTGGGGAGCCGCAAGCCCTTGGCTTCGCCGTCGAAAAGACTATCCATCAACTTAATCCCGACGTGCCGCTGTTCAACGTTACGACGCTTGCTGTAAGCATGCAGGGCGGCAACGTGATTGAGCGTGTCGCCGTAACATTTGCCGGTTCATTTGGTTTGCTCTCGCTGATTCTGGCGGCTGTGGGGATTTACGGAGTGGTAGCGTACACCACACGTCAGCGCACGCGCGAAATTGGTATTCGCGTGGCTATGGGCGCGCAACGTGGAGACATTTTGCGGACTGTCCTCGGTCAGGGAATAAGGCTCACGCTGGCAGGCCTGGCCATCGGCCTTGGCGTCTCGTATGTGTTGACGAGATTCCTGCGCAGCATGCTCTTCGGCGTTGGAATCACTGACGGAGCGACATTTGGCGCCGTCGCCCTTTTGCTCTGTCTCGTAGCCCTGACGGCATGCTACATCCCCGCGCGCCGCGCCACGCGCGTCGATCCCATGGTGGCCCTGAGGTATGAGTAGGAGTTGCTGATGCTCACGATCTGGCAAGACCTGCGCTACGCCTTCCGGATGCTTGGGAAGAATCCCGGGTTCGCGGTGGCGGCCATTTTCACACTGGCCCTGGGCGTCGGAGCAACCACCGCCATTTTCAGCGTCGTCTACGGCGTGCTCCTTCGGCCGCTTCCCTATCGCAACGCCGAGCAAATCGTGCGGCTCTGGGAACAGAACAACGAGGGCGGTCGCATGAATTTCGCGGACCCTAATTTCAAGGACGTGCGATCCCAGAATCACTGCTTGCAGGGAGTTGCCGAGTTCAATGCTTTCACTGAAACCGTCATACGGGAAAATGAAGCGTCCCGAGTGGTTTCGTCAACCGTTTCCCGGGACTTCTTCGAGGTAATGGGCGTCCAGCCGATCCTGGGCCGCGGATTCGCGCAGGAAGAACAACGATTTGGCGCAGAGACCACCGCGCTGGTCAGCTACGCCTATTGGAAGCAGGTACTGGGCGGCGCGCGCGAGCTTTCGAGCATTCACTTGAAGCTACGTGAAAAGTCCGTGTCGGTCATCGGTGTGTTGCCGCCGGGTTTTCGCTTTCCAGACAACGCGGATATCTGGGTTCCGCGCGAGATCTTTGTCGAGCTACCAAGCCGTTCGGCGCATAACTGGAATGTGATCGCCAGGCTGCACGATGGCACGCGCTTAGGGGAAGCACGGGCGGAGTTGAAGGGAATTGCGCAGCGGCTCAAGCAGCAATTCGGCCAGGACACGGGGATGGTCGCGGTAGCGGTAGAACCGTTGCGCGAAGCCATGACGGGCAACGCGCGGCCGACACTGACCCTCCTGTTGGGTGCATCCGGTTTCCTCTTGCTGATCGCCTGCGCCAATGTAGTCAATTTGATGCTCGCGCAGGCGGTTTCGCGCGCGAAAGAGCTGTCCGTTCGCACGGCGCTCGGCGCGCAGCAGTCGCGGCTGATCCGGCAATTCCTTACGGAGTCATTTCTGCTCTCGATCATCGGTGGTGCCTTCGGAGTTCTTCTGGCCTTTTGGGGACTGAATGGATTGCTGGTGCTTGCGCCAAAGGACCTGCCACGGCTTGAAGACGTCTCAATCAACCTTTCGGTGCTCGCATTTTCTCTCACCACGGCCTTCTCGGTGTCGCTTGCGCTGGGATTTCTCACCGCTCTGCGGACATCTTCCAGCGATCCTCGCGGCGCATTGAGCGAAGGGAGCCGTGGACAGGCGGGCGGCCTCGGCAAGCAGCGTGTCGGACGGCTGATTGCGGCGGCGCAACTCGCCACGGCCCTGGCCTTGTTGATCGGCGCCGGCTTGCTCGGAAGGAGCCTCTTGCGGGTTCTGTCTGTGAACTCGGGCTTTCGGACCGAAGGAGTGGTCACTATGGAATTGCGATTGCCCGAGATCTCCGACCAATCGCAGCGCGGCGCATTTTTGAGCGAGTTGCTGGCACGGCTGCGAACCATTCCGAACGTCGAAGAGGTTGGCGGTACCAGCAATTTGCCGCTCTCGGGCGCGGGCTTTGCGGATGGGTCGTTCGTTCTGATGAACCCGGGGCAGATTTCGCCCCACATACAGGATCTGATTCGCCGATCTGTGGAGGGCTCTCTGGAGAAAGATCCCGCCTTGCTCGGCGAATTCACGAATTTTTTTGACGAACTCTTCCGGGACAAATCGCATCTGGGAGAGGCGGACTACGTCGTCGCCTCGGAAGGCTTTTTCAAGTCCTTGGCGATTCCCCTGGTCCGAGGTCGGCTGTTCGACACGCGCGACGCTACGGACGCGCCCCACGCCGCGCTTATCAGCCAGTCGCTGGCGCAGGAGACGTGGCCGAAGGCTGATCCCATCGGGCAGACGATTGAATTCGGGAACATGGATGGCGACCCACGCCTGCTAACAGTCGTCGGCGTGGTTGGCGACGTTCGCGACCACTCACTTGAGTCTGCCCCTCGGCCCACCGTTTATGTCGACTATCGCCAGCGGCCACGGGCCGCCTGGAGCTTTACTGTGGTCTTACGCACAAGCACCACACCCGACGCGGTGTTTTCTGCCGCGCGGAGCATGCTTCACGATCTCGACCCGAACATTCCCCCGCAATTCCGCACCCTTTCCCAGGTCTACTCGGGCGCCCTGGAAGCGCGCCGGTTTACCCTGACACTGGTCGGCATCTTCTCCTTGACGGCTCTTTTGCTTGCGACCGCCGGCATTTACGGCGTGATCTCTTATTCCGTCGCACAGCGCACGCGTGAGATCGGAGTGCGCATGGCGCTCGGCGCGACTGCGCGGGAAATCCTTGCGATGGTCCTCAAACAAGGGGCGCTTACAGGCGCGATCGGCATTTCGTCGGGCGTTCTCGCCTCCTTGGTGGTGACGCGCTTCATCCAGTCGCAGCTCTTCGAAGTGAGCCCGATGGACCCGGTGACATTCGTGGCGGTAGTCGTGTTGCTCTTCCTTGTGGCACTAATGGCGTGCTGGATTCCCGCGCGGCGGGCGACACGAATCGATCCGCTGGTGGCTTTGAGATACGAGTGAGAAAGGTGCAACGCAGATGAATATCTTGTTACAAGATCTTCGCTATACTCTACGCGCTCTTCGGCACAGTCCGGGCTTTGCCGTCGTGGCCGTTCTCACTATCGCCATCGGCATTGGCGCCAATACCACCATCTTCAGTTGGATGCGCTCGCTGGTCCTCGATCCTCTACCCGGAGCCGTTGCACCGGAACGCATCGTGGCCATTGAGAATACTGCTCCCGACGGCGAGCCACTCACTACGTCCTATCTGGACTTCCGCGACTTTCGCGACAATCTGCACTTGGTCAACTTCGTCACCGCGCACCGAGGTTATGTGTTTTCCGTGGGAGATGCACCGGACACCGAGCGGGTGTGGGGCGAAATGGTATCGGCCGGCGTGTTCGACATGCTAGGTATTCAACCCGAAGCCGGCCGCTTCTTTTCCGCCGAAGAGCGCGACGATGCGCAGAACGCCCACGCACTCGTCGTAATCAGCCACAACTACTGGAAAACGCATTACCGCTCCGCTCCTTCCGCCCTGGGCAGCATTCTGCGAATCAATCGCACGCCGTTCACCATCATTGGCGTCGCTCCGGAGGGCTTCCACGGCCTGCTCGCAGGGCTGGACTTCGATTTTTGGTTGCCCCTGACCATGTACGGTCAACTCACGCACACCGGCGTGTGGATGCTGCAGGATCGCAATACGCGCAACTTCATGCTGCTGGCTCGGCTGGCTCCGGGAGTCAACATCGGCCAGGCCCGTGCCGAAGCGCAATCGCTCGCTCACCGCATGGCGGAAGCGGATGCGGACTCGAACAGGGGCATCGGCGCCAATGTACTTCCAGTGTGGGAATCCCACTTCAGTACACAGGCCATCCTTCTCACTCCCGTGACCATCTTGATGGGCGCGGGCGGCGTCGTTCTGTTGATTGTCTGCGCCAATCTCGCCAACCTCCTTTTGGCTCGCGCAATAGGAAGACAACAAGAATTCAGCATTCGACTCGCGCTTGGCGCGAAGCCCTCGCGACTTGTGGCTCAACTTCTTTCCGAGACACTCCTGGTAGCTGTCGCCGGCTCCGTTTGCGGCTTACTGCTCGCGGCTTGGCTGGGTGGCGCTCTACGTTGGCTTCTACCCGCGGTCGAGCGACCCGTCATGCTGGCTCCGCCCCTGGATGTCCAAGTATTTATCTTCAGCGCGGCGCTGGCTGTCCTCGTCACCGTGCTCGCGGGCCTGGTCCCCGCATTGCACGCCTCATGGGCCAATGTGAACGATGCACTGAAACAAGGCGGACGCAGCGGCGCTTCGGGAGTCCACGCGCACCGTTTGCGCGGCCTGATGGTGGTTTCGGAGGTGGCTCTTGCGGTAATTGCCTTAGTCGGCGCAGCGCTGTTCCTGCAGAGCTTCCGGAGCGCGCGGGCGATCGACCCCGGTTTTTCACCTGACGGCGTAGCCCTGGCGGAATTCGACTTTTCCACCGCAGGCTACGATGCACAGCAGACCGACACGTTCTGCCGGCGCTTGCGCGAGCGGCTTGAGCAACTTCCCGGAGTAACCACCGTCAGTTACGACGATTCCGTCCCTCTCGGCTTCCATGGCGGGAACTGGGAAACCCTGGAAGTGGAGGGGTATGTCCCCGGCCTCAACGAAAATATGAAGATTTACCGCGACCTCGTCTCGCCCGGCTACTTCGATTCCATGAAGATTCCGCTGTTGGAAGGCCGCGATTTTGACTTGCACGACGACCTCACGTCGCAGAAGGTGATGATCGTCAACCAGGAGTTCGTGCGTCGCTTCCTCGCCAACCGCAGCGTCCTCGGCCGCAAAGTGCATGGATGGGGGCAATGGTTCACTATTGTCGGGGTTGCCAAAGATAGCAAATATCATCGCGTCACGGAGAACCATCAGCCTTACTTCTACATTCCCATCCGCCAGATTTTCCGGCCCGAGTATGGCCTGACGTTTCACGTACGCACCTCAGGTCCCCTTGGTGATGCCATCGGGGCAATCCGCCGCGAAGCTTCTGCAATCGACCCCGCGCTCACCATCTTCGCCGCCGAGCCGATGTCCGAATACATTGCGGCTTCGCTCTTTGGACCGAAGATCGCGGCCAGCCTGCTGAGTGTTCTTAGCAGCGTCGGCTTGTTGTTGGCGGCGATGGGCCTATATGGTGTGCTGGCCTATTCGGTAGCGCAGCGCACAAGGGAATTTGGCATTCGCGTGGCTATGGGCGCTCTTCCGGGCGATGTACTCCACTTGGTCCTGCGTGAGAGTGCCACGCTAACGTTGTGCGGACTGGTAGTTGGGTTGATTTTGGCGGCTTTCTCGACCCGGCTCGTCGCCAGCCAGATTTACGGGATCAGCACCCTTGATCCCGTCACCTTTGGCGGCGTAAGCGTGTTGCTGGTCGTTGTGGCGTTCGTCGCTAGCTACGTCCCGGCGCGACGGGCGACGCGCGTGGATCCGATCATTGCACTGCGTTATGAATGAGGAAGCGTAAAGGAAAAGGAACATTGAAACGGGCGAGGTTCGTACTTATTACTTACGGCTTGGAAATTAGGAGCGAAAATGACTGAAACCAATAATGTACTGATCAAGATGGAAGGCGTGAAGAAAGTCTTCCTGACCGACGAGGTGGAAACACACGCCCTGGAGGAGATTCATCTGCAAGTTGGCCGCGGAGAGTATGTTTCCATTTCCGGGCCCTCCGGCTGCGGCAAATCGACGTTGCTCTCGATCATGGGCTTGCTGGACTCGCCCACGGAAGGAACCTATCTCCTGAACGGCAAGCCAGTGGCGAATCTGACCGCGAGCGAGCGGACGCGAATCCGCAACCGCGAGATCGGGTTCATCTTCCAGGCGTTCAACCTGATTGGCGACCTGACTGTGTACGAGAATGTGGAACTGCCGCTCACATACCGCGGCACCAGCGCTGCCGAGCGCAAGCAAAAGGTGGAGCATGCCTTGCAGCGTGTGGGCATGGCTCACCGCATGCGCCACTATCCCTCGCAGCTTTCCGGCGGTCAGCAACAACGCGTCGCCGTGGCGCGTGCTCTCGTGGGCGACCCGCTCATCCTGATGGCGGATGAACCCACCGGGAACCTCGATTCGCGAAATGGCGAAGCGGTCATGGAATTGTTGCGCGACCTGCACCGCAACGGCGCCACCATCTGCATGGTGACGCACGACGAGCGTTACTCGCATTTCGCAGAGCGCACCATTCGCCTGTTTGATGGACGCATCGTAGAAGAAACCCAGGAAGTGCGCACGGGCGCTTGAATGGTGGCGACTATCAACCTTTCACAGAAGAGAGGACCACTTTGCCACCACTCATTCAATTGAAAAACCTCGAAAAAGTGTTTGAGGCCGGAGGGCAGAAGTTCTACGTTCTCCGCCGAATCACCCTGGATATTCAACCGGGCGAATTCGTCACCATCATGGGGCCGTCGGGAGCGGGCAAATCGACCTTGCTTAGTATCCTGGGAATGTTAGACGGCGCGTGGTCCGGCGAATACTACTTCGCGGACCACCCAGTCCATAAGCTGAATACAAAACAGCGAAACGAACTGCACAAGTACAACATCGGTTTCGTATTCCAAAGTTATCACCTGATCGACACTCTTAACGTCTACGAAAACCTCGAAATTCCACTTTCTTACAAAAACATCCCGCACAAAGAGCGTGCCAGCCTGGTCTGTGATGCGCTCGATCGCTTCAACATTGTCGGGAAGAAAGATCTCTTTCCGAATCAGCTTTCAGGTGGCCAGCAACAGCTCGTGGGCGTGGCGCGCGCGGTGATCCAGAATCCAAAACTGATTTTGGCCGATGAGCCCACCGGCAATCTCCATTCCGCGCAAGGCGAGGAGATCATGCAGCTCTTCAAACGGTTGAATGATGCGGGCACTACCATCGTCCAGGTAACGCATTCGGAAAAGAATGCGGCCTACGGCAATCGCATCATTCAGCTTCGCGACGGTTGGATCGTCAATCAGGATGCTCCAGCAGCCGCCCAGTCGTCCCAATAGAGATTGGCCTGACTCTCGTTCGCTCCTGTTTCCGGATTGGAGGTAAATATGTCCGGACTTCTTCAAGACTTGCGCTATGCCGTCCACATGCTCGCCAAGTCCCCTGGTTTCACCTCCGTCGCTGTGCTCACGCTAGCGCTCGGTATCGGAGCAAATACTGCCATCTTCAGCGTCATAGATGCCATGCTGCTCCGGGAATTGCCAGTAAGGAATCCCGAAGAGCTTGTGGAGTTCGTCCGACTGCACCCAGATGGCGCGATGATGTCCAATCTTCCGTACATTGTACTCGAGCACTTTCAAAAGAAATCATCGGTTCTGGCCGGTGTCATCGCCTTTACGAGTGACACTCGGGTCTTTCGCGCAACCGCGAGAGGGACGGAGCAGTCGGTCGTTCATGAAGTGTCTGGACCGTTTTTCACAACGCTTGGAGTCACCGCGCTAATCGGGCGCGAGATCAATCCGACTGACGACTGTCCAGGGGCCGCAAACCAAGTAGCTGTGCTCAGCTACCCTTTCTGGAGCCAGCGTTTCGGGCGCGACCCTTCTGCCGTTGGCACCACGGTGCACTTGAGTGGGATCCCGTATACCGTGATCGGGGTGATGGGGCCCAGCTTTTATGGTGTAGATCCGAGCCGGCTCCCGGACATGTGGGTTCCCCTTGCGTCTGATCCGAACCCAGGTGAGGTTTGGGTGCTTGGTCGCCTGAAGCCTGGTATCTCGATCCCGCAAGCTCGCGCACAACTCGAGCCACTGTTCCTCCAAGCGCTGGGGGCTTTAACCAACGAAATGACGAACTGGCCAGCGCATGATCGGGAAGAGTTCCTGGGACAAAAACTCATCGTGAACCGCGCCACGACAGGAACTTCCGGCTTCCGCTGGCAATACTGGGAATACTCCAATACGTTGAAGATTCTGCTTGGGATGACAGGCCTTGTCCTTTTGATTTCGTGCGGCAATCTGGCTAGTCTTCTGGTGGCCCGCTCCGCTGCCCGCTCGCGGGAGATTGGTATCCGGCAGGCAATTGGCGCAAGCCGGTGGCATATCGTTCGGCAATTACTTACCGAGAACCTTTTTTTGGCACTTCTGGGGGGAGGGGCAGGCCTTTTAGTTGCGGCCTGGGGTCACCGGCTCCTTGTAATGTTTCTCCTCGCGAATGAGCAAAGTACTCCTCTCACTTACCAGCTAAACGGGCGAATCCTCGGCTTCAGCCTTGCCATATCGATTCTTACCGGGCTGCTTTCCGGGGTGTTACCTGCGTTTGGCGCTGTGCGCAGGGACATCGTTGCAATTACTCAAAACGTGTCGTCGCTCCAGGACGTTGCGCGCCTGCCGCTCGCTCGGAAGCTCCTTATCTTTCAGGTGGCGCTCTCATTAGCGCTTCTCATCGGCGCGGGGCTGCTCGTACGTACTTTGAGGAACTTGGCCACCACGGAACTGGGTTTGGCGCACGAGAACCTGGTCCTGATGACTGTTGACCCTTCCGCAAGCAAATCGGTCCAGGACTGGAAAGCGTTTTGGAGCCAGCTGACCGAACGCCTCGCTGTTCTCCCGGGAGTGCTTTCCGTGAGCCTGGCAGGAGACGCCGTCTTTGGGAGGGGAGGATGGAACGAGACAATCTGGGTGCCCCAAGGCCACGGTGGGGAACAATACGCACAAGTGGCGGACAACCTCGTTGGTCCTGGTTTCTTCGAGACGGTCGGGATTCCGGTCCTCGCCGGACGCGAATTCCGTGAGCAAGATCAAGGGAAGTCTCCGCGAGTCGCGGTTGTCAATCGGGAATTTGCCCGGAAGTTTTTCAACGACGAGAACCCCATCGGCCAACATTTCGGCGATCGAGGCCCAGGTTCGAGCAATCTCATTGAAATCGTAGGAGTCGTTGGGAATGCCAAATACCGTGATGTTCGCGAAGTGGCGCCGCCGATGTTTTATCAACCGCTTGCCCAGAACCTCGGGAAGCGCTCGTATGAAGTCCATGCGCGCACGGTCGGCAACCCCGCAACAGTGAGCGCCGAGATCCGCGGCGAAATCGAACGCATGGATCAAGACGTGTCCGTTTATGATGTCAGGACGATCGACCAGGTAATCCATCGCTCGCTTCAACATGACCGCATGTTTGCGCTCCTCGCAAGCGCGTTCGGCCTGCTGGCACTCGTGCTGACCTCAGTTGGTGTTTATGGCCTGGTGGCGCATCAGGTTGCGCGCCGCACTGCTGAAATCGGTCTGCGCATGGCGCTCGGCGCTGAACGGCACGAAATCCTTTGGATGGCTATCCGCGAATCGCTGATCTTAGTCTTGGCCGGCATCGTTTTGGGCGTCCCGGCGGCGTGGTTAGCCTCGCGTTTGATTTCGAGCATGCTCTATGGCCTCACCCCTCACGACCCTACAACAATTGTCGGGGCGGCATTCCTAATTCTCGTGATCACAGGTCTCGCGGCCTTCTTCCCGGCCCGCCGCGCTGCCCGCGTCGATCCCAACGTGGCGTTGCGCTATGAATAAAGATGCAAGAGTTTTCGCTCGAAGATGGAATCACGCAAGTTTCGACGCGAACCGAAGTAGAATAGCGGAGGCTTCGCTAAATCGATGAAAACAGCACTGCAGAACCGGCACCGCGTGCTAGTTGCCGACGACCAGGCGGACATCCGCGAATCTTTGCGCCTGCTGCTCAAGAACGAAGGATTTGAAACCCAGCTTACCGCTTCGCCCGCCGAGATCCTGAGCGCCATCGAAGCGCGCGAATTCGATGCCGTGCTCATGGATCTCAACTACACGCGCGACACCACTTCCGGCAAAGAAGGTTTGGATTTGCTTACCCGGATTCAATCGCTCGACAGCACTCTCCCCGTCATTGTTATGACTGCGTGGGGCAGCCTGGAGCTTGCGGTGGAAGCCATGCGCCTCGGCGCGCGCGATTTCCTGCAGAAACCTTGGGAGAATGCGCGGCTCCTCAGCATTCTTCGCACCCAGATTGATTTGCGCCAGGCGCTGCGGCAAGCCACGCGCCTTGAAGCGGAGAACCGGTTGCTCAGCGTGGAAGCGCGGCCCACGCTCATCGCCGAGTCGGAAGCGATGCGACCCGTACTCGAACTTATCGCGCGTATTGGGCCGTCCGACGCGAACGTATTGATCACCGGAGAGCACGGCACCGGCAAAGAGGTGGTCGCGCGGACGCTCCATGCGCTGTCTGACCGGTCCAACAAACCGATGGTGACGGTGAATGCGGGCGGGTTGTCGAGCGGCGTGTTCGAGAGCGAGCTGTTCGGCCATGTCAAGGGAGCGTTCACCGACGCGCGTGCGGATCGCATCGGCCGCTTTGAAATCGCAGATTCGGGAACACTGTTCCTCGACGAAATCGCGAATGTGCCGCTCAATTTGCAGGCTAAGCTCTTGCGAGTGCTCGAAACCGGCGAATTCGAGCGTGTGGGCTCTTCGCACTCGCGCCGCGTTAACGTGCGCGTGCTCGCCGCGACAAATGTGGACGTGCAAGCCGAAGTTGCCGCCGGCCGTTTCCGCGAAGATTTGCTTTTCCGCCTCAACACCATCGAGATTCGCCTCCCCAGCCTGCGTGAGCGGGGACGCGACATCGAGTTGCTTGCCAATCATTTCCTGCGCGTCTACATCGAGCGTTACCGTAAGAAAATTTCCGGATTTGATGCGGGAGCCATGCAATCCCTTCGCGATCATCCATGGCCGGGAAACGTCCGCGAACTCGATCACGCCATCGAGCGCGCGGTTCTGCTTTCCCCCGGTCCCATGATTCGCACGACCGATCTTGGCTTGCGCGCGCCGGCTTCCGGAGCCAGCCTGCGCCTTGAAGAGATGAGCCTGGAGGAGGTAGAAAAACATCTGATCCAACGGACGCTTGCGCGGCACGACGGAAACGTCAGCAAGGCTGCGGAAGCTCTGGGCCTGAGCCGCAGCGCCCTTTACCGCCGATTGCAAAAATTCGGCCTGGAATGAAGAAGCTTACTTACGAACGGCGAATTCAGCTTTTTGCCCTCGCGGCCGGACTTCCAGGTTCGCTGATTGCCCTTCTTCTCTTGTGGTTCGGCCCTTACTCGACGCAGACCGCTTGGACACTGACCATACTCATCGCAGGCGCATGGCTGGGATTTGCCGCCTCTTTGCGCTCCCGCGTCATGTTCTCTTTGCAAACGCTGTCAAATCTGCTTGCCGCGATGCGTGAGGAGGATTTTTCCCTCCGTGGACGTGGAGCGCGCCCCGACGACTCCATGGGCGAAGTCATGATCGAAGTCAATGCCCTGAGCGAAGTACTCCGCCAGCAGCGGCTCGGCGCCCTGGAGGCCACAGCGCTGTTGCGCACGGTAATGGAGGAGATCGACGTAGCCGTCTTCACGTTTGACGCTGACAAGAAGCTGAAACTTGTCAACCGCGCCGGCGAACGCCTACTGGACCGCCCCGCGGAACGCACCCTCGGGCTCACCGCCTCAGAACTGGGCCTCGGAGATTGCCTGGGAGGCGAGCCCGCGCGAACGATGGAGTTGAGCTTTCCGGGCGGCTCCGGCCGGTGGGGCATGCGTCGCGGCTCCTTCCGCCAGGGTGGATCGCCTCATCATCTCGTTGTGTTGACAGACCTGCGGCGCGCGTTGCGCGAAGAAGAGCGCCAGGCGTGGCAGCGGCTTATCCGAGTGCTGGGCCATGAGCTGAACAATTCGCTCGCGCCCATTCAATCCGTCGCCCAGAGCCTCGAGACCTCGCTTCTGCGCGTGGAAACTCCAAAGGAAGAAGCGTCTTTGTTCGACGACATCCGACAAGGCCTGACTATCATTCACTCGCGCACCGAAGCTCTGGGGCGCTTCATGGGTGCGTATACGCAGCTTGCGCGCTTGCCGAAGCCAACGCTGACGTCCGTTGATTTTTCAGAAGTGGTCCATCACGTGGCCGCGCTGGAAAGGCTGCTCCCCGCGAGTCTCGTGGAAGGTCCGCAGGTCACGATTCAAGCCGACCGCGACCAACTCGAACAATTGCTGATCAACATTGTCCGTAATGCCATTGACGCTGCGAAGCAGACCCACGGAAGCGTGCGCTTGGAATGGTCTTGCCATGCCGCATTTCTGGACCTACTGATATTTGATGAGGGCCCGGGCATCTCCAATCCTGCCAATCTGTTTGTTCCCTTTTTCACCACCAAGCCGGGAGGCTCCGGCATCGGCCTGGTTCTCAGTCGTCAGATTGCCGAAGCGCACGGCGGTTCCCTCACGCTGGAAAATCGCACGGATGGCCCCGGGTGCAAAGCCCACTTGCGCCTGCCGCTGTAAGGGAGGCCGTCAATGCCGGTCAAGGTGCACTAGGAGGAGTAGTCTGCGAGGGAACTGCTTTGGCGGCGGATCCGCCCGGCGTTGCCGAAGGAATCGCCTCTCTCGAAATAATCTGTTTGGACGTTGGCAGCGTCGAAGCGTCCCAACCGCCGCCTACTGCTTCGATCAATTGCACACTGGAAACGATTTGCTGGATGCGCAGGTTGACCGCGATTTGTTGGTTACTTAGATAGCTGGCTTGCGCCACGATCACGTTTAGGTAGGGATCGATTCCCAGCCGATAGCGATCGGTCGCCAGCGTGAGAACGCGCTCGGCGGCTTTCACGGCATCGTCCTGCTGCTGAATCTGAAGCGAGAGAATCCGGAGCGAGGCCAGGCTGTTCTCGACCTGCTCGAATGCGGTCAGCACGGTCTGGCGATAGTTGGCCACTGCCTGGTCGTAAAGGGCGCGATACTGTTCGACCGTAGCGCGCCGCAGCCCGCCATCGTAGATCGTCTCTGAGACGGCCGGCCCCACGGACCAGAAGCGGTTCGGCCAGCTCAGCCAGCTCGAGCCATTCGTGCTCGAGAATCCGGCGGACGCGCCAAGGGTGAGAGTCGGGAAGAAGGCCGCGCGGGCCACCCCAATCTGGGCGTTTGCCTGTGACATTAAGCGCTCGACTGCCGCGACGTCCGGGCGCCGCTCCAGAAGCTGCGAAGGAACGCCGAAGGGGATAGCCGGAGGAGGAGTTTTCAACGGCTCCACACCGAGAGAGAAGCTCGAAGCCGGCTGCCCGACCAGCAGCGCGATAGCGTGCTCATATTGCGCGCGCAGGATTCCGAGATTGGTGTCATCCGCGCGCGCCGAGTCCAATTGCGTCTCGGCTTGCGCCACGGCTTCATCCGAACTGATGCCCGTTTCAAAAAGCACTTTCGTGAGTTCAAGAGACTTCTCGTACGCCTCGACGGTCGAATCGAGCAGTTGCTTCAGGGCGTCCTGGCCGCGCAACTGAAAGTAATCCACGGCGAGTTCCGATTGGACCGTGAGGCGTGTGTTCTCCAGGTCAGCCGCCGAGGCTTGCGCGTTGGCGACGTTTGCGCGAACCGTGTTGCGCACGCGGCCCCAAAAATCCGGGGTCCACGAAGCTTCAAACGGCAGCGAGTAAGAGGTGAAGGTAGTTCCTGAGGGCGAGCCGGCTGCCCCACTCGCAGATGGGGGCTGATGTTGGCGCGTTATGCTCGCGCCTACCGTGACCGTTGGGAAATATTGTGAGCGTGCCTGACGCACCAGCGCCCGCGCGGCCATGAAATTCGCAAACGCCGCGGCGATGTTCTGGTTGGAAACGTCAATTTGCTCTTCCAATTTACTGAGCTCCGGCTCGCGGAAAATTTCCCACCACTTGCCGTGAAGAGCCGTGTCCTGTGGCTCGGCGACCTTCCATCCATCCATCTTCTTGAGATCGTCTGGCGTGACTTCCTTGAAACTGGCGGGAGTTTGCATTGGCGGACGGTTGTATTTTGGCCCAACACTGCAGCCCGGAAGCAGGATTGCCACGCAAAAGACCACCGCAGCCGCGCGCGTGGACCTCCCGGATTTCATTTTTGTTCTTTCTTCATTCTGACAATATCGTCTGCACTTCATGCTCGAATGTTCCTTCCAGCAAAGCCCCTCACGATAGCGACCCAAGTTCTGCCGGACGCTGCAGCTTGCCGCGCGCACGCAGCCAGTTCACGCGAAGCCGATCCAGCGAGAGATACACAACCGGGGTGGTGTACAGCGTAAGCATCTGACTCAAGATCAATCCGCCAATGATGGCGATGCCGAGCGGGCGTCGCAGTTCTGAGCCCGCGCCCCTTCCCAAAGCCAGGGGCAATGCGCCAAAAAGAGCAGCCGTAGTGGTCATCATGATCGGGCGGAATCGCAACAGGCATGCCTGGAAAATGGCTTCCTTGGGACCTTTGCCGTCCGTGCGCTCCGCGGCGAGAGCGAAGTCAATCATCATGATCGCGTTCTTCTTCACGATGCCGATCAATAGAATCACTCCAATTAAGGCGATAACACTCAACTCAGTGCGAAACAGCATGAGGGCAAGGACCGCGCCCACGCCGGCGGAGGGCAGCGTGGAAAGAATGGTGACGGGATGAATGTAGCTCTCGTACAGAATCCCAAGCACGATGTAGACGGCCATGAGCGCAGTAATGATGAGAATAGGTTGCGATGCAAGGGAAGACTGAAATGCTTGAAGCGTACCGGAAAACATTCCGCGAATGGTATTGGGCATTCCCATCTTCTGCTGCATGTCAAGGATGGCCCGGGAAGCATCGCCCAACGCCACGCCAGGGGCGAGGTTGAAAGAAATTGTGACCGAAGGATATTGCCCCTGGTGGTTGACGGCGAGCGGAGCGGTCGCCGGCTCATAATGCGCAATCGCGCTGAGGGGAACGACAGTACCCTGCTTGGGGCGAATATAGACGTCTTGCAGTGAAACGGGAGACTGCCAATACTTCGGCGCGACCTCCAGAACCACATGGTATTGGTTGATGCCCGTGAACATTGTGGAAACCTGGGCCTGGCCGAAGGCCTGATACAACGCGTTGTCGATCATCTGCGGGGTGATGCCGAGTCGCATAGCCGTGGCCCGATCGTAGGTGAGCATCATCTGCAAACCGCTGTTTTGTTGGTCCGTGTTCACGTCGGTCAGCAACTTCAGTTTGCGCATTTGTTGCAAGAGGACCGGACCCCATTGCACCAGGTCCTGGAGATTGTCGCTTTGGATCGTGTATTGAAACTGGGCGCTGCTCATCCGGCCACCGATCCCCACGTCCTGTCCAGCTTGCAGGAAGGTGTTAGCGCCGGAGACACTGGCAAGTTGGGGTCGCAAGCGATCGATAACCTGGCTGGCGGAGACCTTGCGCTCCGCGAGGGGTTTCAACGACATGAAGATGCGCCCGCTGTTGGTGGCGCCGCCACCGCCCGTGAAGGCCGTCACGTTGGCAATCGCTCGGTCCGTCTTGGCGACATTCACAATGCGCGCGACCGCCGCCTGCATCGCTTGGAAGGAAGTGTCCTGCGGACCCTGGATCCCTCCGAAAACCGTGCCGTTGTCCTGCTGCGGGAAAAAGCCCTTGGGCACGACCCAGAAGAGATAAAGGTTGAAAGCTATGGTGATGCCCAAAACCGCCAAGGTGAGCCTGGAATGTTCCAGCACCCATCCGAGGCTGCGCTCATAGACGGAAAGAATCCACGCGAATACTTTGTCGGAAGCGCGATAGAACCTGCCTTGTTGGTCTGCGCGGATGTGCTTTAGGAGGCGCGAGCACATCATGGGAGTCGTGGTCAGCGAAACCAGAAGCGAAACCAAAATGGCCACGGAGAGGGTAACGGCAAATTCGCGAAACAACCGGCCCACGATTCCGCCCATCATCAGGATGGGGATAAACACGGCCACCAGCGAAAAGCTGATCGAAAGCACGGTGAACCCGATTTCCCGGGCGCCTCGCAGCGCTGCCTCCATCGGCGCCATTCCCTTTTCGAGATAGCGAGTGATATTCTCGATCACAACGATTGCATCATCCACCACGAAACCGGTCGAGATGGTCAGTGCCATTAGGGAGAGGTTGTCGATGCTGAAGTGGCAAAGATACATCACGCCGAATGTGCCAATCAGCGAGACCGGCACGGCGACACTGGGAATTAGCGTGGCACGCACGTTCCGCAAAAAGAGGAACACCACCAGGATCACGAGAGACACGGAAATGGTCAACGTGCGCTCCACGTCCCTCACCGAAGTGCGAATCGTCTGCGTGCGATCCAATACCACGTTCACGTCAATTGCGGAGGGTATTGACGCCTTGAGTGAGGGCAGTGCCGCGCGCACCCGGTCGACCGTATCAATAATATTTGCGCCCGGCTGGCGGAAAATGATGATCATCACGCTGGGAATTCCGTTGACGAAGCCTGCCGCCCGCAAGTTCTCCGTGCTGTCCAGCACTTCCGCCACATTGGACAATCGGACCGCCGCTCCATTGTGATAACCGACGACCAGCGGCATGTAATCTACGGCCTTCAGCAACTGGTCATTGGCAAGAATGTCCGCGGAGTTATTCCCGTCGGTGATCTGGCCTTTGGGAGCGTTGGCATTCTGGCGGCTCAACATCGCGCTAACGTCCTGCACACCCAGGCCGTAGCTGTTGAGCTGCGTGGGATTGAGTTCCACGCGGACAGCGGGAAGCGAACTGCCGCCCACGGCGACTTGGCCTACTCCCTGCACTTGCGACAGGCGCTGTTGCATGATCGTCGACGCGGCGTCGTAGAGCCCGCCGCGGTCGTACACGGTAGAAGTCAGCGCCAGGATCATGATGGGCGCGTCGGCGGGATTCACCTTGCGGTACGTGGGATTGTTGGGAAGATTGGACGGCAAATAGCTGCGCGCCGCATTGATGGCTGCTTGCACGTCGCGCGCAGCACCATCAATGTTGCGATTCAAGTCAAACTGCAAGGTGATGCTCGTGGTCCCCAAGGAGCTTGACGACGTCATTTCGCTCACGCCGGCAATCCGCCCGAACTGCCGTTCCAGCGGCGTCGCAACGGCAGACGCCATGATCTCCGGACTCGCCCCCGGCAAGCCCGCACCCACCGAAATCGTCGGGAAGTCAATTTGCGGCAGCGCAGACACGGGCAACACGCGAAAGGCGACTGCTCCCGAGAGCGCGATCGCAGCCGTGAGCAAAGTGGTGGCCACCGGCCGATGGATGAATGGAGACGATAGGCTCATGGCATCAATCCGCCGGGGCGACTTGCGGCCCGCTTTCCGCTGCGCCGCGCGGCGCAAAACGCTCGGCCAGCCGGTCGAAGAAGATATAAATGACGGGCGTGGTATAGAGCGTCAGGACTTGACTCAGGATCAGGCCGCCCACCATCGAGATACCCAGGGGCCGGCGCAGTTCCGAGCCGATGCCGGTGCCGAGCGCCAAAGGCAAGCCCGCAAGCAAAGCGGCCATGGTCGTCATCATGATGGGCCGGAACCGCAATAGGCAGGCCTCGAAGATGGCATCTTCCGGCTTCTTCCCTTCGTTGCGCTCCGCTTCTAAGGCAAAGTCAATCATCATGATGCCGTTCTTCTTGACAATGCCAATCAGAAGAATAATTCCGATGAGCGCGACCACGCTTAGTTCCGAGCGGCAAAGCAGCAGGGCGAGGATGGCTCCCACTCCTGCCGAGGGCAGTGTGGAGAGAATCGTGACGGGATGAATGTAGCTCTCGTAGAGGACGCCGAGCACGATGTATACGGTGACTAGCGCAGCGAGAATAAGCAGCGGCTCATTGGAGAGTGAGGATTGAAACGATGCGGCGGTACCCTGAAATGCCCCTTGCACGCTCAAGGGCATGTTGATGTCCTTTTGAGTTTGTTCGATCGCAGCTGTCGCTTCGCCAAGGGAGGTGCCCGGCGCCAGGTTGAAGGAAATGGTCACCACTGGGAACTGCCCCTGATGATTCACGGACAGAGGGCTGCTTTTCATCTCGAAATGACTGAAGGTGCTGAGCGGTACGGCCGCACCATTCAGCGAAGTTACTGCGCTCGGAGTCGCCGAACCTGTGCTGGCCGCTGTGTTTGTGGACGCGCGGGGACTACTGGCTGACGAGCCGGAGCCGCCGCTAGCGGAGGTGGCGGTGATGGTGGTGGAAGTCGCGGTGGTGAGTGCGGTCGGGGCTACGGCTGAGCGAACGTAAACGTCCTCGAGTTTCGCGGGGCTGGACTGAAACTCCGGCCTAGTCTCTAGGATGATGTGGTATTGGTTCAACTGAGTGTAGAGGGTGGAGACCTGCCGCTGGCCGAACGCATCGTAAAGCGTCTGATCAATCGCTTGGGGAGTGATGCCCATGCGCGAAGCGGTTACGCGGTCGACGACCAGCGAGGCTGCGAGGCCGGAAGTTTGCTGGTCGGTGGCCAAATCGCGCAATTCGGGGAGACGGACCAGCTTGGACATGAGCCTCGCGGTCCACAGATTCAATTCCCGCTGATCCGGGTCTTCCAGCGTATATTGAAATTGCGTTCGGCTGACGCGGTCTTCGACGGTCAGGTCCTGCACGGGCTGCATGTACAGCGTAATGCCGTCCACTTTTTCCAATGCCGGCTGGAGGCGCCGGATCACCTCAGAGGCGCTGATCTTGCGCACCTCGAGCGGCTTCAAGTTAATCTGAATGCGCCCGCTGTTCAGCGTGACATTCGTTCCATCAATCCCTATGAACGAAGAGAGGCTCTCAACCGCGGGGTCCTGCAGAATGATGTGCGAGAGTTGTTGCTGCTTTTGTGCCATCGCGGGAAACGATATGGACTGCGCCGCCTCGGAAATCCCCTGAATAATTCCCGTATCCTGAACCGGAAAGAAGCCCTTCGGAATGACCACATAAAGGACCACGGTAAAGACCAGCGTCCCTGCGGCAACCATCAGCGTGGCAAACTGGTGCTTTAATACCCACTTCAATGTCCTGGCGTAGAACCCGATGATGCTTTGGAAGGCGTGCTCCGAGGCCTCATAAAAGCGGCTTTGTTTCCGGCCATGCGTGCTTTTCAGCAAGCGGGAGCACATCATCGGCGTCAGCGTGAGGGAAACCACCGCCGAAACGAGAATGGTCACACTCAACGTAATGGCAAATTCGCGGAATAGCCTGCCGACGATGTCTCCCATGAAGAGCAGCGGAATCAATACGGCGATAAGGGAAATCGTTAGAGAAACAATCGTGAAGCCGATTTGTTCAGAGCCTTTGAGCGCGGCCTCCAGCGGCGAATCGCCCTGTTCCAAAAAACGGATGATGTTTTCAATCATGACGATGGCGTCGTCCACCACGAATCCCGTGGAAATGGTGAGGGCCATCAGCGTTAGGTTGTTCAGGCTGAATCCGGAAAGGTACATCACTCCAAAAGTTCCCACGAGGGAAAGCGGGACGGCGACGCTGGGAATTACCGTCGCCGAAAGATTCCTCAAGAACAGAAAAATGACCATGACGACCAGGGCCACGGTGAGCATGAGTTCGAATTCGACGTCTGTCACCGAAGCGCGGATGGTCGTAGTTCGGTCGGTCAGGACGTCAATCTGGACTGCTGCGGGAAGATTGCTTTTCAACACCGGCATGAGCTTCTTGATCCGGTCCACAACCTGAATAATGTTTGCCCCGGGCTGCCTCTGGATATTGACGATGACTGCGGGAGTCTCGTTCATCCAGGCAGCCTGGCGCACGTTTTCCACGCCGTTTTCGACCGAGGCAACGTCCGACAGCGTTACCGGCGAGCCGTTGTGATAGGCGATGATCACTTTTTCAAAGTCAATGCTGTTCAGCAGTTGATCGTTGGACTCAATCTGATAATCCTGCTGCGGCCCGTCGAAGTTGCCTTTGGCTTGGTCCAGGCTGGTCGCCTGCAATGCCGTGCGAACGTCCTCGAGGTTTATGCCGTACGCCGAGAGCGCCGTGGGATTCACCCGCACTCGGATTGCCGGCTTCTGTCCCCCGCTGATGCTGACCAAGCCAACGCCGGGCAACTGCGAAATTTTCTGTGCGAAGCGCGTGTCCGCCAAATCTTCGACCTGAGAGAGGGGCAGCGTCTTGGAGGAGAGCGCCAAGGTCAGGATCGGCGCGTCGGCGGGGTTGGTCTTGCTGTAAATGGGAGGGACCGGCAAATCCGTGGGCAAGTACGTTTGCGCCGCATTGATGGCGGCTTGCACTTCTTGTTCCGCAACGTCAATGTTCAAGTCCAGCGAAAATTGCAGGACAACGATGGAGCTGCCGTCCGAACTTGTGGACGTCATCTGGTTCAGCCCCGGGAGTTGGCCGAACTGCCGTTCCAACGGCGCGGTTACGGCGGACGCCATGACGTCGGGGCTAGCGCCGGGATAAAACGTAACCACCTGGATGGTCGGGTAATCAACCTCAGGCAAAGCCGAGACGGGCAGTTGCAGGTAGGCGACAAAACCCGCAAGCAGAATCGCCGCCATCAACAGCGACGTCGCTACCGGCCGCAGAATAAATGGGCGAGACGGACTCAATGCCCCGGCGCTCCTTTTTTATCGCGCGCACCTGAGCTACTTGGCGCAGCAACTTCCGGCTTCGTGCCCCCGCTCTGGCTGCCTGCATTCTCGCTGGTACGCGGCGCGCGTACGCTGACTTTTGCGCCATCCAGCAATTTATCGAAGCCGTTCGTCGCGACGACTTCGCTCGGCTCGACTCCCTCAATCGCAGAGACCGTTCCATCGGTTGTGCCGGGCGTAACCGTCCGCATAGACGCCGTCTGGTCGCTCTTGATGACATAGACGAATGCGCCTTGCGCGTTCCGCTGGATCGCTGGCGTAGGAATCAAGATGACGTTGTGCAGGGTATCCACGAGAAGTCGTACATTCACGAACTGGCTGGGGAAAAGAGCCCCGTCCTTGTTCGGGAAAATAGCCTTGAGTTTTAGCGTTCCGGTGGTGGTGTCAATCATGTTGTCCAATGTCAGCAAGCTCCCGGTCGCAAGTTTCTGAGCTTGCGTGCGATCGTAGGCCTCGACCACGAGCTTCCGTCCTTTGCGAAGTTGCTGTTGGACTTGGGAAAGATGATCTTCCGCAATACTGAAAATTACGGTGATCGGCTCGAGTTGCGTGATGACCACTAGCGCCGTCGCGCTATTCGCCTGCACGATGTTTCCGGGGTCCACCAAGCGCAGCCCGACGCGCCCATCGATGGGCGATGTGATGTGCGTGTACGCGAGGTTCACTTTTGCGTTGGCCAGTTGCCCTTCGTCATTCTTCACCGTGCCTTCGTCCTGAAGCACCACCTGCTGCTGGTCGTCAAGTTGCTGTTTGGCGATCGCGTTTCGGCTATATGCTAGCTTGTACCTTTCGAAGTCGATCTTCGCTTCGTTGAGTACGGCCTGATCATGCGCGAGTTGACCCTCCACCTGCGTCAACTGCGCTTGGTAGGGGCGCGGGTCAATCTCCAGCAGCGGATCGCCCGTGTGCACCATCTGGCCTTCCTGGTAGTAGACCTTGGTGATCTCGCCTTGCACCCTGCTGGTTACGGTCACGGTATAAACCGGCGTCACTGTGCCAAGCGCATCCAGAAAAATCCCGATGTCGCCTTGTTTGGCCACAGCCGCGGAAACTGTCACTGGCCTGGGGCCGGCGTCGCCGGTGGTCTTCGCTTGCGGCGTTGCGCCACGGCGCTGCCAGAACACAACAACGGCAATCAAAACAAGCGCGCCAACCAGCCATATCCACCAGCGATGCTTCTTGGGGGATGAATTGTAAGGAGAAGATGACCGGGCATTCGTCTCGCCCTTGGAATCAGCTCTAAAGTCCGTCACTGGCACTCCTCAAATCGACGAGTGTCTCGCCTGTCTTGAGAGTTCGTCTACGCCGAAAATTAGCAAGAGGCGGAAGGCGCGTCCAGCGAAAGACTGAATCGAGCAATTCAGACTTTCTGGATCGCTTAACCGCGTTCGTGCACTGTGTCCACTATATCTTCGACGTGCCCAAAACCCTAGTCGTTACACTTCCTTAGGACCAAAGGGCAGACGCCGCTTCAAGCGACATATTTTGGCGCATGGCGCGATTGGCAACGCAAGCAGCGAAACCAGACCGCCGACCTTAGTTCGCCTTCACCTGGAATGGAGCAGTCGGATGGCCGAGGCCATAGGGCCCTTCAGCCATCACGTTCACTGTGGTGCCTGACGCCGGAAGAGTCAGTGTGACCGTAGCGACTCCAGAGCTGTTTGCAACGGCGATTTGTTGTTTCGTCGAACTCGTCGAAGTCGCCGGGTAAAC